>CAYTJV010000263.1:0-10402 GCA_964438165.1 uncultured Planctomycetaceae bacterium | reverse complement strand
AGGCCGGCCGGGTCGACGAGATCCCCGCCGAAGACCTCTATCCGGCCAAAGACCTGTTGCCCGCCGCCGATGGAACCTACAAGGTTCCCGACTGGGCGGGCACCGGCTGCATCGGGCTGCGATGGGATGAAAACCGGCTCTTGCGTCAATTGGTCCTCCAATTCCCCAATGCCGCGAGCGTACCGCCGGCCGGCTCGATTCAGTTGCAGTACTGGACTGGCGAGTCGGCCTGGCAAGGAGCGTGGCAGCCGGTGAGCGTTGCCCCGGAGAAGATCGACAGCAGCCTGGTCTGGTCGCTCGGCCACCAAGGATTCGCCCGCGGCACCCAGAAGGTCCGCTGGCTGTTGCTCCTCGTTCCCACGCTCCGCGTGGGAACGCAAGCCCCGCCGCTCCGCGGCGCGTCAGACGATGGCCGCAGAGCGGCCAAGACGCCCGTTCCCGCGCGGAGCGTGGGAACGAGAATTAAGTCCCTTTCGGCGTACACCCGTTCGATCTGGAACACCGTCGACGTGCGGATCGAATCGACCCGGCCGGGTTCCGCGCCGAAAACCGAAATCGAACTCTACAACGGCGTCATCCTCGGGCCTACGGCCGACTCTCCATACCGTCGCACGTGGGACCCGACAAAGCCGCTGGATCTGAAGATCCGGTCGAGCACCTCCAAGCGGTACAAGGCCGATCGCACGGTCTTGCGATTCCAGTTTCCCGATACGGCGTTCGCGGTGGCGGTCGAGGACTTGCTGGCCAACGACTGCGTGTACGTCCCTCATGCCGGGCTGTTTGTGACGCGCGTGCCCGCGCCGGTCACCCTGAGCGACTATTTGAGAAAGACCGCGTCGCAGTCGAGCGTCCTGGCCGAAGTCCGCCGGAAGCCCGACCAGGACTTCGCCCGGGCCATGGCCGTGGTCCACAACCCGATCCAAGACCTCGGCCCGACGATGCTCTCCCTGGCCTGCGACAACCGCAAGTTCGTGGTCCTTCGCGAGGGAGCGGTGGTGTTCGACGAGTACAGCCGGCCCGACGACAAGCCGCGCGACATCCCCGACCAATGGCAACTCACGCCGCGATTTGGGAGC
The DNA here is from genome assembly GCA_964438165.1 of uncultured Planctomycetaceae bacterium. Taxonomy (GTDB): domain Bacteria; phylum Planctomycetota; class Planctomycetia; order Pirellulales; family Thermoguttaceae; genus CALFBP01. The sequence goes on along the minus strand of CAYTJV010000263.1, from coordinate 9,326 downwards.
GGGAAGAACGCCAAGATCACCCGGCATCTGAACGGCGAATGGCTTCCGATGCCAGTGACCACCGTTACCGAGGGCGACGTGGTCTACCGGCAGACAACGTATGTTGCCCCGGTCGGCGAGGCCCCTTCCGGCGGTCCCGTTTGGCTCCGCGATTGTGCCCTCGGGGTTGCCGAATATATTGTCGAGAACCGCGGGGGCAAAGCGGCCGATGCGTCGCTTGGATTGGCGTTCGGCGGCGCCAAGAAGCAGCCGGTTCAACTCCAAGAGGTCCGCGACGGGGTGCTGGTCGTGGCAGGCGGCCGCGTGCTCGCGCTCTTCGATACGCGCAAGATCACCCCGTTGGCCGTGAAAGCGGAGCCGGCGGGCCTCGTCGTGTCGGGGAGCCTGCCCGCCGGAGCGAAGGCCGCGTGTTGTGCGTACCTTCCAGCATGGAAGGTCGCGGTCAACGAGCATCCGCCTCTAGTGGAAGGCGGCCCGTGGGCCCCGCGAGTCGATGCCTATTGGAAGAGCCTCCTCGAGCCCGCCATGCAGATCGATCTCCCCGACCCGCTCTTGACCAACGTGATTCGCGCCTCGCAGGTGCATTGCCTGTTGGCCGCGCGCAACGAAGATCGCGGCGTGCGGGTCTCGCCGTGGATCAGCTCCGATCGCTATGGGCCGCTGGAAAGTGAGGCCAATTCGATCATCCGTGGCATGGACATGATGGGCCATCACGACTTCGCCCGGCGGAGTCTGGAGTTCTTCATCAAGCGCTACAACAAGGCGGGCTACCTCACGACCGGCTACACGATGGTGGGCACGGGCGAGCACCTTTGGACGCTGGCCGAGCATTACCAACGGACGCGAGACTGCGCTTGGATGCAGAAGATCGCCCCCGAAGTGGCCCGCGTGTGCCAGTGGATCGTGCGTCAGCGGGCGAAGACCAAACGGCTCGACATTCACGGCCAGAAGGTCCCCGAGTACGGCCTGATGCCCCCCGGCGTCACGGCCGACTGGAACCGCTACGCCTACCGGTTCTTCAACGACGCCCAGTACTGTGCCGGTTTGGAGTCGGCCGCCCGAGTGCTGGCCGACGTGGGCCATCCGGCCGCGCCCGCCTTGCTGGAGGACGCAAAGCAGTATCGCGTGGACCTGGTGCGGGCGTACCGCTGGACGCAGGCCCGATCGCCGGTGGTCCGGGTGGACAACGGCACGTGGGTGCCGGATGGCTCGGCCATGCTCGACTGCTTCGGCCGCACCGACGACTTCTTGCCCGGCGAAGACGGGAACCGGAGCTGGTGCTACTGCGTGGAAATCGGCGCGCATCATCTGGCAGCCACCAAGATCCTCGATCCGGCGACCGAAGACGTGGCCTGGATCGCCGACTACCTCGAAGACGTCCAGTTCCTCCGCTCGGGGATGGGCGATTATCCGGAAGAGAAGAACCGCAAGGACGTCTTCTGTTTCGGCGGCTTTCCCAAGGTGCAGCCCTACTACGGCCGCATCGCCGAGGTCTACGCCCTGCGCGACGACGTGAAGCCGTTCGTGCGATCCTACTTCAACACGATCCCGACCCTGTTGAGCCGCGAAAACCTCTCCTTCTGGGAGCATTTCCACAACACGGGCGGCTGGAACAAGACGCACGAGACCGGCTGGTTCCTCTGCCAGACGCGGATCATGCTCGTCATGGAGCGCGGCGAAGACCTTTGGCTGGCCCCGATGGCGACCAGCCATTGGTTCAAGGACGGGATGAAGCTCTCGGTCCGCAACGCGCCGACCCAGTTCGGCAACGTGAGCTATACGATCGCCTCGGCGGTCGCGGCCGGGCACATTGACGCGGCCATCCAGCCACCGCCCGGAAAAACGGCGCAGCGGATCGTGATCCGCCTGCGCCATCCGGAAGGCAAACCGATGCGATCCGTCACCGTGCAGGGCAAGCCGCACAAGGACTTCGACCCGCAGAAGGAAACCATTGCAATCGCGCCCTTGGCCGAACCGATCACGGTGCGGGCACAATATTGAAGACCTCCTCCGTGTTCCTCCGCGTCCTCCGTGGTGAATCTCAAATCTCACCACGGAGGACGCGGAGGACGCAGAGGATATGGTTTGCAGGACGAGGAGGCATCCGATGATGGACAACAAGCGTGTGCTGGCCTTCATGGCCCATCCCGACGACGTGGAATTCTCCTGCGGCGGCACGTTGGCCCTGTTGCACCAGAAGGGGTGGGAAATCCACATAGCCACGATGACGCCCGGCGATTGCGGCTCGGAGCAGCTTGGGCCCGAGGAGATCAGCAAGATTCGCCGCGTCGAGGCGGCCAGGGCGGCGGCCGTCTTGGGAGGACAGCACCACTGCCTGGAATGCCGCGACGGCTTTATCGCCTACGACCGCGAGACGACGACCAAGGCCGTCGGACTGATTCGCAAGGTCCGGCCAAGGGTGGTGTTCTCGCTCGGGCCGAACGACTACCTGATCGACCACGAGATCTCCAGCGCCATCGTGCGCAACGCCACGTTCTTCGTCGGCGTGCCGAATCTGAAGACCGAGCCTTTCGGGCCGTTCCGCCCGGTTCCGTACCTGTACTACGCCGACCCGGTCGAGGGGAAGGACATGTTCGGCAAGCCGGTCGATCCCGCGATCGTGGTCGACATCAGCTCGGTGATCGACATCAAGTCCCAGATGCTCGGCTGCCATGCGAGCCAGCGCGATTGGCTCTTGAAGCAGCACGGGATGGACGAGTATATTCATGCCATGCTCACAATGGGCGAAAAACGCGGACAGCTCATCGGCGCGAAGTACGCTGAGGGCTTCCGGCAGCACCTCGGTCACGGTTACCCGCAGGACAACCTGCTGGCCGCCGAGTTGGGAGAATTGGTGCACAGGACGGTCTGAATCGGGAGTAGCGAATAGCGAATACGGAATACTGAATACGGAAGGCAGAATGAAAGGCGCGGCAACCGAAGTTCATTCTGAATTCCGTATTCACTATTCAGTATTCCGTATTCATTGGCGTTCTTGAAAGAATGGACTCATCAATATGACGACCGACACAAGTCAACCCGTAGCGCTGGCCATCGACGGCGGCCCCAAGGCCTTTCCCAAGATGCAGGGAAAGAAGCGGCCCAAGATCGGCATCGAGGAGTTCCTCTCAATTGCCGAGCGATTCGGGTTCTCCGCGGAAGCGATGGAGCGGATCCGCTCGGCGATTTCCGAGGAGGATCTCGGGGCCGGGCCCACGCTCTCCCGGTTCGCAACCGCGCAACCGCCGGCCACCAAGGGGGATGCCTTCGAGAAGCTCGCCCGCGAGATCCTCGCGGTGAAGCACGCGCTGGGCGTCAGCTCCGGCACAGGCGCGCTCCATGCCGCGATGGTCGCCGTGGGCGTCGGGCCGGGGACCGAAGTGATCGTGCCGGCCATCGGGTTCTTTGCCACCGCGGCGGCCGTGGTGATGGCCAAGGGCGTGCCCATTTTCTGCGACGTCGACCGGTCGCTGGGGATGGATCCGGCCAGGATCGAGCCGCTCATTACGCCGCGCACCGTGGCCATCGCACCGACCTGCGTGATGGGCGCGGTTCCCGACATGGACCCGATCCTGGCCGTGGCCCAACAGCACGGCCTCAAGGTGATCGAGGATTGCGCGCAGTCGCCCGGAGCCAAGTACAAGGGGCGCTCGATGGGCACGCTGGGCGACCTGGGCTGCTTCAGCATCTCGGCCTATAAGATCGTCGGCGGAGGGGAAGGCGGCCTCTTGGTGACCAACGACGAGCGGCTTTTTGAGCGGGCGTGCCAACTGGCCGAGTGCGGCGGCCTGACGCGGCCCGACCGCTTCGCCCCGCCGCGCTACGAAGGAGAGCTGTTCTGCGGCACGAATTACCGCCTGTCGGAGCTGGAGGCGGCCGTCGACGTGGTTCAACTTCAGAAGATGCCCGAGTTGGTCAGGCGGTACAATGCGATCAAACGGAGCATCCTCGGCCAATTGAAGAGCTATCGCGAGATCGTGGCGCAGAAGAGCAACGATCCGGAAGGCGAGCCCGGATACACGATCCGCTTCTTTCCGCAAACCATCGAGCTGGGCCGGAAGATCGCCGCCGCGCTCAACGCCGAAGGAGTGGGCGTGGGCAACTTCATCTGGCCGGCGGAGTGCTCCATCCGCGGGCCCGAAGCCGCGCCCGACTGGCACGTCTACTCGCACATGTTCCCCGTGATGCTCAAGACCGACGCCACGCAGTCCGGCTGCTCGTTCAATTGCCCGATCTACCGCGAAAAGGGCGGACAAGTGGAATACCGCCGCGGCGACTGCCCCGTGGCCGACGATCTGTTCGACCGCAACATCATGATCTGGCTCGACCCCTGCTACGCGGACGAAGACTGCCGCGACATCGCCGCGGGAATCAACAAGGTGCTGTCGGCGTACTGCACGGAAGATCCGGACGCCACGCGATGGATTTGAGCGGTATCACATGCAGATCATGGAAGGCAAGGTGATCGCCACGATCGAGTGGAACATCGACATCATCGGCCACTTCCACGGCGCCGGCGTGCCCGGCCGGGCCGAGCTGTTCGATACCGAACTGAACTACCCGGCGATCGCCAAGCGGATCGACGCCTTGGGCTACCGGGGCTGCTTTGGCCTGGAGTATTTTCCCCGCATGGCGGACCACGCCGCGTCGCTGGAGGCGATCCGCGGGCACCTAATACTACAGCAGTGAGTTCACCACGGAGGCACGGAGAACACGGAGAGGGAAGCGAAAGAACGCCGGGAAATCGCTGCCATGGTTTCGTTGCGTCTTTCTCTGTGTTCTCCGTGCCTCCGTGGTGAATTTCCTTTGTCCGTGACCTAGCGTTGTCGTACTCACAATCCGAGGAGGAGACTGCCATGAGTCGTCACGTGAGTCTATCACTTTTGGCGTTGTTCTTAGTGTTTGCGCCGGCGTGGGGCGAGCCGCTGCTGAAGCACAGCGACGTGTTCGTGTCGGGCAAGGACGGGTACCACACGTACCGCATTCCGGCGATCGAGGCCGCCGCCGACGGCTCGCTGGTGGCCTTCGCCGAGGCCCGCAAGGACAACATGGCCGACCCCGGCATGGAGAACAACGACATCGACCTGGTGATGAAGCGCAGCACCGACGGCGGGAAGACGTGGTCCGCGATGCAGATCATTGAAGACCCCGGCGAGAAATGGTCGGCCGCCAACCCGGCCACCGTGCTCGACCGGACCAACGGCCGATTGTGGCTCTTGTACCTCCGCTGCAAGCCGGGGCGCAGCACCGACACGGCCCGGGCGGGCACCGACGACATCGAAACCCCGGCCCGCACCAGCGATGACCACGGCGTCACCTGGTCGCAGCCGATCGACTTGACCGCCGTGGCCCGCGACATGAAGGATGCTCGCTGGCGTTCCAGCGTGATCGGGCCGGGCGGGCCGATCCAGACGCGAAGCGGGCGGCTCATTGCCCCGGTGTGGAAAGTCGATCCGTCGGGCGTGCTGGCCATCTTCAGCGACGACCACGGCAAGACGTGGCAGCGCAGCGACGTGGTGCCCGGCGGACGCGGCGGCGATGAGAACCAACTGGTCGAACTGGCCGACGGGCGGATTCTCATGGACATCCGCCAGGGCTCGGGCCCCCATCGCTTTTTGGCCGAAAGCGGCGACCGCGGCAAGACCTGGTCCGCCCCGCGCCCCGGCGTGACGGTCAGCCCGGTGGCCTGCGCCATCGAGCGCTACACGCTCAAGTCGGCTGGCGACGACCGCGACCGCATCCTCTGGACCGGTCCCAAAGGCCCCGGCCGCAGCAACCTCGTGGCCCGCACCAGCTACGACGAAGGCCGCACGTTCGTCAACCAGCGGCTCATCTGGAGCAAGGAGGCCGCCTACTCCGACCTCACGATCCTCAAAGACAAGACCGTCGGCGTCCTCTGGGAGCGCGGCGAAAAGAGCGGTTATCAGTTCATCACGTTCACGCGATTCAACCGCGAGTTCCTCGAACCGGGGAAGTAGTCCCTGGTTGCCGTAGGGCGGACCGAACGCAGTGAGGCCCGCCGTGCGCGGGTCAACGGTGCGGCGGGCGTCGCTTCGCTCCGTCCGCCCTACAGTCTGGCGCTGAAGGACCGAGAGCTCTCGCTTGTGCTGGCCGCCGTGCGCCTCCGGCGTACAATTCCCATGGCGGCGGGACAAGGAAAACATGACTTTGCTTCATCCTTCGACAACACCGTCTGTAGAACCGATGAGTTCTCTGGCCCTCGCGGCGGGCGCGGCGGACGTCGAACGCTTGACGCGGCAGATCGGCGGGGAGTTCCTTGCACGCGGGCGGGAGCATCGCGCGGGGCTGCTCTCGTCGCGGTTCTGGTCCGATCGGCTTGTGCAGTGGGCGATGAAGGACCAGGCGTTCAAGATCCAGTTGTTCCGCTTCGTTGATGTCTTCCCCATGCTCCGCGACAGCCGCCAAGTACACGAGTACCTCACGGAGTACCTCAGCCAGCCGGGGGTGAATCTCTCGGGATGGATGGATCTTGGGCTGAGGGCGGGCGGGCTGGCCAAGGGCTTGTTCGCCGCCACGGTGAGCAACCGGATCATGACTCTGGCCGAAACCTTCATCGCCGGCGCCGATGCCGCTTCCGCTCTCTCGAAACTCGAATCGCTTTGGGGGGATGGCGTCGCGTTCAGCGTCGACCTGCTGGGCGAGGCCTGCGTGAGCGACGCCGAGGCCCGCGCGTATCAGCGGCGCTACCTCGACCTGATCGAAACTCTGGCCGCGCGAAGCGCAAACTGGAACGCCAATCCCGTGTTGGAGACGGACCACCTGGGTCCGGTGCCGCGGGCAAACGTCTCGGTGAAGATCAGCTCGCTGGCGGCGAGAGTGGACCCGATCGACGCCGCGGGATCTATCGCCGCCCTCAGCGAGGCCCTGGGACCGATCCTCGAAGCGGCTCGAAAGCTCAACGTCCTGATCAACTTCGACATGGAGCAATACGCCCTCAAGGACCTCACGCTGGAGTTGTTCGAGCGCTCGTGTGAGGCGATCGACTTTCCGGCCGGGATTGCGATCCAGGCCTACCTGCAAAGCGGCGAGGACGACGTGCGGCGGCTCATCGCCTGGGCCCGGCGCAGCGGCCGGCAAGTGACGGTCCGGCTAGTCAAGGGGGCGTACTGGGATTACGAGGTCATCCATGCCGAGCGGATGGGCTGGCCCGTGCCCGTCTGGACCATCAAACGCGAAACCGACGCCCAATTCGAGCGGCTCACCGAGATGTTGCTGGCAGCCGCGCCCCGGCGTGCAGGCGAAGGCGGAGTGAAGCTGGCCTTGGGCTCTCACAACGTCCGCTCGATCGCCCACGGGCTGGCACTTTTGCGGAAATACGAGCTGCCGGATTCGGCCATTGAACTCCAGATGCTTTACGGCATGGCCGACCCGTTGAAGGCCGCCGTGCTCGAGCGCGGTTTGCGCCTGCGCCGGTACGTGCCGATCGGCGAGATGCTGCCGGGCATGGCGTACCTAGTCCGGCGGCTGCTGGAGAACACCTCGAACGAGTCGTGGCTGCGGGCCGGGTTCTTTGACACCGTGCCGGACGAGGAGCTTCTGGCGGCTCCGCACGGGGTTGTCTTTCCAAGCCCAGGGGTTGCAACCCCTGGGCTTAGCGTCGTTCCACGATCAACGGGCGACTCAATAGGTCCCGCCGTCGACGGCCTCGGCGGCGGCGAGCCGTTTTTCAACGAGCCGCTGCGTGATTTCTCGCACGGGGAGGTGCGCAGACGGCTCGCCGAGGCCATCCGCACGGCGCGCGTGCCAGAACCGGGCCCCGCCCACTCGGCGGCCGATTTGGAGGCAGCGATCGGCCGAGCCGCCGCCGCGTTTGGATCGTGGCGGGATCTGGACCCGCTGGCCCGGTCGCAGATGCTCGTGAAGGCAGCGGGGGCGATGCGGGCTCGGCGCGACGAGTTGTCGGGCATCGTGATCCGCGAGTCGGGCAAGATCTGGCGCGAAGCCGACGCCGACGTTTGCGAGGCCATCGACTTCTGCGAGTACTATGCCCGGACGGCGGTCGCGTTATTCCAGCCGCAGCGACTGGGCCGATTCGTGGGCGAATTGAACCAGATGTGGCACGAGCCGCGCGGCGTGGCGGGGGTGATCAGCCCGTGGAACTTCCCGCTCTCGATTTGCGCCGGCATGACGACCGCCGCCCTGGTGACCGGAAACACCGTGCTCGTGAAGCCTTCCACGCAAACGCCGGGAATCGCCCTGGCCTTATGCCGCATCTTGTGGGATGCCGGCGTGCCGCCCGACGTGCTCCAGTTCGTGCCCGGCTCGGGGCAGATTGTCGGCGCAGGCCTGGTCCGCGACCCGCGCGTGGCCCTCATCGCGTTCACCGGCTCCAAGGAGGTCGGGCTCGACATCTTCGCGGCGGCCGGACAAACACGGCCGGGCCAAGGGCAGCTCAAGCGGGTGGTCTGCGAGATGGGCGGCAAGAATGCCGTCATCGTCGACGAATCGGCCGACCTGGACGAAGCCGTGCTCGGCGTGCGGCAGTCGGCCTTCAGCTACAGCGGCCAGAAATGCTCGGCGTGCAGCCGGGCGATCGTCGTCGAAAGCGTGTACCCGGTATTCATCGAGCGGCTGGTGGAGGCGACGCGGAGCCTGGTGATCGGCGATCCCTTGGATTCCGGCACCGACGTCGGGCCCGTGATCGACGCTGCGGCCGCGCGGAAAATCCGCGAGTACATCGACCTGGGGAAGACCGAGGGGAGGCTCGATCTGGCATGCGACGTACCCTCCGGGCTCGACGAGCGCGTGGGCAAGCCGTACGTGGGCCCGCATATCTTCTCCGGCATCGAGCCACACCACCGTCTGGCCCAGGACGAGATCTTTGGGCCGGTGCTCGCCGTGATGCGTGCGGCCAGCTTTGACCAGGCCCTCGATTGGGCCAATTCCAGCACGTACAAGCTCACCGGCGGCGTGTTCAGCCGCAAGCCCTCCCATCTCCAACGGGCGAGGCGGGAATTCCGTGTGGGGAACCTGTATCTCAACCGCGGGATTACCGGCGCATTGGTCGGCCGGCAGCCCTTCGGGGGCTTCGGGCTCTCCGGCGCCGGGACGCAGGCTGGCGGACCGGAGTACCTGCTGAACTTCGTCCAGCCCCGCTGCGTAGCTGAGAATACGCTCCGCCACGGTTTTGCTCCCGGGCTGGAGTGACACCCCGTAGGCTTGGTTGCAATTCTCGTTCCCACGCTCTGCGTGGGAACGTGCGCCGGGGACGCTCTGCGTCCTTACCTCGCCCATGCCGCAGAGCGGCCGAACCGTGCGTTCCCACGCAGAGCGCTCAGTATTACCCACATATACGCACGTACATA
>CAYTJV010000262.1:0-10408 GCA_964438165.1 uncultured Planctomycetaceae bacterium | reverse complement strand
GCTACGACTGGCTCTTCCCCGAGGCCATCCGCCAACTCGCCCTGGCCGGGGCGGAGGTGCTGATCCGCGTTTCGGCCTACATGGACCCCTGGGGCTCGGCCCAGCCGTTGGATTGGTGGCCGCTGGTGAACCGCATGCGGGCGATCGAGAACATGGCCTACGTGGTGGCGTCCAACCAGGCGGCGAGCCTCAAGAACTACCCGCCGTTTAGCTGGCCGGGTGGGAGCATGATCGTCGATTACGATGGCCGCATCCTGGCCCAAGCCGAGCCGGGCCCTGGCGAACGAATCGTCGTCGGTCCCATCGACCTGGCCGCGCTGCGCGCGGAACGCGAGCGCCGCTGCGGCCATCACATGCTGGCCCACCTTCGCACGGAAGCCTACGCCAAGTATCGCCACCCCATCTTCCCCGCCGCCCGCGGCGCCGACGGCCCGATCAGCATCGAGAGCAACGAAGCCGCTACACGCTGTGGCCGAGAAGCCTGCCCTGCGCGGCGGCGAGGTTGCGAGAGCGATTGAAGCTGCCGTCTTCGCTACGGGTAATAATCTTTCGGGTATCTGCCGAACGCAGAATTCTGGCCATTTCTTGGAGGGGCGCTTGACATGGTGCCGTCCGGCAACAAAACTCAGTCTCGTCAGGCTACTGTCGTGGGGTCCCGGTGGCCATGACAAAAGGTACGGACCCCGTGAATCGGAACACGTGAGGTCACAGCGTTGCATCGGGTGTGGAGAAGACTCCGTAAGGCATTCAGGCCGCGTGGCAGGAGTTCCGCGGAACCAAGACGGGGGCGAACCTGTCCCCGTCGCCTGTTGGCCTTGGAGAAGCTCGAAATCCGCGAGCTTCCGTCGGCGGTATCCGTAGCGAACGGCGCTGTCGCGAGCCGGGAGAGCCGGATGGCGCTTGATGGCCCGACGGTGGCTCCTGCGAGTGCTCAGCCTGCGTTTCTGAGCAAGACCCAGGAGTTCCTTAAGAATCTGGACCTCGCGCGGTATATCCGCAACGGCACGGATTTCACGAATCCCGATTACACGCCGGAGGGCTCGGCCCAGCGAGTCGGTAAGCCGCTGGAGAAGGTCGACATCGTTTTCGACTACGATTTCGCGAAGCTGTCCGCGGTCGAAGGGCGGTTGCGGGGCGTGGACCGCAAGACGGTCCTGCGAGCGATCTTTCGGGACGTCACCCGAGGGGCCGTCAACAATCGGGACCGGCACCTGAAGGTCCTCAGGTTTGCCGATCAGGTGAGCTACCACAATCCGACAATCCAGCCAATGTATCCTAACCAACGGATGGTCTGCGATCCGCTCGTGGAATTGGAGCTCGGTGAGATGCGGTGCTCGCACGTAGCCCGGCTGGCCGCCGATTTGTTCGAGGCAGCCGGGTACCGAACGCGGCTGGTCGAGTTGGCCCATCACGTGATCGCCGAAGTGTACTACGGCCGCAAGTGGCACTACATCGACGCCGACGCGTTCGGCAACGGCGAAACGGTGATGAACTCCGACGGCTCTATCCCGTCGGTCGACGAGCTTAGCCGAAGCCCCTTGCGGATCGACGCTCTGGCCGCCTACTGGGAGCCTGACTCGGCCAACTCGCCGCCGATCTGGGGATCGCCGTATCCGTCGTATTTCTATTTCTCGCGTCAGGCATGGTATGCGCAGCACCCTTCGCGAGCGCCGTTCACATACCGCAAAATGTATCCGGCATCGGCATATCGGTCGAAGTTTTACGGGTGGGAGCAGGCCGCGGTGGATGCGGATCCGGGGCGGCGTCTCCACAACTTGTCGCTCGCCTGGTCCCCCGGCGCACCCCAGATCGACGGGATTGCGCTTTCCCGCAGCGACGACGGCGTCGTTCACGCGTCGCTGCGATGGACGACGATCGACCAGGACGACGACCTGGCGGGCTATCGTGTGTACGTGTCGCGCAACAGCCGCGGGTGGAACTACGACGGCTCAAGCCTGCCTGCCGAGCTGATGGCCTTCAAGTCGCACACCATCGGTTGGGACCCGAGCATGTACGAGGCGCGGTTCACCCTGCCGAGGGCCGACGTGATGCTGACCGATACCCACGCGGCAGCGGTGGACCTGGCGCTTTCGGAGCCCGGCGAGTTCTACGTCACGATCATGCCGTACGATGCCCACGGGGAGCTTGCCGGCCGGCGGCTCTATGCGATGTCGGAGGAACTGCTGATCCGCAACGACCTGCCGCCGGAGGCGGCTTCATTGAGCCTGCTCGGCACAGCCGCGATTGTGCGCACCTTGGCTGCCGGGTCGCAGGAGCAGGCCAGCGATTTGGAGGCGACGAAGGGTTCGCCGTGGAGACTTCCAGTCTGGAATGAGACGAATCCGGTCTTGGCCGGTTTTTCGTCATCGGCCGCTCCAACCTCCCTATTGCGAATTCCGGTCTGCAATTTCGCTAGGGAGAATCAACCTCTCAGCGGCGAGGTTCGCATTGCACGTGCGGCATCAACTCCGGAACGAGATGCAGCAGGTGACCGACGATTTGGCCAGTCTCTGGAAGACCGCCTACTACCAGGTCTGCAAGGACCTCGGTTGCCGCTGTCCCAAGCACGCTTGGCGTGAGGATCCGTACCAGGTGATGGCGGAACGCTGGCCGGGCGGAAGGTTACAGGTTCGAGCCCTGTCGCAACGGATCGGACGCTCGTTTCACGACTCGGCCTCCTGAATTGCCGGAGAGTGCTCAACGCCTTTCGGCATCAACGGACGGAACACAGGAGGGTTGACCGATGAGTTTGAATATTCCAATTGTGCCTATTGCAAACCGGGTTAATGGTTTTTCTTAAGCTCTTCGAGGATTCTTGCCGCGTCGTCATAACGCCCTTCGCCGTAGGCAGCATCGAGACTGCTCAGAGCCCTTGCGTAATCCCACGCGTCGACTGAGGTTCTCAGTTGATGGGGCGAATAACGCAGAGCGGCGTTGGGAACGGAGGCAATGCGCACGGCGCTGCGCGCGGCAAGCGCATCGCGGAGGTCCAAGTACTGGGCTTCGCGAATGATATCGAGCACGTAAAGGCGTTCGCTGTCGCAAGTGGCCGCCGCCAGGGCCTGGTTCAATGGGCTCGGTACCCGGAACGCCTCGACCGACCGCATGGCCGCCATCAGCTTCTTATTGGCCTCCAGCGCTTCGGGAAGCAACTCGCGGGTGTAGAGCTTCTGCAACTCACCCCAATCCGATGGGAGCGGACGAATGCCGGCATCAAGCACGGTACTGACCCTGGCTGGCGCATATTCTGCTTTGAGGTGGGTCTCCCAGCGGTCAAAAAAGCCGTCTGCGTTGGTATCGAACATGCGAATTTCCCCCCAGGCATCGCGACTGCCCAGTCGGCCGACGCAAATCCAGCCGTCGGTAGCGCCTTTGAGGTGGATGCGCCGGTCTGCGCGGCTGAAATACAACTCGCGTGTCTCCGTGGGATGAGGGCAGAACTCACGACGGACGTTCCAGAGTTGGGTTGGCCCTCCTGTGTTGTGCATGAACCGCCGGTTCCATACCCAAAACACACCCTCCCAGCGGCGGTCTTCCGCCGGGTGAGGCGCCACGCCAAGCGACACGCCGTCGTCGCCGTACTCGCGCCAACTGAAGCCGGTCTGTGTCAGCATGATTTCGACTTTCGGTGATTGAAACCGCGACTAGTCGGATTACCCTCGATATAGGGAGTCTCTCGTGAAACACGGAGTTGACGGCTTTCTGGTGGAGCACGCGACGGCTCGCTTGTCAGCGATCAGGCGATTTCCGCTTTTGAGGCGGTAGCAGGACGTCGAGGTCAAGACCATGAGGCGCTGGTTCGCAAGACTGGCTTTCGGCAAAACGGGGACTAGGGCACGCCGTCAGACCGCGCGCGCCCACGGGTCCACGGCGCGCGCGCTTCGTTTGGAGAGGCTGGAAACCCGCGCGCTGCCCAGCGTTCTCGCCTTCCCTGGCGCCGAGGGCTACGGAGCCTACACCGTGGGCGGCCGCGGCGGCGACGTGTACCACGTGACGAATCTCCTCGACGAGGGACCGGGGAGCTTTCGCTACGGCGTCGAGAACGCCGACGGGCCGCGCACCGTCGTCTTCGACGTGGCCGGGAACATCGATCTGAAGTCGGACTTGGCTATCGCGAAGCCGTATCTGACCATCGCGGGCCAAACAGCCCCGGGCCTTGGAATCACGCTCTGCCGCAATTCCGTGTTCATCGCCGACACGCACGACGTCATCGTGCGTTACCTTCGTTTCCGGCACGGCGACATCCATGGGCCGTTCGTGCCGGGATTTGAACAAGACACGATGACGCTCTACCACGTGCAGAACGTGATCCTCGATCACGTGTCGGTGTCGTGGAGTCTCGACGAAACGCTTTCCGTTCTCGGGCCGGCGATCGCACCGTCGGACCGCGTGACCGTGCAATGGTCGATGGTCACCGAGGGGCTGAGGAACGCCAAGTACTTCGGCTCCGACAGCATGGGCTCGCTCATCACCTCCTCCAACGGCGGTTATTCGTTCCATCATAACTTGTATGCCCATCACGATTGGCGGAGTCCGCTCGCCGAGGGAGAGCCGGGGGGACCGGGATTGCGATTCGACTTCATCAACAACGTCGTCTACAACTGGGGAGGGCTGGCCGGGCACAGCGGCCCGAACGGATATCTCCTTCGCATGAATTATGTGAACAACTATGTGGTTGCCGGGCCCTCCACCCCGAGTTTCGTCTCCCAGTACGCCTATTGGGGATTCACCAAGGACGCGAGGATCTACCAGGCCGGGAACCGCATCGATTCCGACTACGACCGACGTCTCGATGGCATCGACACTGGCTGGGGGATGTTCTACGGCAAATATACCAGGCAGTCACACCGGTTTCCCTGGCCCGGCATTCAACAGCACGACGCGCTTACCGCGTACCGGCGCGTGCTGGCCGAGGCAGGGGCCTCCCGCGCCCGCGACTCGGTCGACGTCCGCATCGTCAACGAGGTCATGCACCGAACCGGCCGCGTCATCGATTCCCAGGATGACGTCGGCGGTTGGCCGGAGATCCCGCCAGCCGACGCTCCCGCCGATGCCGATCAGGACGGCATGCCCGACGTCTGGGAACTCAGGTACGGGCTGGACCCCAACAACCCCGAAGACCGCAACGGAGATCTCAACCGCGACGGCTATACCAATCTGGAGGAGTACCTCAATGGACTCCGTCCGAATACGAGCCTGATAGGCCATTGGGCACTCGATGACGCCTCTGGCAAAGTCGCCGCGGATTCCGCGGAGTACGGCACGGCCAATTCGGGAGCGCTCCGCAACGGCGCCCGCTTTGTCCAAGCGGGCCGGATCGACGGCGCAGTGGCCCTCGACGGCGTGGACGACTACGTCACACTACCCCGGTCCGCCGACGCCGACTACGACGCGACCGGGCAGCGGACGATTTCCGTCTGGTTCAAGGCGGCCAACGCGTCGCTTGCCCGAAAGCAGGTCATCTACGGCGAAGGCAACGAGTCGCGTGGATTGGACATCTATTTGCAGAAGGGCCAGCTCTATGTCGGCGGATGGAACGTTCCCAGGGGTTGGCGCGGCACGTTTCTCCGCACGGGTAACATCAGTTCCGGAGACTGGCGCCAGGTCGTGCTCGTGCTCGACGGCGGGACGCTCGATGTGCCGGGCACGCTCCGCGCATATCTCGACGGAGTCCAATTCGGCGAAGGAAAAGGCGCCGCAGTCTGGTCGGACGGCGGCAGCATTGGTCTCGGCGGATTGGTGTCGAAAGCCCGTTTCCATAACGGGATCTTCTCTCCCAAGGGCCGCCATTTCGCCGGAGTGATCGACGACTCGCAAATCTATAACCGGGCCTTGGCCGCTTCGGAAATCCAGACGCTGTTCAATCAGGCGCCCGTCCAGGTGTTTGCGCTCCGCGAGGCCGCCGACTACGGCACCAATCAGCAGACCGGCGCGAAGCGCCTAAATGAAGTCTGGGACGAGGCTCTGATCACGTACAACAACGCTCCGGCCAACGCCGATTCCGGCGCCAGCAACAGACTGAACGCCGCGTACGCTGCGCTCTTGGGCAAGTTTCACCCCCAGCGCAGCAAGGGCGTGGCGATGGCGCTCGACAGCACGACCGCGCTCGTCGACTTCCTCAATGCGGACACCAACAGTTCGGCCACCTTCATCGTCAGTTCTGCCAGTAGCTCGACGTTCGGGACCTTCGCAAGCGTGGTCAAGAGCTTTCCCTGTCCGGTGTCGTGCGCGAAGATGCTCTGGGAAAGCGGGCGTCTGATCGTGGGCGGGCCGAGCGGGATCGCCGAGCTGGACCCCGGCAGCGGGAAGTGGGTCGTGCTGTCCGACTCCGCCACGTCCCGCTGGGGCTTCGTGGC
Organism: uncultured Planctomycetaceae bacterium; assembly: GCA_964438165.1. GTDB lineage: Bacteria > Planctomycetota > Planctomycetia > Pirellulales > Thermoguttaceae > CALFBP01. The sequence continues at coordinate 4,052 of CAYTJV010000262.1, read as the reverse complement.
CACGCCCGACGCCGTCTACTTCACGCGCGGCGCCGAGTTGCTGACCGTCCCGCGACCGCGACGCGAGTAGCGCCGCGTCAGGCCTTTGGAGTGCGGCGATTGATCGCCGCTTTCTTTTTTTTGGACGGCAGCGTCAAGAACCGTTTGCTCTCCGCATCGCCAAGTCCAAAGCGGCGACAAGTCGCCGCACTCCAAAGGCGCCACATTTCCTACCCACCGAGTCGCACGCTAACGTCCACCTGGGCGTCAGTCTTCGATTTCGCCCCGGCCGCGGAACGGCTCGCGCTCCCACTTCAGCCCAGCCTCGGTACGAATCCCCTCGCGCCAGCGCCCGCCGGCGACCATTTGGTCGTAACGTGCGGCCATGGCGTAGCCGCGGTAGTCGTCGGCGACGAACGTATCCCACAGCAGGGATTCGCTGGGAATGTACTCGGCGAGCCGGATCACGTAGACGGTCGATTTCGGCTGATCGGTGGCCAGGCCGACCTCGCCTGCCTTCAGGGCGAAGACCGCGCGCATGAAGTCGGTCCCCGCGCCCGGGATCCCGGTCACTTCGCTGTATTGCGGCGGACGCATGCGGAACCAGACGGGGACGTTGCCGAACGTCAGCCAGGTAAACGGCGCGGGCGAGAGGACTTGCAGGTCCTTGCGAGCCGCGAAGAGTCCGGCCAACGATTTGTTGGCGCTGCGGGCCTCGGCGGCCAATCGTTCGGCTTCCTTGGTCGCCACGTCGCGGGCCTGGAGGAGCTTCCAGGCATTGAGAACTTGCTGACGAACGCTGGCGTCGTCGAGCTCCGGGACCCGCTCCGGAGTGTCGTTCACCTCCCAGAACAAGTAGCTGCGGCCTTCATTGTCCTGCGAGGTCCCGGGCCGGAACGAGGGCACGCTTTTCTCGAAGGCAACGCCGATGAATTCCGCTCCGCCTTCGACCCTCGACTTGCCGATATCGGTGCCGCTCACCTGCAGGGCCGACAGCAGGCCGGTCTCGGCAGCCGTGAGCCGGTGCTCCTTGGCCAAGGCGACGAAATCGGGCCGCGCGGGCGGAGGCGTCGACGCCTTCTTGTCGGGCTCCAGTGTGTCGTAAAGCGTCCACTGCGTCTCGAACTGGGCCAGCCGGTCTTGAACCCGGCGTAGCACCTCGCGGACCTTCTCCTGCGCCGCTTCACGCGCCAAGGTCTTGCGGATCTCCTCCTTGACGTCACCGAGAGGCTTGTACTTGACCGGAGCGGCGCCGGCAGCCGGCTCGGTCTTGGCCGCCGGCGGCTTTGCCTTGGGCGATGCCGGCTCAGACTTGGCTGCCGGCTCAGCTTTGGCTGCCGGCTGGGCAGGTTTCGGCGCGGGCGGTTCCGCTTTCGGCGTCGGCGCTTGCGCCGTAGTTTTCTGTTCAGAAACGAGGCGGAAGGGAGACCGCCGCGGGAGCAAAGAAGTCTTGCCTGGGACGGGCGCGGTCGGCTTGCCCTTCTCGGGCTCGCTTTTCGGCGGCGCGGCCTTCGGGGCGGATTTCGGCGGCTCGCTCTTGGGCGGTTCGGTCTTAGGTGGCTCAGCCTTCGGCGGCTCGGTTTTCGGCGGCGGCTCGGCCTTCGGAGCGACCGGGGGCGGGGCCTCCGGGAGCCTGTCTTTGTAGAGCCGCTCCTTGTTTGCCTCGTAATAGTCGCGAACGGCCTGCTCCGTCACGGCCGCCGGATCCATGAACGATTCGACCGTGGCCTTCAAGTACTGAACGTCGATCCGGTGCGGCTCGCGGAAGCCGGGCTCCGGCGAATCCGGATCGGGGAGCCTTTCCTTGTACTTCTCGAAAAACTCCCTCACGACCTCGTCCGACGGCGTCGGGACCTTGTCGACGGACTTCGACGCCGCGATCGGCACGGCCTCGATCTTCGCTCGCCGGTTGAGTTGCTGGTAGTAGTCCCATCGTTGCGCCGGCGTGGCAGCTGCCAGGCTGATCCAGAACATCTGCGCGAGCCGCAGCGACAACATCTCCTGCCGGAGCCCCTCGAACAAGTGAGCCTGAGACATTTGCGCCCGCTTGAGGATCTGGCGCACGTCGTCGTTGCCCGCCTTGCCTTCGGTGAGACTGGCCAGATAGTCGTTGACGGCCTTTTCGCTCACCTTCAACCCCAAGTCCTCGGCCCTGCGCGCATGGAGCCAGTTGTCGACGGCGGCCTCTTCGCTGGCCGACGAGTTGCCGAACGAGCTCAGGGCTTGGCCAACCGCCTCGCCGCGACCGCCCTTGGTTCGCACCACGTCGTGCAACTGCCGAAGGAACGTATACAGGCGCTGGCGCTGGCGGAGGACCGCATCGAGTTGGCGCTCGGTCAAGGACCCGTATTTGGTTGTCTTGACCACCACGGGATTGCGCCCTCTCCCGCCGGTCTGCATGATCTCCAGGATCGTTGGCAAGAAAACGAACGACAACATGGTTAAAAGGGTCCAAACCGCAAGCCACTTTTTCCCAAGCCCTCGGAACCCCCTCCTGAAAAGCCCACCGGGTGGTTTCCTTCCTTAACGCGCTCTTGGAGTGCGGCGACTTGCCGCCGCTTTCTTTTTGGGCGGCGACAACCGCCGCGCCACCTGGTCGATCTCATCCAAAGCGGCGACAAGTCGCCGCACTCCAAAAGGTGGGTCGGCCGGACGAATTCGACTTGACAGACCGCACGACAGCGTATTATGAGTGTCCCGTCCGCGAAACTCGGCGGAAGTCGAAGATTTTAAGGGCAATCGGCGTAAATGCAATCCCTATTATGGGCTTAGGCGAAGGCCCAACGAACGACCGGGCCGAAAAATACTTCTTTCAGGTGTGTATCGATAAACTCAATAGAACTGCCGCGGAAGCTCTATCCGGAGAGAAATCGTGAAATCGGAGCTCGTCGGCGATCGCTCGCTTTTTTTCCAACCCTATGGCAAAATCCGCGCGCCACTGGCCGTGCCGCTAGAATGCACTTGCGGCAAGGGCCGAATGCCGTGACCTAGAATAGTCTCGCCACTCTTTACAGATTGCCACATTTGACATGGCCAGAAAAACCGCAACCAAATCGGGCAAGTCCCTGGTCATCGTGGAGTCGCCCGCCAAGGCACGGACGATCGCCCGGTTCCTCGGCCCAGACTACGCGATCGAGGCCAGCATCGGTCATATCCGCGACTTGCCCGAGGGTGCCAAAGAGATTCCCGAGCAGTATAAGAAAGAGGACTGGGCTTACTTGGGCGTGAACGTCCGGCAGGGATTCGAGCCGGTCTACATCGTGCCCCGGGAGAAGGCCCAACAGGTCCGGAAGCTCAAGCAGATGCTCAAGGGGGCCAAGGAACTCTACCTGGCAACCGACGAAGACCGGGAAGGCGAGGCCATCAGTTGGCACCTTTGCGAAGTGCTCCAGCCCAAGGTGCCTATCCACCGCTTGGTGTTTCACGAAATCACCAAGGAGGCGATTCTCGCTGCCCTCCAAAGCCCGCGAGAGATCGATCAGGCCCTGGTGCGGGCCCAGGAGACGCGGCGGATCATCGACCGCTTGTACGGTTACGAGGTGTCGCCCCTATTGTGGCGCAAGGTGCGGCCGAAGCTTTCGGCCGGCCGGGTGCAGAGCGTGGCAGTGCGTTTGATCGTCGACCGGGAGCGGCAGCGGATGGCGTTCGTCCCGGCCACGTTTTGGGACCTGCTGGGCACGTTCGCCAAGTCGGGCGGGGAGGCATTTGAGGCGGAACTGGTTTCGGTAGCCGGCCGGACGATCCCTTCCAGCCGCGATTTCGACCCGGCCACCGGCAAGCTGAAAGATCCGGCACTGTTGGTCCTCGGCGAGAGCGAGGCGCAATCGCTCCGGGAGAAGGTCTTGCGGGCGGACTGTCGCGTGGCGGGGCTCGAAGATCGGCCGTATGTGACTCGCCCTTATCCTCCCTTCACCACGAGCACGCTGCAGCCAGAGGCCAACCGCAAATTCGGCTTCACCGCCCGGCCGACCATGCAGGTGGCCCAAAGCCTGTACGAGAACGGTCACATCACCCACATGCGGACCGATTCCACCATCCCGGCCACGGGCGCCCTCGCGCGCGCCCGTCACCCC
>CAYTJV010000261.1:0-10456 GCA_964438165.1 uncultured Planctomycetaceae bacterium | reverse complement strand
CCCCCCGGAATGTGCCCCCTTCGCCTCCCCCGGCACCGGATCCACGTGGTCGCGTCTCTCCGAGCGGCGCAGACTCGCTCTCGGAGGGACCGACCCACGTGTCGCCGGCGCCTCTGTCGCTCCGGCTGCCCGAACCTCTGACCCTGACGATGATCGGAGGCATGGTGCTCATGGGCGTTGGCGCGATCGCGTGGTTCCGGCGAGGACCGCGACGGCGCTCGACTGCGGCTTCACACGGAATCGCGTCGAACAGGCATCGACCGAATCGCGGCTTGGCGCGCGACCATCGGGGTGGGGTGCGGATCCGGCCGGCGCGGAGCTCGATGAGGAGGAGTCGGGCATGAACCGCCGCACCACGCCGCTTCTCCTATTGCTCGCAGCGACCCTTCTCTTTTTTCCGGGATGCAGCCGGCCAGAGTTGTTCGAGAGCGAGAATGCGGCCAAGACCGCCGTGGTGGGCAAGACGGCCCATGACGTCATCGCACGACTCGGCGCGCCAAGCTCCATGCACTCCATAGGACACAAAAAACCCCTTGGAGGGGACTTGCCCCTCCAAGGGGTTTTTCTTGAATCAGCGGCTCACCACGTGATTTCCTTTCCCGGAGGCGAATAAGGAGCGTTGTCGGGCCACACCGTCACCGAGATCCCGCCCGGTGATTGACCGGCCTGTTGCCACGGGTCCTGGCAGAAGTCCGTCTTGTCGGTATAGGACGAGCCGTCGGTCCAGCCCGCGCCGCACTTCTTCGTGCCGGCCAAGGCATAGCTCTGGCTCATCGAGCCGATCGATTGACCCACGTCGACCAGCTCCTGCACGACCTGGTTGCGGAGCGAGGCCAGTCCGACAATCAATCCGATTACCAGGACGGTCGCCACAAGGACCAGTTCGGCCGACACGATGAAGCCCGCCTCATCATTCCACAAGCTGCGAAACAGGGACATGAAATTCTCTTCGCAATAGGTGTTAAAGTCTTACGGTGTAACTTCTGCGCGTCGGACGCGTCTTGTACAGTGGTTTGTTTACTATCCCGAACCCTGAAACCCGAACCCTGAACCCTTTTGGGGGCCGGCCGGCGCCGGTTTGCCCGCCTGCTGTTTCTTCACCAGGGAGCTTGCCGAGAACTGGTTTTCGCCGAACGCAAGGCCCAATGCGCCGCACGAAGGGGCGATGAGCCTGCGCCCGTCGGTCCGCTTCGCATCGAATTTGATCCACACGGTGGCGAACGTTTCGTCGCCACGAATCGCCGGCGCCGCGAGCACGGTCATGCTCGGATCGCCGTACTGCGTCACGGCCCCGCGACCGTCTTGAACCGTGACCTTGGCCCCCGAGCCCGGCCTGTCGGTGATCGCGATCCCGTAGGCCGCCAACACGCAATTCACGGCCCGCGCCACCTCGCCGATGCTGGCCCCCTTCCCGGCTTCGCGCGCCGCCAGGGTGGCGGCCTGGACGACGCCGGAGCGAACCATCATGGCCTTGCCGCACTGCAAGGCCGCCAGGAGCAGGACGGCCAGGACGGGCACGGCGAACAGCAGCTCCAGGGTCTGGAATCCTCGCCGCCCATTGGTCGCTCCGACATGAAAGAGGAAGCCCTGAAAGGGCGGCATAGGAGCCACTCACGAGGCAAATTTCGCCCCTTCAGGGCTTCGTCGGTCATTGCGACTCACTTCCCCAGGGCGTTGCCCTGGGCTGTCGTATTACGCCCCTTCGGGGCTGAGGAAGGCCGCCAATCGGAGACCTTCGGTCGGGGCCGTGGCTCGGTCGAAGACCGGCCACAACTGCGGCCCCGGCGACGGCGGCCCCGGGCCCGACGCCGAGGCGTGGTCACCGCCTGGACGATCATCTGCCTGCCGCTGCTGATGACCATCCTGTTCGCCGTGGCCGAAGTGGCCCACTTGTGGCACGCCCGGGTGCAGTTGGAGAACGCCCTGGAGGCGGCGGCCCTGGCAACCGTCCAGGAATGGGGGCGGCGGGGCGGCGGGGCGAAACATCTCGCCGCGGCACTGGCCGCGGGCCGAGCGTACGGGGAAGCCAATGCCGTCCACGGCACTCCGGTGCGACTCAGCGACCGCAAGATCGTCCCCGCGGCCGCCTGGTCGTTCGGAACCGCCACGCCCAACGGGAGCGGATTCGATTTCACTCCCGACCCCGAAGCCACGGCCAAATTCGCCGTGGTGCTCCAATTCACGGTCCGGGTGGCGAGGCTCTGCCGGCCGATTCTCGGCGCATCGCTCGGCGAGTCGACGGTCACCGCCACCAGCATCGCCTTCTACGACACAAGCGAAACGCCGCCGTGGCCAAGGCTCATTCGGCTCGACGGAACTCGGTGACCGTCTCCCCGTGTACCGCTCCCTGGTGTAGTTTCTTCACCGCGGAAAACGTGTGCTCGGCGCCGATCTTCCACCAGCCGACCTTTTTGACCGAGTCGGAGCGGAGGAAGAACTTCATCTTCTCGGAGGTGGCCACGTAGTTCTTGCGCATGAACGGCGCGTCGAAAATCAGCTCGGCGAAGAACTGCTTGAAGTCCTTGTGCTCGGCCCAGTGGATGTAGCTGATCTCCTCCGTCCAATGCACCAGGCCCTTGGCTTCCAGCGAGCCGGCCAGCGTGAGCGGCGAGAGCCCGTCGTGCCGCAACCGATCGGGGTCTTCGTGGATCGGCGGCCAATAGTGGCCGCGCTCCACCGGCACCCAATGCTGGTCGAACGAAAGCCGGACCATTTGCATCGTGTCCTGGTTCGACAAGTGGTTGTCCTCGGTCCGTCGCGACATCATCTTGTACGTGCCGGTCCAGACCTCAACCCTCGGCGACGCCGTGCCTTCCCACGGGTTGCGCATCACGAGCTGGAAGACGCGATGATCGACGGGCCAGTACTTCATCAGCAAGAGCATCCGCGGGTTCAGGGTCGCCTTGTCGACGCACTCCCACTTCGATTCCAGCAGGCCGTGCTCCCATTGGTCGAGCGTGTCGTCCCCGGTGTAGGTGTCGACGCGCTGACCACACAGGCTCAAGGCCATCACGATCGCGAGATTCATGAATGTCCCCTCTCTGTTCCCAATCGCATGACGAACGTCAGTGAACTAGACGAGCAGGGGCCAATGCCTCAGCCCAAAGACCGGACGCCGGGCCGGGACAAGCCCCCTTCACTTCCATAATTGCCACGAATCCGACGGATTTCAACAGCGTATCCCATGATTTCCCTTGAAATTGGGCCAGGGCGTATACTAAACTGTTGTCCACTATTCGGGTGTCGGTAGAGCCGGTCGGGCAGTCGTGCCCAGGTATCTCAAGAGCCCGTCGCTGGAAGCCACTGCCGGCGGCGGGCTCTTTTTGTGTTCCCGGCCGAGCGCGGGACATACCGCGGAGCGAGAGCGCGAAATGGGGAGAGGGCCATGATTCCAGAGGCACTGGCCGACGAGATCCGCCGCCGCTTGGCGGCCGGGGCGCAGAGCATGCGCAAGATCGCCCGCACGATGGGCGTCAGCCGCGGCACCGTGGCGACGGTCGCCCGCGGCACGCGCCGCCAGCGCGCGCCCCGCCAAGCCGGCTCCGACGCCGCTGCGGAGGAGCCCTTGGGAAGGATCGAGCGCTGCCCGGAGTGCGGCGCCATGGCCCATGCGCCGTGCCGCGCGTGCCGCGTGCGGAACTGGATCCGCACCATGCGCCGCACACGACCGCGGCAAGCCCCGGAAGAGCCGCTGCAATTGGAACTGGCCGAGGAGTGCCGCCGGCGATACGAAGAGGTCCACGCCCGGCGGATGCGAGAGGGGTGGGAGGATGATTGATGAAAGGCAGCACCATGGAACGGCAAAGGCCGCGTCAGTTCGTCGCTTATGGCGAGGCTCGCGATCAGATCCGAAACGCCGACCTTCTCTTGTTTCGCCGCCGCGGGCTGATCTCGGCCTTTGGCCGGGGCGAGCACAGCCACGCTGCCAGGGCGGCCTGGTGGGAGAGCGACCTGTTCTGTCTCGAGGTCCGCGAGTGGTACGGAGGCCGGGCCGTGACCCTGTCCAGCCAGGTGCGGCGTTATCCGGGACGAATCGAAGTCTTCGAGGTCAATCCCGAGGATCGCTGGCCGCAATACGACCGCCGCGGCGCGGTCCGCTTCATGCGCCGCCTGGCGGGCTGCGACTACGGCTACCGCGGCGTGGCGATTGCCGCACTCCTGCACCTGCCGGTGGTGCGGATGTTCGTTCGCGCCAACGTGGACGATCGCGCCCTGGATCGCCGCCCGCCGTTTTGCAGCCATGCCTGCGCAATGGCCGACCGGCTCGGCGGCGGGGTGGATCCCGTGCCGCACCTGGCCGATTCGCTCACCGAGCCGTCCGACCTGGCCCGCAGCCCGTTTTTTCGATACCGGTTCACCCTCGTGCCGTGAGTGAAAGGAATGACCCAATGAGCGCCAACGAATGGATCACGTTGTTGGGGGTCGTCGTTTCAGCCGCGGTGGTGATTGGGCCGGGAATCGTGACGCTCCATGCCAAGTTGGCCGTGGTGGCCACCCAGGTGGCCGAACTCTGCGACAAGGTGGAAAAACTCTCCTCCTCGCACGAAGAGCGGCTGCGAATGTGCATCGACCACCACTGGCGGCTTGATACCCAGGAAGTCCAGATCGCCGACGTGATCGAGCGGCTGCGCGAAATGTCGGACTAACGCGCAGGATTCAAACCAACTGCCCTCTGCCCTCTGCCTACTGCCTACTGCCCTCTGCCTACTATCCCATGAAGATTCGCGATCGCATCAAAGAACTCCGTCGCGTGCCGGCGAGCCAGTTGCGCCCCAATGCGAAGAACTGGCGCGTACACCCTCAGAACCAACAGGATGCCTTGCGAGGCGTGCTGGCGGAGATCGGCTACGCCGACGCGCTCTTGGCCCGCCAGTTGCCCGATGGCTCGTTGGAACTGATCGACGGCCACCTGCGGGCCGAAATCACCCCGGACCAGGAGGTCCCGGTGCTGGTGCTCGACGTGGATGAGAAAGAAGCCGCCAAGTTGCTGGCCGTGCTCGATCCGCTGGCCGGCCTGGCGGAAACGAATCAGGACGCCCTGGCCGATCTGCTCGCCGAGGTGGAAACCGAAAGCGAGGCGCTGCAAGCGGTCTTGGATGAGCTTGCCGCCGGTGACGACGTTGCCTTGAACGAAGAGCCCCAGGAACCGCCCCCGGAGGTTGACGTTCCCGAGGCGTTCCAAGTCGTAGTCGAATGCCGCGACGAAGCCGACCAGAAAGCGGTCTTCGAGCGATTGACCGCCGAAGGCCGAAAATGCCGGTTGCTAACGCTTTGAAGAAGAGGGGGAGTGGAGGAGTGGAGGAGTGGGGGAGAGGCACGAACGCAGATTTTTTTCCCTCTCCTCCACTCCCCCTCTCCCGCTCTCCCCCGGAGACTTCCATGCCCACTATCGATATCACCGTGACCTGTCCCGTGTACGATTCGTTCCGCGTTCAGCAGGTGGCGGGAATGTTCGACGTCCCGATCGCCCAACGGGCCTCGGAGCGGTTTCAGGTGGAGATTCCGGAGTTGGGCGAGGACTGGCGAGTAGGGCTCATCGTGGGACCATCGGGAAGCGGCAAGACCACGATCGCGCAGGAGCTGTTTGGGCCGCGGCTGGTGCGCCGGGAGCCCTGGCCGGATGAGCGGGCCGTGGTCGACTGCCTGGGCGATCGGTCGATCAAGGAGGTGACAGCCCTGTTCACCACGGTCGGCTTCAGCTCGCCGCCGAGTTGGATCAAGCCCTATCGCGTCTTGTCCAACGGCGAACAGTTCCGCTGCGATCTGGCCCGCGCTTTGGCAATTGCCTGCTCCCACTCCGTGCCCTCCGCGTCCTCTGTGGTGGAAAAGAAGAGATTTACCACGGAGGACGCGGAGGGCACGGAGGAGCGGCCGGGCCACAGCCCGACCATCGCTTTCGACGAGTTCACCAGCGTGGTCGATCGCACGGTGGCTCGGGTCGTTTCGGCGGCGATTGCCAAAGGGGTCCGCTCCGAGCGAATCGCTTGCCGCTTCGTGGCGGTCACGTGCCATTACGACGTTACCGAGTGGCTCGCGCCCGATTGGGTGCTCGACATGGCCTCGTCGACGTGTACCTGGAGGCGTCTTCAACGACCGCCGATCCAGCTTGAGATCTTTCGTTGCCGGCGTGGTGCGTGGCGGATGTTTGCGCGGCATCACTATCTGAGCGGCTCGCTCTGCCCGACGGCGCGGTGTTTTCTGGCCCTCTGGGACGGGGCGCCGGTCACGTTTTGCGCCACGATCCCGATCATCGGCCGGCGGAACCACTGGCGCGTGACCCGGATCGTCACCCTGCCCGACTACCAAGGCGTGGGCATCGGGATGGCGGTGCTCGAAGCCGTGGCCCAACTGCACCGCCGCGAGGGTCATCGGATCAACGTCACGGCCAGTCATCCGGCGCTGGTTGCCCATTGCCGGCGTTCGCCGCGATGGCGGGCGGTGAGCGTGAAGCCCACCGGCTCACGCGGCGCAAAGCGGTTCAAGCCCAATTACCGCGGCTCCGTCGGCCGCGCGGTGGTCTCATTCGAGTATCTCGGCCGGGCGGAGCGAGATGCTTAGCACAGCCGGAAACTTCCGAAGTCTTGGAGACTTCGGAAGTTTTGGGAGTGAGATGTTGGCCGCGAAAGGAACACGAAATGGCGAAGATCGGTCGACCACCCGTACTCGATCACGTCAAGAAGGGCCAGATCCTGGCGATCCTCAGCGTGGGGTGCAGTCGTCGCACCGCCGCCCGGTACGTGGGCTGCTCGCCGACGACCATCCAGAACACGGCCGACCGCGATCCCCAGTTCGCCGCGCAGCTCCGCCACGCCGACCACGGGGCGGAAATCGAGTACCTCAAGAGGATCAGGAACGCGGCGAAGAAGGAGCAGTACTGGCGGGCCGCGGCCTGGGCCCTGGAGCGGCTCAATCCGGAAGACTTCGCCAAGCGGCCGGTCGGCGCCCTGACCTCCGACGAGGTCAGTACCCTGCTAGCTCAATTAGCCGAGATCCTGCTCCAGGAGATTCCTGTCGCGGAGTACCGCAAACGCGCGATCAAGTGCGTGGACCGGCTCCTGGCCAAGGTCCAGCCGGGCCCGAAAAAGGCTTCGCCGCCGGAGAACGGAAACGATGATGGTTCGTGAAACCCAGTTTTTCGGCGATGGCCCTTCCCCGAGTTGGCTGGGCGAGCTGCTCCGTGCGTTCCGCGACGAGTTGGCCCGCGGACACGGCATGGTCCGGCGACTAAGCGCCGCCCGGGCCGGCGCGCAGAAGCTCCTCGCCTGGGGTCAACGCTTGCTGCCGCAGCACTTTGCCAAGCCCCCTTCCAAAATGCACGTCTGGCTGGCCGCCCGGCTCGACGCCATGGCGCACCAGCGGGGCGTGAAGCTCAACGTGCTCGGGCCGCGCGGCGGGGCCAAATCGACCCTCGGCACGCTGGCCTACGCGCTGCGGGCCGCGGTCGAGGCATCGGAGCCCTACCTGTGGATTGTCTCCGACACCAGGCGACAAGCCAACGCGCACTTGGAAAACATCAAATCCGAGCTCCTCGACAATCCCCACTTGGCCGCCGAGTATCCCTCAGCCGTGGGCAGAGGGCCGGTGTGGCGGGCCGGGGCGATCCAGCTCCGCAACGGTGTGCGCATCGAGGCCTACGGCACGGGGCAACGTATCCGCGGCCGACGCCACCGCGAGAACCGACCTACGCTGATCCTCTGCGACGACCTGGAAAACGACGGCCACATGCTCTCCACCCTCCAGCGCGAACGCTCGCGAACCTGGTTCCACGGCACGCTCTTGAAGGCCGGCACCCCGCGGACCAACGTCGTCAACCTGGCCACCGCGCTGCACCGCGAGGCGTTGGCCGTGCAGCTCCATCAAACGCCGGGCTGGACCTCGCGGATTTTTCAAGCCGTCGTCCGCTGGCCCGACAACATGTCCCTCTGGGAACAATGGGAAGAGATCTATGCCGATCCGGAGAACCCTTCGGCCCGGCAGCAGGCATGGTCGTTCTATGAAACGCACCGAGCGGAAATGGATGCCGGCGCGGTGGTCCTCTGGCCCGAGCAAGAGGACCTCTACGCCCTGATGTGCATGCGGGCCGAAAGCGGCCGGGGGGCGTTCGAGCGGGAGAAGCAGAACTCGCCCATCCAGCCCGAGCTGTGCGAGTGGCCGGAGTCGTGCTTCGACGAGACGATCTGGTTCAACGACTGGCCCACGGACCTGGCGGCAAAGACCCTCGCGCTGGATCCGAGCAAGGGGAGCGACGCCCGGCGGAGCGATTATTCGGCCTACGTCATGCTCGGCGTCGATCGCCACGGCGTGCTCTACCTGGAAGCGGACCTGGCGCGGCGGTCGACTTCGCAAATGGTCGCCGACGGCGTGGAGCTGTGCCGCCGCTTCCAGCCCGACGCCTTCGGCATCGAGGCCAACCAGTTCCAAGAGCTTCTCGGGTCCGAATTCGAGGCCGAGTTCCAACGACAAGGGATTCTCAGCGCGCGGCCCTGGCTCATGGACAACCGCGTCAACAAGCTGGTGCGGATCCGCCGGCTCGGCCCCTACCTGGCCAGCCGGCGCCTGCGTTTCAAGGCGAAATCGCCTTCCACTCGCTTGCTTGTAGAACAACTTCGGACGTTTCCCGTCGGCGACCACGACGACGGCCCCGACGCCGCCGAAATGGCCGTGCGCCTGGCGGCGGAGTTGCTCGACAGCCGAACGCCGGCCGACGGATTGGGCAACCGGCTGCACTTGGATGAAGGATGAAGGATGACCCCTGCCGGCTCGCCCGTGTTCCGACACCTAGCACCAAACAGTTTTCCGCGCGCATCTTGTTAACATTCAGAGGCGACGGATGCGGCGAAGTCCCCACCGACCCCGCGTCGGTGGAAACGGGTTTGGCGACTACGTGAGAGGAGACCGATCCAATGAAATCCCCACCGACCCCGCGTCGGTGGAAGCGGGTTTGATGACTACCGTGGCGGCCGTAGTCGCCAAACCCGTTCCCACCGGCACGAGGCCGGTGGGGAAAAGCGAAAAAAGGGCCACGACAAAAGTGGGCGCCGCATGGCCGCCGTAGTTGCCAAACCCGTTCCCACCGGCACGAGGCCGGCGGGGAAGACGAGAACTGTCAACGTGTAAACGTGACGTGGAATGGGCGGAAAACCGTTTGCCGCCAACTACAGCCTCGATTTGGTTTGCATTTCGTAATTGAAGAATAAGGAGCCAACGTATGAACGCTACACATCCTGAAGAGGCTGAACTCGCCGGCGCGAGAGCGCACGAGCGTCCGGCCGATCGCGGCTCGTCGGAACTGGAGCGGCACTTGCTCGAAGTCTTCGAGGACGTCTGGGACAACTTCGTGGACCCGGCCGAAGCCTTGTACGATGCCGACGGCACGCGCTGGGCGTCGCTGGGCGTCGGGCCCGGCGGTATCGCGTCGGGGGTGCCCTTTGCCAGCGAGCAGCAACTCGCCGAGATCCGCGATCAGTGCCGGGCACTGGCCGCCGGCAACGAATTCGCCATCAACGGCCACGAAAACCGCATCAGCTACGTGGTCGGCAGCGGTCACGCCTACCGCGTCACGGCCAAGGGCCCACCCGACACGGCCGCAAGCCTGGTCCACGAGGTCCAATCGCTGTTGGACGAGTTCGTGCGGGCCAACCAGTGGCACAAGCGGCAGCAGGAGATCATGCGCCGGCGCGACCGCGACGGCGAGGTTTTCTTGCGGCTGTTTGTGGCTCCCGACGGCATGACCCGGGTCCGCTTCGTCGAGCCCTCCCAGGTCGCCACGCCGCAGCGGCTGGCCGGCGACCCCTCGGCCAGCTTCGGCGTCCAGACCGACGCCGAGGACGTCGAGACCGTGCGCGGCTATTACGTCGATGGGAAATTGGTCGATGCGATCTTGATCCAACACCGCAAGGCCAACGTCGACGCCAACGTGAAACGCGGATTGCCGCTGTTCTATCCGGTGCGCAAGAACCTCCGCCGGGCTGAAAAGCTCCTGCGGAACATGAGCGTGGTAGCGGGCATCCAGTCGGCGATCGCGATCATCCGCAAACATGGCGCGGGCACGCGGAGCACCGTGCAGCAGTTCGTGCAAGGCCAGGCCGACGCGAGGCGATACGGGCTTCTGCGTAATTTTGGGCCAGAATTGACGAATTTCTTCGGTCGATAAGACCCGACGCCCGATGTTTTCCACGCCACGGCGCCTCAGCCTGACGCACGGATTTCCTGCGACAAGATCAGCGTCCATTGCAAAGCCAAATATCGATGAAATCAGGGCCTGAACGCGATTTGCGGTTTGAACTCGAAACCGCAACCGGAATCCTATTCATATCCAAGCCAGGAGGTCGCGCGATGTCTGTCCATCCGGTACCGAAAACCGCCCCCCAGTCACCTGCGAGGGAACAATCCATTGCCCGGCTGAGCGCGGAAATCCTTGGCCTCCTGCAAGATGCGCGGATCGGTGATCAGCGGC
>CAYTJV010000260.1:0-10456 GCA_964438165.1 uncultured Planctomycetaceae bacterium | reverse complement strand
TCTTTCATGAAGCCGCCAAAAACTTAACCCGACAGCCCGCGAGCCGGCAGGGGTCGCCCTTCGTTTTCCCGGCCATTTTCTCGCTCACAAAACTCCTTCACCAGCCACATAAGGTGGCGGGGGTCGTTTGTAATCATGGGATCGCAAATGCACAGCCTAATGGCAGTATTCTTTCGAGAGAGACTCGCGACGCGGCCACATCACCGGCCATCCTCGAATCGTCGGAGGACTCAGAACAACCAAGACCGACCGCCTGCTGGGCCGGGCCCCAGAGGAACGGCATTCCCGGCTCAATGTCCTTGCCGCGCGTATCGCGGAACGCAAACTGCACTCCTTTCGGATAGTACTGGAACAATTTGCCCCAGAAGGGATCGACCGGCGGGCGCTCCAAGTACCTGCCCGTCAATTCTCCCAACGATTGCGGCAGCCGGCCGTGCTCGAGTTTCCAGGCCTCCAGCGCCAAGAGCGACCGCGTGGCGCGGCGCTGCGTTTCGAGGTGGGCCAGGGTATGGCACAAGCTGGTCGCGTCGGGCAGACTGGGCCACAAGGGGGTGGCCTGTGTGACGCGGCTCCACCACGCGCTCGTCGTGCGCCCGCCCGTGCCCGACGTGATCCTCCCGCCCGAGGCCGCGCTCGTTTCGGCCCGCGTACATACCTCCATCGCGTCGGCGGTCCAGACGTTGAGCACGCGGAGCGTGCGGGTCCGCTCCCAAGACAGGCAGCGGATAGTGGCCTGAGCGAACAGGCGATCGCGCTCGTCGGGGATGAAGTGGGCCATGGCTTGCGGGTCGCCGTCCAAGTAGGCCCGCGCCAAGAGGTAGTGCGACTTGACGCAATCGCTCCGCGGCGGGGAGGCGGCCAAGACGTCGTCGGTGCGACGGACCGCGGCCAACACGCGCTCGGGCGTTTGGCCGGGCCGGGCTGCCCAATAGGGAAGGTATTCTTGGACCCAAAGCTCAACGGCATCGGCGTTTCCTGATAAGGTTGCCCGGCGGCGCAAGTGCCCGGCCACGCGAAGCGTCGAGAGATAGCGCTCCAGGGCCGCGTCGAGGTTGTTCTCCGATTCGAGCTGCCGGCCGCTCAGGAAGAGCAGCTTGGCAAGACGAACGACTTGGCGCGGCAGATCAAAGGGATTGGGCACATCGAAGAAGTCGCAGTCCGATCGCCGGCTGGCTTCGAGGACCGTGGCCACGGCCTCGCGATTCGCCTCGAGCCAAGCCGTTTCCTCGGGGGTCAGCGGCGCGATCGAGGACTGGCGGTTGCCGGCTACGTCGAGCCCGGCCGGCAGCGGCCGCATCAGCTCCGCGGCCTGGCAATACCGCGCCACGGTCGCCTCGGCGTCGGCCGTGGCGGGCCGGGCAAATTCGTCCGGCACGAACCCGGGATCGACCCAGGGAATTTCGTGAATGCGGATCAAGGGCAGCATCGCCAGCAGCAGGCCGACGACAACCACCAGCGGCCAGCAATCGACGACCAGCGCCTTCGCGCCCGGCTTCTCCACCAGCCAATCGCCAGAGCGCAGCCACGTGCAGGCGAACAAAGCGAGCGGGATCGGCGCCACCGACCACCACCAGCTTATGTGGGCCAAGTCCATCAGCGCGGCCCAGAAGCAGATCGCAACGCTCAGGGCCATCCCAAACCCGGCGGCCAGGACGCCACTGCGGAAGAACATCGAAAAGAACTGGCCGCTGGCGTAGGCCAAGAGCACGTAGCCTAGCATCAGGGCACTCCAGTGCATCTCGTCAGCCCTGACGGGCGCCGCAATGGCCAGTGCGCCGGCGGCCAGCGGAACGAACCACACCACCTGCCGGCTCAGCCAGACGTATTTCGGCGCGACGCCGCGCTCGGCCAGAAAGCGAAATCCGCCGTGCGATTGATCGGCCAGGAACACGCACGCGCCCATGAGCGGCGGCGCGAGAACCGCCGCCAGCAAGAAGGGGAGCCACACCAGCCAGGCGTCCCGGTTCAGCGAATCGATGGCCACGGCGGCCTCGATGCGCATCGCCATCCGGGCCAGCGCCAGGGGGGCCACCATGGCCGCAAAGGTCAACAGCAGCGGCGCCGATTGCCGAGCATGATGCCACACCAACCGGTTGAACATGGTACACGAAGAAGCTTCAAGCCACACTTCCGAAGTCTCCGAGACTTCGGAAGTGTGCGTGGCGACGGTCGCTATTCCTCGCGCACGCTCCCCCGGCCCGCGAAACCACCGGTAGCCCAGCCACAGATCGACCACGGCCAGAATCCCCACCACCAACGCCCGCCAATGGATCGCCTGGACATAGCTTTCGATTTCCCAAGGCACGGGCCGGCCGGTGCGGAGCAACTCGACCGCGAGCGAGGCACAACTAACGGCAAGGATCACCGCCACCAGCGGCCGTTTGGTCACCAGCGAGAACAGCACGCCCCAGGCCAAGAGCTCCGCGGCGCCCATCCCCCACAGCCCCCACAAGGCGAGATGCTGGTGCGGCTCCGGCAGATGCCAGCCGGAAACGATCGCCGCCAGCAGCCACGCCGCCGCGAGCATCGCCGCCGTGCTGAGGATCGCATAAGCGACCTTGGCCGCAAACAGGCGGATCGCCGTGACCGGCAGGGCCCGTTGGAACGGATACGTCTGGGCCTCATGCTCCGTGGCGAACAGCGTCGCGCCGCAGCCCAAGGCATAGAACGCCCCCAGTCCCAAGGCGGCCCAGAAGAAGGCCTCGGTCGAGTGGATCACCTTCCCGTGGATGCACCCCAGGAGGAATAGGTGGGCCAGCACGGCCAGCCCAAGCATGGCCAGCCAAAAGGCCCGCTGAAGCCGATATTCCTTCCAGACCAATCGCCAGAATGGGTTGGGGTTCATGGCGCGTCGATCTCCTTGGGATTCTCAGGATCGGCCGGAGATTGAGTTCAGGCAGTCCGCTCTTGCCCCGGAGGGGCAGCCGAAAATAGCCCAGCGATTCATCGCTGGGTGACGAAATCCGATTACGGTTTGGCGTCCCGGAGGGACGCTTGAAATTCGGGACCGTCCGATTCTGGGTGCAGCCCCCTTTGGAGTGCGGCGATTTATCGCCGCTTTTCCCAAGGGATGCCAGTCGCCACGGGCCAAAGCGGCGATAAATCGCCGCACTCCAAAGGCATTCCCAGCGATGAATCGCTGGGCTATTGTCAAACGTCCCTCCGGGACGGAGTTAATCATGGCGACAGGCTCCTTCAGGCGTCAATTCTGCCTCGTGGCCGAGTTGCATGTAGGCCACGAAGATCTCCTCCAGCGACGGCGCGCGGACCTCGACCGCCTGGACCGCGGTCACGCCGCCCAGCGCGGCGAGCGCTTCGCCGTCCAGGTCGCGCACCAGCGCCTGCCATTGCCGGCCTCGGCGTCGTTGGGAGAGAACCGTGCCGGACAGTTCGGGGAGCGGCGCCGATTCGTCGGCCAGGGTGATCGTCACTTGGCGCACCCGGAGCTTCAACTCGTCGAGCCGCTCGACGAGCAAGAGCTTGCCTTTGCGCAAGATGGCCACGATGTCGGCCACTCGCTCGACTTCGGCGATCTGATGGCTCGACAGGAACACCGTCTGCCCACCCGCCGCACGATCGACCATGCTCTCGAGGAACTCGCGGCGCACCAGGGCGTCGAGGCCCGAGGTCGGCTCGTCGAGGACCAACAGCTCGGGCTGATGGGCCATGGCCAGCGACAAGGCCACTTTCGCCCTCGTCCCCTTCGATAGACTCTTGATTTTCTTCCCTTCGGGCAGCCCGAACTGGCCCACCAGCCGGCGATACTCCGGCAAGAAGCCGTCGCCGTAGAACCCGGCCGTGAACCAGCCGATTTCGCGGACCGTCATCCAGTCGTAGAGGCTCAAACGCTCCGGCACGTAGCCCACGCGGTGGCGGATCTGAAGGCCCTGGGAGGCACTCGGCAGGCCCAGCACCTCCGCGCAGCCGGCGTCGGGCTCGGTCAGCCCGAGCATGATCCGGATGGCGGTCGTCTTGCCGGCGCCGTTCTCCCCGAGCAGCGCGAAGACCACGCCTGGCGGGACTTCCAGCGAGACCTGATCGAGGGCCACTTCGTGCCCGTATCGCTTGGAGACCTGGTTTAGCCGAATCACCGGCGCCATCGTCACACCTCCTCCCGATGCATCGTGGCCAATTCCGCCTCGACCAGGCCGCGGAATTGCCCGGGATCGAGCCGACTCTGCTGGGCCTCGACCAGAAGCTGCTGAAGCCGAGTTCGGATCAGCCTGACCCGCGCATCGCGACACTTCTCAAGCGCCCCGGGCGCGATCGCCAACCCCGTTCCGCGCAGCGAGTCCAAGACCCCGTCGTCCTGGAGCTGACGATACGCCCGGGCCACCGTGTTCGGGTTGATCGCCAACTCCCGGGCCAGCTCTCGAACCGAAGGTACAAGATCGCCGGCCCTCAGCGCCTCGGCAGCCACGGCGTAGACCACCTGCCGGACGACTTGTTCGTAGATCGGCACGCCGTTGGAAGGGTCGACGTCGAAGAACATGACACGAGTCCTCTGTACTAGCCACATAGTACAGTAGACAGATCGGCGCCGACTTGTCAAGAGGGGCCTATCGAGAAATTCGGGAGAATTTTTCCGCGGTTGGGTCTAGAAACCGTAACGTATTGCAAATTAAAGCGTTACGACGTTGTCGACACAAAGCCGCAGCCGGTGGTTGCGATCCCGGCGCGACGGTTGGTGGCTATTCCGGCGTGACCAGCGGTCGCGGCTTTATAGGGTGGTGCCCGACTTGCCTGCGGCCGTCATGCCTTGGGCCCGCGGAAAGGGGTCCTTTTCCACGGCCGCGCGCAGCGACTTGTCCTCGCGCTTGATCCCTGGCAATGAGGCCCCAACCACGGGCTTCCCGGCGGCAGTACACCCGAGCGTCGTCGCCCCGCAGAGAGCGACTGCAACCGCGATCCACCACGCGCGACCGGCTTTCATCGGTTGACTCCGTAACGTGGGACACGTTTCCAACGTGCGCACACCCAAGGACACGTTGAAAACGTGTCCCACAACCTAAAATCTCACCACCGCACGGGTTTGAGCTTCATCCATTCGCCGGTCGATTTCGGCGGTGGCGGCTGCTTGGGCTTGAACCAGGAACCCCACCAGGAGGAGCTTTCGTTCTTGTCGGTGGTCCTGGATTTCGACGTCGAAGAGACAGGCGTCTTCTTGGACGACTGGGTGCTGGAGGACGGCTTGCCCAGACCGAACAAGTTCCCCATCCCGCCCGACGAATTCTTGTTGGTATTCGAATTCGCCTTGGCGCCGCTGGCGATCACGTTGGGGTTGTAGAAGTCGGTCTTCGGCGTCTTGCCCGCCTCGCTTGATTTGCTCGAATCGCCAAGGCCAAACCAGCCCGCTTCAGCCTTGCCGGCGCAGATGCCTGCCAGCAAGACTCCGGCCAAGGTCGTCGCCACAGCCATGCTGAGTTTCATTTCGGAAGTCCTCCCTCGTTTCGAGCCACGGGGCGCAAAGAGGTGCGTCGAGGAAACCCTCAAGACAAGTGGGGCGAAGTTTCGCAAAACGCCGGCCGCGTGTCGAGAGCGATTTGGGGGCTTTGGCGGACACCTGATAGTATATTCGGGTGGCAACGACGTAGGCTAATCGGATTTATAGGATAAGCTGGGCTCTTCCGGTCTTTGGTGTAAGCGTGGGCCGTTCCCGTTCGTAGTCCCGCCTTTAGGCGGCATTCCGCCTAAAGGCGGGACTACGAACGATTTTCCCGAGTCGTGCATCCAAAACCGGAGGAGCCAAAAACTCGCCACCGGCCATGCACCCCCTGGCAACCGGTTGGGTTGCGGGTCAAAATCATGGCACGGCGGGGGCGGACAACGTCTTCATTCCCTACATGAGGAGACATGCCTTGAGCACGGCGACCATCGAAAAAGCGTATCAACTGGCCAAGGAACAGTACGCTCCCTGGGGCGTGGACACCGATCAGGCCCTCCAGCGGCTTGCCGGCATTCCGATATCGATGCACTGCTGGCAGGGGGACGACGTGGGCGGATTTGAGAACGAGGCCGGGCTGACCGGCGGCGGGATCATGGCCACGGGGAGTTATCCCGGCAAGGCCCGCACCGCCGACCAGCTTCGCGCCGACGCTGAGAAGGCGTTCAACCTGATTCCCGGCAAGCATCGGTTCAACATTCATGCGATCTACCTGGAGCCGGGCGGCAAGCCGGTCGAGCGCGACCAGATCGAGCCCAAGCACTTTGCCCGTTGGATCGATTGGGCCAAGGGGCTGGGCATCGGCATGGATTTCAACCCCACCTATTTCTCGCATCCCAAGGCCGCCGACGGGCTGACACTGGCGCATCCCGACGAGGGCATCCGCAAGTTCTGGGTCGAGCACGGCATCTGCTGCCGCAAGATCGGCGCGGCAATCGGCAAGGCGCTGGGCTCGCCCTGCGTGACCAACGTCTGGATACCCGACGGCCTGAAGGACGTGACCATCGACCGCAAGGGCCCGCGCGAGCGGCTCCGCAAGTCGTTGGACGAGATGTTCGCCCCGCCGATCGACGCGAAGCACAACCTCGACGCGATCGAGGCCAAGCTCTTCGGCATCGGCTCGGAAACCTACGTGGTCGGCTCCCACGAGTTCTATCTCGGCTACGCGGTGCAAAGCGGCAAACTGCTGACGCTCGACGCGGGCCACTTCCATCCCACGGAGACGATCGCCGATAAGATCTCCTCGGTGTTGCTGTTCGTGCCGGAGCTGCTCTTGCACGTCAGCCGCGGGATCCGCTGGGACAGCGACCACGTGGTGATCTTGAGCGACGACCTCAAGGCGATCGCCGAGGAGCTGGTTCGCGGCGGATTCCTCCAGCGGACGCACATCGGGCTGGATTTCTTCGATGCGAGCATCAACCGCATCGCGGCCTGGGTGATCGGCATGAGGGCGATGATCAAGGCCCTCCTCCTGGCGCTGCTGGAGCCGACGGCCAAGCTCCGCGAAGCGGAGAACGCTGGCAGCTTTTCCGCCCGGCTCGCCCTGGTCGAAGAAATCAAGACCCTGCCGATGGGCGCGGTGTGGGACTACTACTGCCTCAAGCAGAATGTGCCCGTCGGCCCGGCCTGGTTCGATGAAGCCCGGAAGTACGAAGCCGAGGTGACCAGCAAGCGCTAATAGGGCACGAGACGGACTGTAGGGAACGCCCTCCGCGGCGTTCCGTTGAAGGGGCAATACGCGGAACGCCACGGAGGGCGTTCCCTACAGGGTGAGGGAGCCCGCAGCAATTGCAACTCGCTACGATTTCAGACCGTTGACAAGGAAACTCACCCTATGGACGCAACTCCGTTTCTGGGCGTTTTGCTCTACGTGATCGGGGGCTTGTCGGGTGCCAGCTTCTATCTCCCGTTCAAAGGGGTGAAGAAGTGGGCCTGGGAGAGCTACTGGCTCATCTATTGCGTGGCCGCGCTCGTGGTCGTGCCGTGGGCGCTGGCGATGGCCATGTCGCCCAACGTCATCTCCGTGCTCCGCGCCACGCCGCCGAAGACTTTGGGACTCTGTTTCCTTTTCGGGGCCATGTGGGGCGCGGGTGGGCTGACCTGGGGCTTGATGATCCGCTACCTCGGCGTGGGCCTCGGGGTGGCCATCGGCTGCGGATTGTGCGCCGCGGTCGGCACGCTTGTTCCCCCGCTGGTCCAAAACGAGTTCCAGGACCTCGTGACCAAGTCGGGCGGCGTGCAGGCCCTGGTCGCCCTGCTCGCCGGAGTGGCCGTCAGCCTGGTGGGGATCGTGGTCACCGGCGCGGCGGGCATGTCGAAGGAACGCGAGATGTCGGAGGAGCAGAAAAAGACCGGCGTCGCGGAGTTCGATTTCACCAAGGGAATCCTCGTGGCCATCTTCTCCGGCGTGATGAGCGCCGGGATGGCGTTCGGCGTGCGGACGGCCGGCAGCGTGATTACCCCGTTGGCCAAGACGACTAACCCCTCAACTCCGGACCTCTGGGCGGGGCTTCCCGGCCTGGTAGTGATTCTCTTCGGCGGGTTCACGGTCAACGTCCTGTGGACGCTTTTCCTGAACTTCAAGAACCGCACGACCGGCGACTATTCCAAGGCCGAGGCGCCGCTGGCGATCAACTACGTCCTCTCGGCCCTGGCCGGAGTGCTCTGGTACTTGCAGATGGTCTTCTACACCATGGGCGACTCGAAGATCGGCGACTACAAGTTTTCCGGCTGGTCGGTGTTCATGTCGGCGCAGATCATCTTCAGCACGCTCTGGGGGATCGCGCTGTTGGAATGGAAAGGCTCGAGCCCGCGGACCCAAAAACTCTTGGGAGCGGGATTGGCGATCCTGGTGTTGTCGCTGATGGTCATAGGGTACGGGAATTACCTGAAACCTGCGGGCTGATTGCGGCTTGACTCTGGCACGAGATTACCCCATGACGACCGCTTCGGAGACAACCAAGGGGGCAGGCGAGGGCGTTCTGGCCCGGCTCGATCGGCTCTACGAGTTCGAGCGGGAGCCGGTCACCGACGACAAGCTTCAGCCGGGGGCCTATTTCGCCGGGGTCTACTCCGGCGAGCACATCGGCGCCACGGAGTTTGTGATCGGAGCTGCCTTTGTGAGCTTCGGCGCAAGCGCCTACGACGTGCTCGTGGGGCTGCTGATCGGGAACTTGCTGGCGGTCCTCTCGTGGACCCTGGTCTGCGCGCCGATCGCGTACCAGACGCGGCTGACGCTCTACTGGTATCTGCGCAAGATCGCCGGACCTGCGGTGACGGTTGCCTACAACCTGCTCAACGCGATCCTGCACTGCATCCTGGCGGGGGCGATGTTCACGGTCTCCGCCTCCGCGGTGCGGATCTATTTTGGCATCCCGGCGCAAACCGGCTGGCCGCCCACCGACTCCCGGTTTGTCCTTCTGGTGCTCGCGATCGGAGCGGTGGTCGTGACGCTGGCGATCCTGGGATTCAAGCGACTGGCCCAATTTTCCTCGGTGTGCGCGCCCTGGATGGTGCTGATGTTTGTCGTCGGGGCCGTGGTGACGCTTCCCATCCTCGGGCAGGTGAACAGCGCGGCCAGCTTTTGGGAGGTGGCGCGGACGAAGATCTGGACCGGCCCGGCGCCCGGCCAGGGCCATTCGCTCGGCTTCTGGCATATCGCGGCTTTTGCCTGGGTCTGCAACCTGGCCACGCACCTGGGGCTTTCGGACATGGCCCTGTTCCGCTTCGCCCGGCGTCCCTGGTACGGCGTCTATTCCGCCTTCGGGATGTACCTTGGCCACTGTTTGGCTTGGATTTGCGCCGGCATCATGGGCGCCGCGGCCGCCGTGCTGGCCCAACAGCCGCTGGTGGAGCTCGACTCGGGCGCCGTGGCCTATTCGGCCTTGGGCGCCATGGGCGCGTTGTGCGTGGTATTGGCCGGCTGGACCACGGCGAACCCCACGCTCTACCGGGCCGGGCTGGCTTTCCAGGCCGTGACCCCCGGCTGGCCGCGATGGCTGGTGACGTTGGCGGCCGGCGTGGTCACGACGATCGTGGCTTGCTCGCCGTTTGTCTTCCTCAGGCTGCTCGACTTCGTGGCGATCTATGGAATCCTGCTCTTTCCGGTGGGGGCCATCGTGATCGCCGAGCACTGGATCTTCCCCCGCCTGGGACTCACGCAGTTCTGGAGCTCCCGCAAAGGCCAACTCCTCAATTGGCCGGCCCTGGTGAGCTGGCTGGCAGGCGTAGGGCTGGCCGCCGCGGCCTGGGTCGCGAAGGATGTCTATGACCATGAGATCGTTCACGAGTTCTTCCTGGCGGTTCCGGTTTGGATTGTTACCACGCTGCTTTACATCGGCCTTGCCGCCGTGGCCGGGGCGCGGCAGAAGCTGCCCTCGCCGTCCGCCGAGGCGAGCACGACCATCATCCTCCCCGCCCCACGCACGGAAAGCGCAGGTGCCGCGCCGTTGGCCGCGATGGAGAATGTGTTGTATTACACGTCGGGATTGGCGGCGATCGGCTTGCTCGGCTGGTGGGTGGTGGGCGATCTTGTCGGCACATTGTTCGCTGGCGGAGACGATCTCGCCGCGGCGCCTTCGCAACTGCCGCAGGTTCTCGGCCCGCTCCAGCTCGGATTCTTCGTCAGCGCGGCGATCTGGTTCCATTTCCGCGAAAAATCGCTGGCCTGGGACTGGACGCTCGCTTGCGGGACCGGCGTGGTCGCCTTGGCGAGTCTGGTGCTCTGCCTGGGATATGCGGTCAGCGTGTTCCTCGGCTTCACCAGGCCGGATGCGTTCCGGGCCCACCTGATCGTATTGACCGTTGTATATTTCATATCGAGCGTCGTTTGGCTGCGCCAGTGGGAGAAGCGGCCGGGACGACAGACTTCTATTGGCGATAACTCCTGACCCCTGCCAGCTCGTCTGGCAGGTGAACAAGTTTTGTGAGCGAGACCGAAGATGTCCAAACAGGTTCCGGACCCCTGCCAGCTTGCGGATTGTCGATTTAATCTAGCGGCCATATTCCACAAAT
>CAYTJV010000259.1:0-10484 GCA_964438165.1 uncultured Planctomycetaceae bacterium | reverse complement strand
ACATCCTTGGTTTCCGCACCCCTCCTCACGGCGGCCCGGCCCGGCGCCGGCGGGGAGCGGCCGCTCGCCGGCACGTTCGAAAGCCGCGCCGTGCTGACCCCCCATGGCAAGATCGACGAGTTGGTCTTCGGCCGCTTGAAACAGTTGGGTATCCAACCGGCGAATCTGTGTTCCGACGAGGTGTTCGTGCGGCGGGCCTATCTCGACGTGATCGGCACGCTGCCCACGGCCCAAGAGGCGTCGCAGTTCCTCAAGGACCGGGACTCGAACAAGCGCCGCGCGCTGGTCGACCGCCTCTTGGAGCGGAAGGAGTTCGCCGATTACTGGGCGATGAAGTGGAGCGACCTGTTGCGGGTCAAGGCGGAATTCCCGATCAACCTATGGCCCAATGCGGCGCAGGCGTATCACCACTGGATCCGGGCCTCGATCCAACAGAACAAGCCCTACGACCGCTTCGTCCGGGAGATGCTCACCTCCAGCGGCAGCAACTTCCGCGTGCCGCAGGTCAACTTCTACCGCGCCATGCAGAGCAGGGAGCCGCCGGCCGTCGCGCAGGCGGTGGCCTTGACGTTCATGGGCGCTCGGGCGGAGAACTGGCCGAGAGATCGGCTGTCGGGCATGGCGGCGTTCTTCTCCCAGATCGGCTACAAGATGACCGCGGAATGGAAAGAGGAGATCATTTTCTTCGATCGCGAGAAGGCCGCCGCGCAGGCGGCCGCCGGGCCGCCGGCGACGGTCTTTCCCGATGGGACCCGGGCAAGCGTGCCCTCGGGCAAGGACCCGCGCGAAGTCTTCGCCGATTGGCTGATCGATGCCAAGAACCCCTGGTTCGCGCGGAACATCGTCAACCGCGTCTGGAGTTGGCTCCTGGGGCGGGGCATCGTTCACGAGCCCGACGACCTCCGTCCCGACAACCCGCCCAGCAATCCCGAGCTGCTGGCCTACCTCCAGCAGGAATTGGTGGCGGCCCGCTACGACCTGAAGCACGTCTTCCGCTTGATTCTGAGCTCGAAGACGTATCAGCTCTCCTCGATTTCCCGGGACAAGCATCCCGAGGGGGCCGCCAATTTTTCGCACTATCCGCTGCGCCGATTGGAGGCGGAGGTGTTGATCGACGCCCTCTGCCAGATCACCGGGACGACGGAGAAATTTACCAGCGCCATTCCGGAGCCCTTCACCTTCATGCCGGAAGACCAGCGCTCGATCGCGTTGGAGGACGGCAGCATCAGCAGTTCCTTCCTCGAATTGTTCGGGCGTCCGCCGCGCGACACCGGGCTGGAATCGGAGCGCAACAATCGCCCCACGGCCGCCCAGCGCCTACACCTCTTGAATTCGAGCCACATCCAGCGCAAGATCGAGCTGGGCCCGAATTTCCAGAAATTGACTCAATCCCGCCGGGGCAATCCGCGGGAGATCATCGCGGAACTCTACCTGACGGTCCTCTCGCGTAGGCCGACGCCCGAGGAACTGAAGGCCGTGGCGGAGTATTCCCAGTCGAAGGCGGTCAATCGCGAGGTCTTCGTGGATCTCGCCTGGGCATTGATCAATAGCACGGAGTTTCTCTACCGGCACTGAACCCTGCAAGTTTCAGCCGCAAGACCTCGGACAGGAAAATGCCGTGGACAAGAAGATGAAATCCAATTACTCTTGCTTTGGGCATCTTCCTGTCCAATACATTTTCCTGTCTGATCATGGTATCCGGACCAGTTTCGATCCTGTCATGACCGGGTGAAGAAGGAGAGAACGACTGTGAGTAGAAAAGAGATCTCCAGGCGCGAGGCATTGCGATGCGGCCTGACGGGCGCGGCCGGACTGTTCCTGGCCGATCCCCTGGCCCTGCACGCCTCGGCGGCGAGGCAAACCAAGTCCAAAGCGAAGTCGGTCATCCAGATCTGGATGTGGGGCGGCCCGTCGCACCTGGACACGTTCGATCCGAAACCGGAAGCCGGCTCCGACTATTGCGGCCCGCTCAGTAAGCCGATTGCGACCAACGCCGACGGGATGCGGATCAGCGAGCTTCTGCCCCTGCTAGCCAAGCAGGCCGACAAGTTCTCCATCATCCGCGGCATGACCCACGGCGTGAACTCCCATGAAACGGCGTCCTACATGACCCAGACGGCGCGCATGCAGGGAGGCCGGGACGTGTTCCCGAGCGTTGGCGCGGTGATCTCGCTTTTCAAGGGCCACAGCG
The DNA here is from genome assembly GCA_964438165.1 of uncultured Planctomycetaceae bacterium. GTDB lineage: Bacteria > Planctomycetota > Planctomycetia > Pirellulales > Thermoguttaceae > CALFBP01. Next base: position 8,293 of record CAYTJV010000259.1, on the reverse strand, counting down.
CGGGATACAAGGGGTTGATTCCGCCCTACATCGTGCTCACCGAGCCGCAGGGACGGTTCTCCGAGGCCGGATTTTTGGGCTCGCGCTACAAGCCCTTTGCCACCGGCGGCGATCCGGGGCAGGCCCGGTTCGCCGTGGAAGGCGTGGTCGCCCCAGGCGTCTCCGACAAGCGGCAGCAGGATCGCCGCGAATTGTTCCACAAGCTCAATACGCTGGAGCACGCCATGAAAGGCGATGCCCAATTGACGGCCCTGGCGGAAACCGAAACGCAGGCCTACGACCTGATCCTGGGCGATGCCGGCAAGGTCTTCGATCTCGCGCAGGAGAAGGCCGAATTGCGGGATCGCTACGGCCGCAACACGTTCGGGCAGTCGTGCCTGGCGGCGCGGCGTCTGGTCCAGCGCGGCGTGCCTTATGTGACGATCAACTACAAGGGCTGGGATACGCACAAGCAGAACTTTCAAGTTATGCGCCGGAAGTTGCCGGAGATGGACAAAGGCATGGCAACCCTGCTTGAGGATCTGGCGAACCTGGGCCTGCTGGAGAGCACCATCGTCTGGTGGAGCGGCGAGTTCGGGCGAACGCCCCGGGTCCAGTGGGAAGCGCCCTGGAACGGCGGGCGCGGCCATTGGGGTCGGGTGTTCTCGGCCGTGGTCGCCGGCGGCGGATTCAAGGGCGGCCACGTGGTCGGGTCATCGGACGCCAAAGGCGAGGAGGTCAAGGACCGGCCCGTGTATCCGGTGGACCTCATCGCCAGCATGTACGAGCTCTTGGGCATCGATCCCGAGGCCAGGCTGCCCCATCCCCTGGGCCTGACCGCCCGCGCCACGCCCACGGCCGCCGACGGCGCGACGCTCGGTGGACGGTTGAAGGAAATCGTGTAGACGGTGGCCAAGCCGAAACAGGGGAAGGAGCGCTCGAAATGCACATGCCACAGCAAGGGCGTTGGCCGCGGACGCCTTCAGCCCCGAAGGGGCGAAATATGATAGCCCAGGGCAACGCCCTGGGGAAGCGAGTCGGAATAGACGTCGAAGCCCTGAAGGGGCGAAATCCAGGCTCCGCCGGACCTCTATCCCGCCCTTTCAGGGCTGCCGATCTTGTGACGGACCCTCTCCCCAGGGCGTTGCCCTGGGCTATCGTATTGCGCCCCTTCGGGGCTGAGGAGGCCCGCTAGAGCCGTGTCGCCTGGAACAAAATCGAGATCCATGGGAAGGCTCTCAAGGGTCGATTTTTCACCTCCCGAGGTTGAATGCCTGCGCGACCGAATGCCGAGAAAAGCTGGGAGAACTGAAATGGCCGCAACCGCACTCACCGTTACCGCAACTTTCGAAAACGGCGTCCTGCTCCCCGATCAGCCCTTGCCGCTCGCTCCGCGGCAGCGAGTCACACTCGTCGTTCAGATTCCTGAAGCCGCCGACCCGTGGCCCGAAAACGTCGCGGAGATTTATCAGGAAATCGCCGAAGAAGATCGCCGGTTGTGTGCGGCGATGTTTCCGACCGTGCGGGAGACCTGGCCGGCGTCGGAGGCGCCATCGTGATCCCTCAACCTGTAAACGCCACCGCCGGGTTTACCCCGGCGGGGCGATGACTGGCAGCTACAACCAGATTGCTCCACCTGCAAACGCCACCGCCGGGTTTATCCCGGCGGGGCGATGATTGGCAGCTAACGTGAGTGATCATTGACTGGAACAGCGGAGCGTCTTATGAGTCTCTCCCGACCGTATATCGTTGCAAGTCTCTTGTTTCTTCTGGCGATGGCACCGCTGGCACAAGCCCAGCAGATCACCCCGCACATCGGTTACGTCTATCCCGCCGGCGCCCGGTTAGGGACGGCCCTGGAGGTCACGATCGGGGGGCAGTTTCTCGACGGCGTCGCGCAAGCCTTTGTCTCCGGCGCCGGCGTCGAGGCGAGCGTGGCCGAGTACGTCAAACCGATCGCGCCGGGCCAGGCCAACAAGCTCAAAGAAAGGCTCCAGGAGCTCCAGAAAAAGGAGCGGACCGCCGAGGTCAGCAAGGAAATCGCCGACATCCGCATGAAGCTCTCCGCGTTTGTCCGCCGGCCGCCCAATCCGGCGATCGCCGAGACCGTCACGCTCCGAGTGAAACTAGCGCCGGACGCGGAGCCCGGCCAACGCGAGCTCAGGCTGCGCACGACCGCCGGGCTGACCAATCCGCTGGTGTTCTGCGTGGGGCAACTGCCCGAGTCCTCCGAGAAGGTTTCCAAGGGACTCCCGCCGCCGGACGCCGGCAAAGGGGCGAAGTTCCGCAAGTTCCTGTCACCCAGCGGGCCCGAGGGCCCCGTCGAGATCACGCTGCCGACCGTCGTCAACGGCCAGATCATGCCCGGCGGCGTGGATCGGTACCGTTTCCATGCCCGCAAGGGCCAGCGGCTGGTCGCCGCCGCCAGTGCCCGGGAGTTGATCCCGTATCTGGCCGACGCCGTTCCCGGCTGGTTTCAGGCCGCGCTGACGCTCTACGACGCCAAGGGCAAGGAATTGGCCTATGCCGACGACTACCGCTTCCATCCCGATCCGGTCCTTTCTTGCGAAATCCCCGAGGACGGCCAGTACGTGATCGAGATCCGCGACGCCATCTACCGCGGTCGCGAGGATTTCGTGTATCGCATCGCCCTGGGCGAGTTGCCCTTTGTGACGAGCATCTTCCCGCTCGGCGTCAAGGCCGGCACAAAGACGACCGTCGAGCTCACGGGCTGGAATCTCCCCGCGCCCACCCTGGTGCACGACGCCAAGGGCAAGCAGCCGGGAGTTTATCCGCTCTCGGTCCGCAAGGGGCAGCAGACCTCCAACTGCGTCCTCTTCGCGGTCGATACCTTGCCGGAATGCCTGGAACAGGAACCGAACAGCCAGCGGGCCGCCGCGCAAGAGGTCACGCTCCCGGCAATCGTCAACGGGCGCATCGGCCAGCCGGCCGACTGGGATTTGTTCCGCTTCGAGGGCCGTGCCGGACAAGAGATCGTCGCCGAGGTCTATGCGCGGCGGTTGGGCTCCCCCATGGACTCGATCCTCCGATTGACCGACGCGAGCGGCCGGCAAGTGGCGATCAACGACGATCACGAGGACAAGGGCATGGGGCTCTTGACCCACCACGCCGATTCCTGGCTCCGCGTTAAGCTCCCGGCCGGCGGGACGTACTATCTTCACCTGGGCGATACCCAGGACCAGGGCGGCCCCGAGTACGCCTACCGCTTGCGGATCAGCTCGCCACGGCCCGATTTCGAGCTGCGGATCGTGCCGTCGGGCATCAACGCCCGCGCCGGCTCGACCCTGCCGATCACCGTCTACGCCATGCGACGCGACGGCTTCTCCGGGGAGATCGCCCTGGAGTTGAAGGACGCCCCGCGCGGATTCACGCTGAGCGGCAACCAGGTGCCGGCCGGCCAGGACCAGGTGCGGCTCACGCTGACGGTCCCGGCGACGGCCCAGAAGGAGCCCCTCGCGTTGCACGTGGAAGGCCGCGCGACGATCGGGGGGCGACAGGTCTCCCACCCGGCGGTGCCGGCCGACGATCTCATGCAGGCCTTCGCCTACCGGCACTTGGTGCCCGCCGCCGACTTGGAGGTCTTCGTGGGAGGGCGCTCGCTAATCCGGGCCCCGGTGAAAATCCTCGGCAAGACCCCGCTAAGAATCCCCGCCGGCGGAACGGCCCGAATTCAAATCGGCGTCCCCGCGGCCGCGCTCGACAGGATCCAGCTCGATCTGAGCGATCCGCCCGAGGGAATCAGCATCAAGAATGTGTCGTCATCGTCCCAGGGCACGGAGGTCGTGCTCCAGAGCGACGCCGCCAAAGTCAAGCCGGGCCTGAAAGGGAACCTGATCGTCGCCGCCTTTGCGAAAACCGCCCAGGCGAAGGGCAAGAAACCTCAGGCGGCAATGCGGCGCGCCGTGCCGCTGACCACCCTGCCGGCCATCCCCTTTGAAATCGTGACGCCCTGACGCGACCTTTGGAGTGCGGCGACTTGTCGCCGCTTTCTTTTTTTGGGCCGCGGCCGCACGCACGGCCAAAGTCTCATCTCGTTCCCACGCTCTGCGTGGGAACGCCCGTCGGGGACACTCTGCGTCCCGTCAGACTCACGCCGCAGAGCGGCGGGGCGTGCGTTCCCACGCAGAGCGTGGGAACGAGGCTGATCGTTGCTCCTGCGTGCAGTTCACTTGGCTTTCGCCGGCGCCTTCAGCAGCGCCAGCAGGCTGCTCGCGGGGCGGCTGAATTTCCAGGTGATTTGGGGCTCGGTTTCGTCTTCGTCGTGGAACAGGGCCCGGGTCTGGCAGATGATCCCTGCGACCGCACCGTGCTCGTTGAGGATCGGGCCGCCGCTGGAGCCCTTGGCGTAGTCGGCCGTGATCGCCAGCACGTTGAGCGGCGTGGGGCCGTTCAGTCGCAGCCGGAACTTGCCGCAGACCAGCCCCTGCGTGAACGTGTAAAACGCGGACTCCGTCTCGTTGCTGTCCAGGGCCGGGTGCGAGAGGCAGTAGACCGCCGCGCCCACCGGCACGCTGGCCGCAATCGGGAGCGCCGCGAGGTTCTCGGCCTCGACCTTCACCACCGCCACGTCGTTGTGGCCGTCGGCGGCAAGCACCTCCTTGACGGGCAGCACGCGCTGATCGTGGGTCATCACGCCGACGGCCTTGGCGTGCTGGAAGGCCTCGATGACGTGGTAGTTGGTGACAATCACCCCGTCGCTGCGGATGACAAAGCCGCTGGCTAGTGCCGTGTGGAAATGCCGGTGGCCTCCGGGCCGAATGACCGCCCCGACCACCACCACCGCCGGCCTGGAGCGGGCGTAGATGGCCTCGGGGGAGAGTTTTTCGCCCGGGTCCGGAAGCGCGGCCACCTCGCAGCCCTTGGCCCGCTCGGCTTGGCGGAAGAGCTCGGCCGGCGCGACCACTTTGCCCTGCTTCACCAGCCGCGTCAGCTCGCTGGCAAACCGGCGTTCGACGACCGACGGATCGGGGAACTCCTCGTCCTCGCCTTTCCCGCGTGTCGACGCCGCGCGGGGCTGCGACTTGGCGGTGGACGCCTTGGTCGACGCGGCTGGGTCCGGCGATTCCTCGCCCGGTACCAAATCCTCCGGCGTGGCGGACACATCGCCGGGCGTCTGCTTGTCGGCAGTAACCTGGCCCGGTGCGTCATGAGAGCACACGGTGAGCACCCAGACCGCGCAGCCGGCCAATACAGCCGCAACTCCGGCCATCCAAATCCCCGTGAATCGAACTGCCTGCAATTGGCTCATGCGGTTCCCTCTGATGAAATCGGATGCCCTCATGATACATCGGATTGACAATTGACGAATATGCCAGAAAGCGGAAAAGCACTACCCTAAAGGTGGTACACTCGTTGCCAAAACGATCGGTCCGCGTCACGCTGACGGGTCGCCGCTGCACATGCTTGTGGCTCGATGGGCGGACTCCTAGAATCAGTCGCGTTGGTTGGAGCTTTGGTCCTTAAGGAGACACGACCATGCCGCGCAATGCGATTTTCGTCCTGGCCATCCTGGTCTCGATCTTGACGGCGGCAAGCTCGATTCCCGCCGCGGAGAACGTAACCCCGGCCGCGGTGGTCTCGGCGGCGGACAAAGGAACCTCCTTCGCGGAGCGCTTGGCCGCGCAGGAGATCCGGCGCTATTACTACGTGCGGACCGGGCGGCTCGTGCCGATTGTGGAGCAACTGGACGCCCAGGCCGATGGGGCGTTAATCGTGGTCGGCGTGAAGTCGCGGCCCGTGGTGGCCGCCCTGCTGACCGATAACGAGCTCAAAGCCGCGGTGCACGGTTTGGGGGCGGAGCAATACCTGATCCGCGCGGTCCGGCATCATGACCGGCCGGTGACGCTGGTGGTCGGCGGTGATCCGACCGGCACGCTCTACGGAGCGTATCGTCTGGCCGAGCAGATGGGCGTGCGGTTCTCCATGCACGGCGACGTAATCCCCGACAAGCCGATGCCGCCGGCCCTCACGGTGTCGAACGAGCAGGGCAAGCCGCTCTTCGACCGCCGCGGCATCCAGCCGTTCCACGACTTCCCCGAAGGGCCCGACTGGTGGAACGTCGACGGCTACAAGGCGATCCTCGGCCAACTGGCCAAGATGCGGATGAATTTCTTCGGCCTGCACACGTATCCCGAAGGGGGCGTCGGGCCGGAGCCGCTCACCTGGATCGGCAGGCCGGAGGACGTCGAGTACGACGTGTTCGTCAAGCACGCCTATCCCTCGCGGCACTACACCACCTTGAACGGCACCTGGGGCTACAAGCCGATGAAGACCGGCGATTACCTTTTCGGAGCGGCCGCGATGTACGACCGCGACGACTACGGCGTCGATACCATGCGCGGCATGGCCCCCTGGCCCAAAACGCCCGAGGCCCAGAGCGAGCTGTTTCATCGCATGGGCGTGGTGCTGAAGGAGTCGTTCCGCTGGGCCCATCGCCTGGGCATCAAGACCTGCATCGGCACGGAAACGCCGCTCATCATCCCCACGCCGGTCAAGGAGCGGCTCAAGGCGCAGGGCAAGAATCCGTCCGATCCCGCGGTCGTCCAGGAGATCTACGAGGGCATGTTCAAGCGGATCATGAGCGCCCATCCGCTGGACTACTATTGGTTCTGGACGCCCGAAGGCTGGACCTGGGAGAAGGTCAGCCAGCAGCAGATCGACGGCACGCTGGCCGACTTCCGCGCGGCCATGGCGGCGGCCAAGAAAGTCAAAGCCCCGTTCACGCTGGCCACCTGCGGCTGGGTGCTCGGGCCGACCCAACAGCCGGCCCTGTTCGACAACTTCCTCCCCAAGGAGATGCCCATGAGCTGCATCAACCGGCAGGTGGGCCACACGCCGGTCGAGCCGGGGTTCGCCAACGTCAAGGGCCGGCCGAAGTGGGCCATCCCATGGATGGAAGACGATCCGGCCCTGACCTCGGTGCAACTCTGGGCCGGACGGATGCGCAAAGACGCTGCCGACGCTCTCTCTTACGGCTGCACGGGCCTCTTGGGCATCCACTGGCGCACGCGGATCCTCGCCCCCAACGTGGCCGCCTTGGCTGCCGCGGCGTGGGACCAATCGAGCTTCAATCCGGCCATCAATAAGGCCCTCCCACCGGCTGCCAAGCCGCTCGAAGGGCCGATCGGCGGACAGATCGCCGCATTCCCCAACAATCCGATCGCCGATACCGAGGATGACCCACTCTATCAAACCCTGCGCTACAACACCGGCGGCTACCTGTTCGACGTGCCCAACGGCGCCTACACGGTGACGCTCAAGTTCTGCGAGCCGCACTACGACAAGAACCTGGTCCGCGTGTTCGGCGCGAAGATCCAGGGAAAGCAGGTGATCGACAGCCTCGATATCTTCGCTACCGTCGGCAAGAACAAGGCCCTCGACAAAACATTCAAGGACGTCCAAGTGAGCGACGGCCGGCTGAAGATCGAGTTCAGCTACCAGATCGAGTTCCCCTCGATTGCGGCGATCGTGGTCCAAGGGCCGGTCACGCGGAAAATAAATTGTGGCGGCCCGGCGTACAAGGACTACCAGGCCGATTGGCCGCCGTCGCCCTTGGGCGGGCAACCGGACCGCTACCTGCCGACGGCCGACTTCTACGCCGACTGGTGCCGGGCCGAGTTCGGGCCCGAGGTCGCCGAGGCGGCCGCCAAGCTCTTTGCCAAGATCGACGGCCACGTGCCGCGCCCGATCGACTGGACCGACGGGCCCGGCGGCATCCGGCCCGACGCCCGGCCGTGGGACACGGTGAGCAAGGACTACGCCTTCGTCGACGAGTTCGCCAAGCTCCAGTCCCAAGTGACGGGCGCAGGCCAACGGGAGCGGTTCGAGTATTGGCTGAACAATTTCCGCTATCTCCGGGCCGCGGCCGAGACGAACTGCCTATGGGCCCGCTTCAACGCCGTGATGGCCAAAGTGAAGGCCGAGAAGGACCCGGCCAAGCAGAAGCAACTGGCCCGCGAAACGGCCCTTCCCATCCGCAAGGAGCTGATTGCCCAGGCAACCGAGGCCCAGCGGCATCTGTTGGCCACGGTCACGAACATGGGCGAGCTGGGCACGGTCACCAACTGGCAGCAGCACAACTTCTCGGTGCTACTGACACAGCCGGGCGAGGAGCTAGCCAAGATCCTCGGCGAGAGCCTCCCGGCCGACGCCATGCCATCGAAGACCTATCCCGACGTGGAGCCGCACCTGTTTGTGCCCTACGTGCGTACCGCCATAGCGGCGGGGGAACCGCTCAGTCTCACGGCGATTTTGGTGGGAGTGCCCGAGGGCTCGACCCCCAGAGGCGTCACCG
>CAYTJV010000258.1:0-10500 GCA_964438165.1 uncultured Planctomycetaceae bacterium | reverse complement strand
TGGCGGCTTTCTTGACGGCCTTCTTGGCACCGGGCTTCCTGGCGCCCTTCCCGGGGTACGAGTGGACTTGGCCCACATGGACGTTGCCTTCGGGGTCGAGGTGTTTGGCCACGACGTTGTTCGTCACGGCGGACGTCTGGGAGGTCATCGCATAGTCGGTATCGGCCGTCGGGATATCGTCCACCGGGGTGACGGTGACGTTCACGATCTCGGTGTCGGTGCCGAGCTGGCCTTGGTCGTTGAAGTGGCCGTCGGTGATCGTGTAGGTGAACTGCTCGGGGTACGCGGTGGTGTAGAAGTTCAGGTTGGGCGCATACGTCACTGTGCTGGCGGTGAAGGTGACTTTTCCGTTGGCCGGCTGCGTCACGCTGGTGATGAAAATGTGGTTGCCGTCCGGGTCGGAGTCGTTCTCCAGGACGTTGATCGTGATGGGGGTATCCTCCAGCGTAGTGGCGAGGTCGAGCCCGGCGATCGGATTCTGGTTCGTGCTGCCGAGCAGGGCCATGCCGCCTCCACCGCCGGACGGATCGGACGCCGGAAACTCAAGCTCGGCAGGCGAGGCGGGTTTCAGGCGCGTGTCGGCCGGGGCAGGGGCGGGCAAGCCGCCTGTGCCGCCGGAGGGGAGAGCGGAGGTTGGAGATTGCAGATCGGTGGATGAGGCCGGGGGCGGATTCGTGGCATCCGTTGCGCCGGTCGTCGCGGGCGCTGCCGGAGCACTTGAGCCTCCGGCGGTGGTCGTTGCGTCCGTCGAGGACGATTTCTGTGCCCGGGCGGCGGCTTCGGCTACCAGATCGTCGACCCAATCGAGCGTTTGGGCCAGGCTGCGGAGGCTGAACTTGCCGAACGTGCCGCCGATCTGAAGGACCTGATCGACCAATTCCTCGACCTTGCCGCGGGCCGTGGCGAGCTCCTGGTAAGCTTCCTCCACGTCTCCTTGCCGGACCATTTTGGCGACCCGGAGCGCGGAATCCATCGCCCCTTCAAAGGCAAGCGAGAGCGTCTGGAGGCTGTCTCTGGTGGGAGGCGCCTTTCGCCTCCCGATGAGCGCCGCGGCCAAGTCCTCTGCGGTCAGCCCGATCGAACGATCGCGGTATTCGCCCAACTGGAGTTGAATGAGCGGCACGGCCATGAGGATCTCCAGCAGCCCTCCACTGGGCGCGGCCCGATCTTCAAGCACTTCCGGCCCGACCAATCGCCACTGTCGGGGGGGGCGCCGGTGCATGTGCCGGGTGGTTATATCTTCGATCCTGACGCGACTCGAACGACTCTTTCTGCCTCGCATGGTTCTGCCTCCCGATAGAAACGAAGTTCCAACAGAGACACGCAGAGAAAAGCGATTTTTCACGCGATCCGCGACGCCCACGGCGACATCGTGAGGGGGCCGGAGGCGCGCGGCGAACCGCGCTCATTTGCCGCCAAATCCGTCAACGTCAGAGAAGTCACGTTTAATATAGCAAGTCCACTCTCTCGATCAAGTATGCCGGGCAGAAACGTTTGGTGAAGGGAAGACGGGAAAACTCCCGTCCCTGGGGTCTCCCGTCCCCGGGACCTGACCCCGATTTCCTCCGATTTCCTTCAAAAAGATCAGTGCGCCGACATTCTATCGTTTCAGTAAATCCCTGTTGCAAAGCCTGGACCCAGACGCGGGCCTAATTGTTCTCAGCGATATCCCGCATGCTCACGAGCCTAAGTCGTCCGAAAGGATTGTGCATGGGACTTCCTGCCAGTCTCTCCTCGCAGTCCTGCGTGAAGGCCTGAAAACGCGGGCCGTCCAGGTCGGCGATCACATGAGCGTCCCCCACCGGCTTCTCGCCCTGGGCCAGGTAACGGATCACGTCGACGATGTCAAAGCCGTCTGCCTCGACGTCGGCCCGCTTCATCACCACGTCGCGTAATCCCAGCACGTGCATGCCCGCGGTCCAGACGTCCGCCTGGCCGCGGATGATGGAGACGAAGGCGAAACTCAGAGCGTCCGGGCCGCCGTCTTCGGTCATCTCCAGCCAATGCTCGCCGCCATGAGCCAGCCCGCTGTTGTCGATGAACACCCCCGCGCCGCCGGCCCGCACCATGGCCGCGCCGGCCTCCATCATCGTCCGGGCCGCCTGCATCGAACCGCCGGGACCACTGAGCAGGACATTGACCGTGTAGCCATCCGCAGTGCTCTGCTCTTGCTGCGTCGCCGGCCGCCGGAGAGAGGAACGAAAGATCTCGGGAAACTGATCATCGGCGTCCCTGAAGCCCAATTCGACCCGAGCGCCGCTGGGCAAGATCAGCGCCTCCGGCGTCAACCGGCAGCCTTCGGGCATTCGCTCGATCAGTTCTCTCGGATGCGCCCACTGGCCCGGAACGCGGAGGGCGACTGTGACCGGGGGGGCTGGTTTATTCATTGGGAGCGCCCTCACTCTTTGGGATCTACGTGCTTCGTTGCACTCCTGCATTCTACTTTCGTTTCGGCCTCCCGATCCAGCCGTGGACCAGAATACGTCAGTCGCCCGGCAGAACCGGGTCCACCGTCCGGCCAGTCGATCAATCCTCCTCAAGGTCTTCCAAGTACCTGCGTTGCCGGCGGGACATCGTTGCGCGCTGGCGCCGCGTGTCGTCGCGGTAGCCGACCAAGTGCAAAGTCCCGTGGATCACGTAGAGCAGAAGTTCTTCGGCGGGGGAATTGCCATATTGCGCCGCCGCGGCCCGGGCCGTATCGGCGCTGACGATCACTTCGCCCTCCAACCGATTGCCGTCTCGCTCCAAGTCGAAACTGAGCACGTCGGTCGGCTCGTCGTGCCCGAGGTGCCGGCGGTGCAACTGCCGGATCGTCGGGTCGTCGACGAGTGCCAAGCTGATTTCGGCGTCGTCGATGCCCGCATCCTTGAGAATCATGCGGACCGCGCGGCGCAATAGCCGCCGGTCGATGGGGAGCGTCGTCTGCCGGTTGGCGATGTCGATGCGGATCACGGCTCTAAACGACCTTGCATGATTTGGGGACAATCGCCTGTAGGGAACGCCCTCCGTGGCGTTCCGCGCATCGCCGTGCATGCCGCATCTCCGCGTCACGGAACGCCACGGAGGGCGTTCCCTACAGGCCAACCCGCGCTGTCCCGGAATCGTGCAAACTTATTTAGCGCGGATCACGCCGTCTTCTGGTCGGGGTACTTGACGCGGCCGTGGTAGTTGGCGATGAGCGACTTGGTCACGCTGTCCTCGATCGTGCGAAGCTCCCGCAGCGTCAGTCCGCTCTCGTCGAACTGGCCGTCGTCGAGCTTGCGCTCGGCGATCTCGCGGACCAGGCTGGCAATCCGGGCCGGGGCGTGGTCCACGAGGCTGCGGCTGGCGCTCTCGACGGCGTCGGCCAGCATCAGCACGACGGCCTCCTTGGTCTCCGGTTCCGGACCGGGGTAGCGATAGAGGTTCTCGTCGACGCTCGCGCCGTTCGGATCGGCCTGGTGCTGCTCGTGGGCCCGGCCGAAGAAATACTCCACCAGGGTCGTGCCGTGGTGCTGCTCGATGAAGTCGATGATCGGCTGCGGCAGTCCGTGCTGCCGGGCCAGGTCGGCGCCGTCCTTGATGTGCGCGATAATCACCAGCGTGCTCATGGTGGGCACGAGGGCCTCGTGCCGGTTGTTGGCGGGCGACTGGTTTTCCATGAAGTAGCCGGGCTTGAGCATCTTGCCCACGTCGTGGTAGTAGGCGCCGACGCGAACCAGAAGTCCCCGGGCGCCGATGGCCTCGGCGGCCGCCTCGGCCATCGAGCCCACCGTGATCGAGTGGTTGTAGGTCGCCGGCGCCCGTTGGACCAACTGCTGCAAAAGCTGGTGCGACACGTCGCCCAGCTCCAGGAGACTCATGTCGGTCAGCACGCCGAACGCCTTTTCCACGAACGGCAGCAACCCGGTGATCAGGAAGCCCGCGGCCACGGTCCACAACGTGTTGCAGCCTGCCGTGACCCACACGGCCTGGCCAAGCGGCTGATTGTCGAGCACGGCCAGGCCGATGGTGAGCGGAAAGGCCACGACGCCGGCGATCAGTCCGACGTAGATCAGCTTGCTCCGGCTGCGGATCCGCGCGAGTTGCACGATGGCGGTCGTCGTCACGCCCAGCAAGAGCAGCAGCACGGCCAGACCGTGTCCCAGGGCCAGGGCGAGGACCAGGGCTGCGATGGCCGAGAGCATGAGGGCCAGTTCCCGGCGGTAGCCAATGGCCAGGGTCTGCCCGAAGAAGAGAACGGGCACCAGCTCCGCCCGCCAGGGATCCGAGGCGGTCCACCTCGACAGGCCCACCGTGGCGACCAGCATGGCCAGCAACGTGCCCAGCCGCCCCAGGCTAAACGTCAACCGCGGCTCGCGATAGATCACGTGCGCGGCGGCTAGGCCAAACAAGGCAAGAATGAGGGCCACGACGGCCGTTGCCCGGCCGACCTTCTGGCTCCAGGGCTGCGCGGCCATGGCAACCTCGTACTCCAGCCGGAGCAGACGAACTTGATCGGTGGAGAGGGGTTCCCCTTCCGCGGCCAAGGGGTCGCCCGCGGCGTAAGAAACGACCATGTCGCCGACGGCCCGTGCGGCTTGGTCCATGGCCTTCTTCGTCTCCTCCTCGTCGCGGCGCAAGGTGGACGTAAGGCGGCGATCGAGCCAATCGCACACGCAGTCGGCCACGTCGGTCGATTCGAGCTCGCGGCGCAACGCCGCGCGGAGCGCCGTGCCGGAGCCGATCACCACGTCGGCCACCTTGACCGCGCGCCGCTGTTCGGGGTGGCCCGCCGGGTAGACCTCGATCTCGTCGCTCCCCTGACCCGTCCTGGGGGCCTGTTTGCCCAACAGGCCCCGCTCGCGATACGGCGCCAGCGCGTCGGCCACGCCTTTGCGGAACTCCATCAGGCCACGGTCCTCGGCCAGGGCCTGCTTGAGCTTCGTGAACCGCTCCTGCGACTCCTCCTCGGCAGCGACAGGCACTCCCTCGCTGCGCGGCGCGAATTCCGACCATATTTGGGGGTTCACCGCGGCCAACGTCTCGGCAGCAAGGACCTCCCCCACCGCGATTTCCAGTTTGGCGGTCAATTGATCCAAGGGGCGCGAATTGTGTTCGTAAACCCAGCGGACCTGTCGGCGTGCCGCCTCCCGCGCCGCCTCGGTGGCGTCACGGTCGACCGTCTGGAAGGGGTGCCGGGCAACCACGTCGCGGAGCAGCACCTGCCCGGCACGGAAGATGAATGGGGGGTACCAGCCGCGGATCACGACGCAGAGAACCACGGCGGTCAGGACGCACAAGCCGGCCCGCAGCAACACGTCGCCACGGTGCAGCCTGGCCAACGCCTGCTCCCACCGGCTTGCCGGTAAGTCCAGCGCCGCTACCCGCTCCGAACGCGTCCGACGTTGAACGCCTGTGGCCATGCTCGTTAATGCCGCCTGCCGGGCTTCTGTTCGTAGGCCCGGACGATTTCCTGAACGATGGGATGACGCACGATGTCGGCCTGGGTCAACTCCACGGCGGCGAAACCGGGGATGCCGCGCAACCGCGTCAGCCCGTCGATCAAGCCGCTCCGCGTGTGCGCCGGGAGATCGACCTGGGTGATGTCGCCGGAAGCGACGATCTTGGAGCCGTTTCCCATCCGGGTCAGGAACATCTTCATCTGCGAGACGGTGGTGTTCTGTGCCTCATCGAGGATAATGAAGGCCTCATTGAGCGTGCGGCCGCGCATGTAGGCCAGGGGGATGACTTCAATCACTTCCTGCTCCGTGTAGCGTTTGACCGTGTCGTGGTCGAGCATCTCCCGAAGGGCGTCGGTGAGGGGTCGCAAATAGGGGTTGATTTTGGCCTGCAAATCGCCCGGCAAATATCCCAGGCTCTCCCCTGCCTCGACTGCCGGCCGGACCAGCACGATCTTCCGAATCTGGTCCGAACGAAGCGCCGTAACCGCCGTGGCGACAGCCAGATACGTTTTTCCGGTCCCCGCCGGCCCGTAGCAAAACGTCACGTCATGCTCGCGGATTGCGGCCACATAACGGGCCTGCCCGGGAGACCGCGGACGGACCTGCCGCCCCCCGTGGACCACCAGCGGCGAAGCCTGCGCCAAGGTGTCCCCGTGCCGCACACCCGTCAGCAAACGGTTCACGTCGTCGGCCGTCACGGCGCCCTGGGCTGCCTGCGACCGAAGCTGCTCCAGAACCTCCGTGGCCCGGACCACGGATTGCTCGTCTCCCTCGATGTGGATCTGCCCGTTCCGCGCGGAGACGCGCACTCCGAACGCGTCGCGAATTCTGCGGACGTGCTGATCGCGGGCACCGAAGACGGCCAACAGCGACTCAGGGCTGAAGACCGAAATACTTGACTCAGCCATTCCAATCCGCAGCGGCCCTTGGACCGCCGCGTGTCACCTATAAACCAGGCCCCTCACACCAGACTAGTATATCTTCGCCTTGCGCAGCAATGCCAGCAACCACGCCCCGGGACAGATTTAAGCCCCCCCAAGGTAGCTATGGCAGTAGGGACACGCGGGCAAGGAGGCGAAGATCTCCCGGTTGCACCGGCTGCACCGTTTTTTCGGTGCTGTTGCCGTCTCTCCACGATCAGACGGTGCATCACCACCCGGCGAACTCCTGCCGGCAGCGATCTCCGGCTTGGCAGGCCCTAGAAAATCGAGGACGGCATCTTCGGAAAGCTGGCGATTGTCCGGCTGGGGAACCTTGACCGGCGCCTTGCAGACGGGACACAGGCCGAGCTTCCCGGCACACGACTCGTTGACCGTTAAGGGGTGTCCGTTGGGGCAAACCACCTGAATCGACATCGTGCGTCCCTCCGACCAACCCGCAGGGAATCCCAGGACGTCTGCCCCGATGCCCCTTCTTCCTTGGCGACCGATTCCGCGACAGGGTTTGGCTATGCCGGGACTCAAACCGCATGAGTCGCTTTGCTACGAGCTTCTCTTGCTTCCGCAGTCCATTTTCATGATATCCGTTTCCCAAATCCTGGCATAGCTCGACTAGCCGTATCTTTGGATGGGATATTAAATACCTCGCTGGCGGCATTATCGTAGGGCAAGCTGCCAGCTTGCCCGTCGGCAGTGGCTGGGCAAGCTAGCAGCTTGCCCTACGACCGTCGCCTGCCAACTGCTTCGCTAGCCGGTGAGTCCAACCTGCCAGCAAGCGTATGCCAAGGGTGCGGCGAAAATGACCGAATCGAGCATATCGAGCACCCCACCCAAGCCGGGTATCCATGTACTGGAATCCTTGCAGGCCGCATCGCGTTTCAGAAGCGACTCGGCCAGATCGCCCAGAATGCCCGCTCCACCGATGAGTACCCCGAAGGCGATCGATCCCCAAACGGACGCGAAGGCCCCCGGATACCGAACATCTTGCGGCACCGTGATCGGCACGAGCCATTGGAACACGGCCCAACTTGCCAGCGATGAGAACAGGATCGCTCCGATCGCTCCTTCGATTGTCGTGCTCGGACTGAGCCGGGGCGTCATGCGGTGCCGGCCGAACGCTTTCCCGCAGAAATACGCGCCGGTATCGCCCATCTTGACCACGATCACCAAGGAAGCCAAAGCGCCGATGCCCCAAGCCAGGCGCAGGCGGACTACGAAGCTCAGCATGAAGCCCAGGTACACGATGGCGAATACTGTCGCCGCAAGGTCCTCGGTAATCCGCCCGGGCTTCTCATACCGCGTCATCTCGCCCAGCAGGGCCAGAACGGCCGAGATCGCCAACGCCCCCAGAGTAAAGCCGTCTGCCGCGAAACCAAACCCGACCGGAGCCGCGTTCAGGACCGAGCGACCGGGAGCATCGCTGCCAACCAAGTTGCCCACAACGGGACCCCAGGGGCTGAGCAGGACCAGCAAGTTCCCCAGGTACACGACAGGTGCGATCGGCTTCAACCCTTTCGCCGCAAAAAGGCCCAGCAGTTCTTGGGTCGCCAAGAGCGCGAAGGCCAAGAGCACCGGAGCGAGCCAGATTCCCCGAATCGCCGCACGATGATCGAGCCAACTCAGGCCGACCAAGACGGCGATCAGCAGGGTCCCGACAAAGAGCCGCGTGCGGAGCATGGGGGCATTGTAAAGGGAGAGAGGAGAGGGGGGAAGGGAGAGGGGAGAGGGAAGTCGGAATGGGGACGCAGTTAACTGAACGGCGTGTTTCGTCAGTCCACACCCGTGAACCACGCCCATCGAAGACTCTGGGCGTGCCACCCGTCGCTTCGCCGGTACTATGGGACCGTCCGACTGCCAGGAAGCGTGCATGTCGGGCGTGCGGCTTTGCGCCTTCCCCGACCGTCCCTCGCCGCCATCCGGCGAGGGAACCGCCTGGCTCTCCCGGTTCTCGCGCATGGAGTTTCCACACATGCTCAGAGTCTGCGACTCCGCGGCGTTGCGAGGCGGCTCGCGATTGACGTCGCCCCTCATGTTGCCTTCCCCCTGTCAGAACAAGGTCGGCACGCCGAAGCTTTGATTTTGGAGCTGAATACCTGGCCTGCGTGTGCTCCTGTCAACGCTTCACCCGCGATGTTGCCACCGCCGGCGCATGACTCGGAGCCAGGATGGGTCGCTGGCCCTTTTCTGTACGGCTCTTTCATCCGCTACTCCATGCCGGTTTATCCCGGCGCTTTCTCTGACCCCAGACTCCCCCGCAAGCCCCGTCATCGGCGCAGTCTGGCGTCACGCGACGGAGTTCTATGGGCTTGCCTCTTTCAGCACGAGCTTGACCGACAGAGGCCTTGGTGAGCCTGCGGTTGGCAACGGGGGATACTGTGGCAGGTCCCAGTCGAGGCCCATGTCTGCCAACCGCTGGCGGATTGCCCGCAAGTCCCAGAGTTGGGTCGTGCCGTTCCCGCCGGCGGCTGCGGCCAATTGGGTTCCGTCGGGGCTGAAGCAGAGCCAAGTCAGCCCCTGCGGCGCGGGCGGTTCCAGTCTCGCCAGTGGTTCGAAGGTGGACGCATCGATCAATTGCACTGCGTAGCGCGAACAGGCGATCGCCAACATGCGGCCATCCCGGGAAAACGCCATGGGGGCGGACAGCCCCGGGTCGTCTCGGGGAATGCGGCGGCCCGGCCTCCAAGTGCCGACCTCCCAGAACTGGTACTCACGAGTCGTGCTGGTGAGGAGCCACTGCCCGTTCGGGCTGAATGCTACAAGGCTCATGGGGATTTCGGGGAGGAGTGCCTGCACAGCCTTGCCGCTGGCCACATCCCAGACTCTGATGCCCCCGGCCCCGCGATAGGTCCCCGTGGCCAGCCATTGGCCGTTCGGGCTGATCGCAACAGAGGCCATACCCTCGTGAGGGCCGAGAATGCGCTGTTGCGCCGTTCCCTTCAGGGTCAGCACGGCGACCTGGTCACCGCCCACGATGGCTGCCAGCGACGTTCCCCCGAGGTCGAAGCAGGCCCGGGGTTCGTGGGTTGACGCTGGGCTCGCGACGGTCGTGGGCGGGCCGAGCGCGAGAGTGCCGGACTGCAGGTCGGTGGTCATCGGCCAGCGTCGAATCCCCGTCTCGCCGGCCGTCACCAGGCTGTCGCCCGTCGGGGAAAATATCGCTGAAACGGTGCGGCCGAGGGGCAGGAAAGCGATCTCTCTGCCGGTAGTCAAGTCCCACATGCGTGCCCCGTCGTTCGAGGCGGCAGCCAGCAGGCGCCCATCCGGGGAGAAGTCGACGCCCCATGGGCCCATGTGTCCTGCGCGGCATGCCGACAACGTGAGATGCTCCGGTCGGGCCACCTTCCATACGGTAAGTACGTCGTACCTCCAGGAGGCCAAATGCCGGCCGTCCCGACTGAACTGCCTGAAATCCTGAAATGTGGAGACGAGTTGATTGCCGGTTGCCGGGTCCCAGAGCCTGGTGGTCCCATCCCAGGAGTTCGTGACCACCAGGTCGCCTGCGGGGTGGAACGCGATTCCTACCGCCTCCGCCTGATGGCCGCGCAGAACCATCTGCTCTTGGCCGCTTTCCGCATTCCAGAGGTAGGCCAGGGAGTCGGTGCAGGCGACTGCCAGGAGGGTCCCGCTCGGATGCCAAGCCGCCGCGCAGACCCCGCCCGGATGGGAATAGGTCCGAATAGACTTGCCCGTCTCGATATCCAAGACGTGGACCACGGGGGCGAACGCGCGAAAGATAGCGACTTGCCGGCCATTGGGATGAAAGCAGACGACGCGGTCGGGCACCGGGTCGGTCACCATGGAGCGCACGAGGATTCCCCGGGCAATATCCCAAATCCCCAGCGCGCGGTCCGCCCCCACAATCGCGATCCGGCGACCGTCGGGGCTGAAGCCGATGCCCCCGAGGTCCGTTGTGGCGGGGGCCTTGAAGATGATCGTCCGGCGGTCCACGTCCCAGACGCGGCATTCGGCGCCCGAGCCGGAGACTGTCTTTTCGCCCAGCAGCCGCCCTTGGGGGCCGAAGAGGAAATCCTCGAGGCGCCGATAGGCACCGGGCACCGGGCAACTGGAAAGGGGCGCGGTCGCCCTCCACCCAGCGGATCCAGAAGGTGCCCCCGCTCGGGATGTTCAAGCCGGTGATG
>CAYTJV010000257.1:0-10533 GCA_964438165.1 uncultured Planctomycetaceae bacterium | reverse complement strand
GTGCCCACGCGGTGGAAGGGTGGCGGCGGTGGATCGGGAGCAGAGCAACGCATCCGGGCACGTACGCCGGACTGGGCTGCGGGTCTTATCCGGCCCACGTGCAGTACGGCCACTTGCGCGACCGTTGCGGCAAGTGCCACGGCCGGGAGGAGACCAGCGAGCGCGGCAAACACATGGTGCTCGATTTTCCCCGGGCGGGAGGCGTGCGGTCGGAGCCTGTCCTGAATCTCTCCCGGCCGGAAAAATCGTACGTCCTCTTGGCGCCGCTGGCGAAAGAGGCCGGCGGACTGGGCCTCTGCAAGGAACCGGTCTTCAAGAGCAAAGATGATCCGCTCTATCGGGCGACCGTGGCCGCGCTGCGCGAGGCCCACGACCGCCTCGGGGAAGGCAAGCGGTTCGACATGCCCGGTTTCCGCCCCAACGAGCACTACATCCGCGAGATGCAGCGATTCGGCTTCCTTCCCAAGCACCTCAAGCCCACCGACCCGATCGACTGCTACGCCGTCGACCGGGCCTACTGGCAGTCGTTCTACCACCAGCCGCTTTCGACCGCCAAAGCCGACGCCGACGGGCTGTAGGACTGTAAGGGAACTTTTTGCCCGGGACGAAGAATTGGCATAGAATCGTGGCGGAAAGCGCTGCGGGGTAGCGCGAGCCGATCCAGGAGCGATAGCCATGTCGAGTAAAGACGACGAAGCGAGAGAATTGGCGCAGAAACACTACCAAATCGAGGATGGGATAACGCAGATATTCCGCGTTACTCAAAGTGCCGAGTTGGAAGCCGATCCGAACGCGCCAATCATCCTGTTGGAGGCAAACACAAACACAATTCCGTCGGGCGTGATGCCTATCCGGTTTGGTCCTGAGCCTGACATCGGCATCCACTATCCGTCTGTCATCGTCGAGGTTACCCCGGAGGAATTCCAGAGGATTCAGGCCCAAGGACTGGAGCTTCCGGCGGGGTGGAGACTTGCCGAGCTGATTCCGCGTCAATTTGAGAGCGCTGAACGATGAGCACCCCGGCGGACTGGGCTACAGCGTACGCTCGTCAAGCCGACGCGGACTTCAAGACTTGGGAAGTCCTTCAATCTCAGAGAGCGGTTCCGAAGTGCCACGGACTGTTGTTCCTTCAGATGGCCTGCGAAAAGCTCTGCAAGGCGCATCTCATCGCAGAGGGCGCTCGTTCGGAAACGCTTCAAACGAGCCACGGATACATCGCCAAACCGCTGCCCGTCGTCATCAAACGGCAAATCACGTCCCTGCGGCCAGACGCCAAACGGATGGAGGATCTGCTAAGAGATATTCGGCATCTGGCCGCAGAGATTGAAGTGCTGAATCCGTCAATGGACCGAAACGGCCAGCGCCCTGACAACTGCGAATATCCTTGGGAAGACTCCCGCGGAACCGTCCATTCGCCGCTCGACTGGACGTTTCACCCCTCGCGTCTCCTTACGGTTCCGAACGGCCGGACGTTTGTGAAGCTTGTGCGAGGGGCGATTGATCGGCTGTTGCGACTCTAGACGACGCTACTTTCGACTCCGGCCGACGGTACGAGCTACGGCTGGAACCCCTCGACCTGAGACAGCAATCCGGCGGGCGATTCAAGAGCAGGCTCAAGGCCGGCTTTGGCCACTTGCGCGAACATCCACGCGAGCACGCCCAGTCCCGCGACGAAGATCGTCAGGAACATGACCATCGGGCCCCAATCGGGCGCGACCGGCTGGGCCGAAACACCCGGCTGGAACAACTCGCGGAGCTCCAGGTTCTGGACGATCTGACGGCTGATGGCGTTGACCGCCAGCACGCCACCTTGCGCCACGGCTACCGCAGCGGCAATCGCGCGAGTGAGCTCCTTCTGCCGGACCAGCCACAAGAGAACCGGGGGAAGCCAGCAAGCTGCGCCGGTCACAAGCGTCAGTGCGACCGCCGGGAAGGAGAACATTTCGCTGTAGACGTCCGGCCTCCAGGTCCCGAACACGTACCACGTGCCGGCCACCGTCGCCCAGACCGCTCCCACGGCCGCCAGCCGCGTCGCAAACCCCTGGGCCCAGCGCCGGTAGGCTTCGCTTTCCCGAATGGCCAGCCAGGTCGCATCGACCGCCGTCCAGGCAGCGGTCGTGATCAGGGCAAAGCCGAACATCAACAGCCACCGCGGCCAGAGCGTGGGATCGGCGATGTTCAGGGCCGTCCCCGTGGCAGCCCCGGCCACGCTGTGCCGGTCCAACAGGTCGGCCCAGGCCGCGGCGTTGGCGGTCAAACTCAAGGCGTTGGCGAACACAAACCCGATCGTCACGAACATCGCGGCGGAGCACCACCCGGCGGCCTGCCTTAGCGGTGTCATTGCCTCGGGTCCGCCCCTCATGCCGGAGGCATAGACGTAGACGCCGTAGTACGCCGGGATGAGGAGCACGATCACTCCCATCCAGAACCAGGCCATCAAGATCGTGGCCGGATAGAAAGCCTTGGCATAGGCCACCTGCAAGAACAACAGCGGCACGATCCCGAAGTTGATCCCCACGGCGATGACGATCGGCATCTGGCGCATCAAGCGCGAGCCCCAACGCCGCGCCTCTTGGCCGCCCAAGACGTACAGGGCCGCCGCCAGCACCACGCCCGCGTACCAAAGGTTCATCGGCACCATGTGAAGCAGGAACCCGAGCACCTTGAAGAACTCGATGAACCAGAACGGGGCCGGCAGGTCGGGCAGCTTGGTGGCGTCGATGGGCGGCACGGGGGGAGTTCCTGCTATGAGGGGTTAGGGGGTAGGGGCCAGGGGTTAGGGGCCAGAGGTTACAGGTTAGTACCCCAGTTCGGGGCTCGGGCGCTCCCGGAATGGTCGACTCAAGTCCTGGCCCCTAACCCCTGACCCCTAACCCCTGACCCCTACTCGGGGACCATCCCTCGCGGGCGCGGCGGGGCAATGCTCGCCAAGTAGGCAGCCAGCACCTTGGCTTCTTCGCGAGTCCCTGCCCAGGGCGGCATGAAGAACGGGGCGTGATCCAGGTTCTCGATCATCTCAAGGTGCATCGCCTCGGTGCGGCCGTGCAACTGCATGGCGACCGAGGAATAACCCCGCTGGACCGCGTGGCAGTCGTTGCAATGATACTGGAACAGCACCTCGCCCACCTTGATCTGATCCTCACGCGCCAGGTCGAGGAGCTTCTTTTCGTCGATCTTGGCGGGATTCACCGGGTCCATCACCTGGGGATAATGCCTCTGGATGTACGCATTGGTCCAGGAACGTCCCTCGCGAATTGCCCCTTCCAGGTAGCCGTGCGCGCGAAGCTCGGCCACCTCCGCGGGATAAATCTGGTTGCTCAAGACCACGTTGTACAGCACGTAGGGCTTTCGGACTGCCTCGCGGATGAACTCCCCGGCGCTGAAAGCGGCGATCCCAAACAGCACCAGGACCCCGGCGAACCCGGGCGAAAGCCAGCCGGGGTTGCGGTACGGCCCAAGGTACAGAAGCGCGAAGACCACGGCCGTCATCGCGAAAATCAGCGCCACGAGCACGTTGAGCACCGCGGCGGCATCGAGGGCCGCCTTGGCCGACTCGGGCAGGAAGGCGTACCATCCCAGGCCGCCGACGAGAATGAGAGTTGCTCCCAACAGGGCCGGGCGGGCCGACCGCTTGGCGACCAGGTCGCGGAGTCGCTCTTGACGGATCGTCAGCGCGGCGTGGAGATAGACGTAGAGCGAGCTCAACAGGAGCGCCCCGCCGGTCCGGGCCACGGTTTGCGGCAGAAACTGCGGATTGAAGAACCCTGTCCAGAAGCTTCGCGTGGCCGGATTGAGCCACGCCCCGGGGTGGAGCATGAACGCCGTGATGCCGGTGATCAACACTAGGCTCACCCACGCGGAAACCGCATAAATCCAGCCTATGGCCGCGTGCGTCTTCTCCGGCAGGCGGCCCCAGTAGTACAAGAAGATAAACGCCGAAGCAATCTCTATCGCGAAAAACACGTACTCCGTCGCCCAGCCGAAAACGAACGTGGGGATCAGCACCTCGGTCGCCAGCGGCGAGGCCAGGCCGATCGTCCACCAGATGCCGACCCCGGTGATCGCCCCAAACACCACCGTCAGCCACACAAAGAACTTCGTGTGACCTTTCAAGTACGCCAGATACTCTCGATCCTGGGCACGATAGGCATAGGCGGTCTCGACCGCCAGAAAAAGCCCGCCGCCCACGGCATAATGCGACACCAAGACGTGTACGACCGACACCACGGCGATCAGCATCGGCGCGGTGATTACCGGGACGTACCACCAGGGGTAGTGCATCGGGTGTCAGCTCCTTGAGTTGCCGCGGTCACAGGGACGCACCGCGTCAGGCCGATCTGCTCCAACAACCATACCATCGGACACCAGTTGGTGAACCCCGACTGGAAGAGATTCAGCCCGGCAAAGGCGGTCAGCAAGAGCCACCACGGGCTCACCGCAACTGCGAGGCTGACGCTGGTCAGCACCACCACGCCGGCAATCAGACGCAATCCGCGCTCGACAGTCATTTTGTTTCTCCTTCCCGTGGGGCAAGCAGCCTTGCTTGCCTGTCCTGCGTTTCCCGGGCAAGCAGGCTGCTTGCCCTACGATGGGGCGAACTTCACCCGCCACTTGTCCCGCAAGTGCCGGTGCAATTGCTCGTGGAACTCCTTGGGCATTTCGTACGGCTGCCCTTCCTTGTAGAGGGTGATTGTTTGGCGAATGTTGTCGATCACGATCTGGCACGGGTTGCAGCCCTTGAGATGCTGCTCAAAGGCCTCGCAAATGCCCGGCTCGATCGTGCCGTCGACGTACTCGTTCAGCGCCGCCAGCAGTTCTTCGCATTTCATGGCTCGCCCCCTGGAGTTCCTCACAAGCTAAGATGCGCCACCAGCCAAGCGGTTACACGGCCTGAACTACGCGGATGGGGGGGCGTGCCGCAAGGTGTCTTCCGTTTCCAGAGGCACGAGCGGGCGATTCCCGTAGGACGGCCTTTCCAGGCCGTCAAAAGAATCGCCGGAATAGACGGCCTGGAAAGGCCGCCCTACGTTCCATGGCACCCGTCCCACCGTAGGGAGGTCCGCAAGGTACAGTATTCTAGGCGGGCCGGCAACAGGCCCGAAAAGGTCAAAACAAGGCGAGCTACCCATGCTGGACGCGGAAACCAACCTGGATGCGTTGAAAATCCCACCCGAAATGACTGTTTCATCGCCAAGCACCCTCGCGTTGTCCGATCTGGCAAAGACGGTTCCCACGCGCTCTTGCTGGTCCACGCGGCGGATCCTGCACGTCGTCAACGGGGAGCACTACTCGGGTGCGGAACGAGTTCAAGACCTGTTGGCAGGCCGATTGCCTGACTTCGGGTACCGGGCGGCGTTTGCGTGCGTCAAGCCGGATCGCTTTCCGAAGATGCTCCAGTCGCAACAGACGCCGGTGTATGCCACTCCGATGAGGTCCAAGTGGGACTTGCGCCCGGCACGGCAACTGGTGGAGCTGGTTCGAAAGGGCCAATTCGATCTGCTCCATGCCCATACGCCGCGGACCGCGCTGGTGACGGCGATTGCCGCGAGGATCGCTCGAGTGCCGTGGGTGTACCATGTCCACAGTCCGGCGACGCGGGACTCGACCCACGGCTGGCAAAACCGCCTCAACGCGGTGGTGGAACATGCGAGCCTGCGTGGCGCCTCGGCCCTGATCGCCGTTTCGCAGAGTCTTGGCGATCGCGTGCGTCGGTGGCGGCGATTCCGGGACCGCGTGTTCGTGGTGCCCAACGGCGTGCCATGCCAGAGGCCCCGCCCTAGACACATACCCGGCGATGGGGGGTGGGTCCTCGGCACGATCGCCCTCTTCCGGCCGCGCAAAGGGCTCGAAGTGTTGCTGGAATCGCTCGCCATTCTCTCCTGGCAGGGCGTCTCCGTACGACTCCGCGCCGTAGGTGACTTCGAGACCCGCGAGTATCGAGAGCAAATCCTGGCTCAGGCCAACGCCCTAGGCCTGGGAAAAGCCATCGAGTGGACCGGGTTCACCCGCGACGTGAACCGCGAATTGCCCCAGATGGACATCTTCGTCCTTCCGAGCCGCTTTGGAGAGGGGCTCCCGATGGTCCTTTTGGAGGCCATGGCTGCCGGCGTGCCGATCGTGGCGACTCGCGTCGAAGGGATCCCGGAGGCGATCCGCGATGGGCAAGACGGACTGCTCGTCGAGCCGAACAACCCCCAGGCACTTGCCGAGGCCATGACGCGGCTCGTTGGCGGTCAGGTCGACTGGGCCGCCATCCGCTCCAGTGCCCGCCAGCGGCACGCGGAGCGCTTTTCCGACGAGGCGATGGCCGCCGGCGTGGCCGACGTGTACCGCAGGGTCTTGCCCGAACCGGGGTAATCGGCGTAGGTTTAGAATGTCAGAAAGAAAACGACAAGAATATGGGAGGACAGGAAGATCATCTTGCGTCGAATCGACCCGGATCCTCTCTTCCTTCCATCTTCCTGTCCTTGCATCTTCTTGTCTCAATCCTGTCGTGAGGGAAAGTTCTCCGGCCATGCCGATTTACGAATACGAACACGATGCGGAATCGGGGCCGCAGTGCCCGGCCCGATTTGAGATCCTTCAGCGTCTGGACGATCCTCCGTTGGTCCAGTGCCCGGACTGCGGCCGCGCGTGCCATCGGGTCTTCTCGTCGTTCGCCACGACTTCCGGCCGCAAGGACCTTCTCAGCCCGAAGAACCTGGAAAAACAGGGCTTCACGCAGTACCGCCGGGCCGGCGGGGGCTATTACGAGAAGACGTGCGGCGAGGGTCCGCGGGTCATCAAACGCGATTGACGCACGTTCACAAGGGGAATTCACCACGGAGGCACGGAGAACACGGAGGATAGGGAAAGAGGAAGCATGATGATTGCCATCTCTCCGTGTTCTCCGTGCCTCCGTGGTGAATGCCTCAGTCGTCTCATGGCAAGTTCGCTCGGATCATCCCCACGTAGAACGAGAAGATCCGGAAGATCGCGAAGATGATGATCGCCGCGATCGCGCCCCACACCGCGAAGCCGGCCAGCGTGGTCAGTATCTGAAGTGCTGCTTCGGCCTGGTCCTGGTACTGTCGCGACAAGCGGGACATCGACTCGACCAGCTTGCCGCTTTCCTCGGCGGCGTTGAGCGAATCAAGGAAATCGGACGGAAACGCGCCCGTGTCGGAAAACGCCTCGTAAAGCGAGTGCCCGTCGGCGACGTACTTGTCGATGGAGTTGATCTGGTCGGTGAAGTGGGCATTGCGGGTGGCTTCCAGGCTCAGCTTGAGGGCCCGTCGCAAGTCCATGCCCGAGTTGAACGTCAGTTGCAGGGCCCAGGTCAGCCGTGCCAAGGCGATGGTTTCCAGCGGCTTGCCGATCCCCGGCAATTTGAGCACGAACCGCTGCATCGGTTTGACCCAGCCCACTCCTCGCTGGATGGCGTGGACGACGGAAAAAATACCAATCGCCACCATCCCCACGAAGGTAACATAGATCACCAGCCCGCGGTTGCCCACCAGCCCAAAACCGAGAATGTCGATCGTGTGTCCGGTGGACTGCCCAATGACTCCCAGGATCCAAATCAGAAACCCGATCACGAGGACCGCGATCGCAAGCTCGATCACCGGCCAGGCAATCGCGCCCAAGAAGCGGCGGCGCAGTCGCAGTTGGCCCTCGTAGTGGTCGGCCAACTCGCCCAGCGACTCCCCCAAGTGCCCGGTCTCCTCACCCACGTGGACGACCGCGTGGAACAACTCGGGAAAGTAGACGTCGGTGTACTTCAGCGCCTCCTCGAAACTCGCCCCTTGATTGATCGCTTCGCTGACCGCGCGGAGGCGTCGCCGGGCGATGAATCCGCTGGCACGATCGGCTTCTCGGGCGACGACCGTGCGCACGTCCACCCCGGCCTCCAAGGCCATACTGAGGCGCCGGCAAAGGCCCTCCAGTTGTTTCGTGGGGATTCGCGACGAGCCGATCATGCCGTCATTCTAGAGGAGAACTCTTCGACGCAACAGCCGCGCGGGCGCCTAGTTCTCGTTCCCACGCTCCGCGTGGGAACGTCCGGCGGGGACGCTCGGCGTCGTTCGTCGCCCATGCCGCAGAGCGGCCGGACCGTGCGTTCCCACGCAGAGCGTGGGAACGAGAATCAAAGACAAGAAGATAGAAGGACAGGAAGATTTGGGCAGATCGGTCAAGAGCCAATCTTCCTGTCCTCCCATTTTCCTGTCTCTCCTGATGCTCGGGCGGGTGATTGCTATAATTCACCCGGATCACCGTTCGTTCCCCCTTTTCGAGGAGTCGAGAGGCCGATGGAAGAGAACCCTCTATCTGTTGACCACCTGGAGCCGCGACCCACCCCCACGCGCAGAACCCGATGCACTCATCTCCCGATCTTAATCGGGGTACTTGCGGGACTGGTGTTTCTGTTGGTCGTCCCCTATGTGGCAGAGCAACTCATGTATGCCATCACGCGCGGTCGGGAGCGGGCCCAGGCCGAGGTCGCGCGAGAGGAAC
This sequence comes from uncultured Planctomycetaceae bacterium, assembly GCA_964438165.1. Taxonomy (GTDB): domain Bacteria; phylum Planctomycetota; class Planctomycetia; order Pirellulales; family Thermoguttaceae; genus CALFBP01. The sequence goes on along the minus strand of CAYTJV010000257.1, from coordinate 2,040 downwards.
TTGCCGCACTCCCGGATGCCGTGAATCGCTTCCGCCTGGCTGCCAAGGCCATTGAGCCGAGCGTGGTGGGGATCGAGGTGGTCCGCCTGGTTGGGGGGGAAGGGCTTCACGATGATTGGTGGTCGCTCTTCTCGCCGAGGCCAAGGATGGGCGGCCAAGGGTCCGGGGTGATCGTGGAAAAGGACGGCACCATTGTCACCAACGCCCATGTGGTCCACGGCGCCAGCGAGATTGCCGTCCGGCTGAGCGATGGCCGGAGCGTGCGCGACGTGGAAGTCATCGGCACCGACCCGGCCAGCGACTTGGCCGTCCTGCGCATCAAGACCGCCGGTCTGATGCCTGCCACCTGGGGCGACAGCCAACAGTTGGAGGTCGGGGATCAGGTGCTGGCGGTCGGAAGCCCTTATCGCCTGGCCCAGACAGTCACGGCCGGCATCATCAGCGCCAAGGACCGCCGCGGGATTATCAGGGCCCTCGCGATTCAGGACTTCTTGCAGACCGACGCGGCGATCAACCCTGGCAACAGCGGCGGGCCGCTGGTGAACCTCCGCGGCGAGGTGGTCGGCATCAACACGGCGATTGTCGGAGAGGCCTATCAAGGCATCGGGTTTGCCATTCCCAGCAAGCTCGCGCAGGACGTGTACGCTCAGCTCAAGGCAGGGGAGAAAATCCCCCGGGGCTGGCTCGGCGTGGCTATGCAGGACCTTAACGATCAGCTCGCCGAGCAACTCAAGCTGCAAGAGGCCCGCGGGGTGCTGGTCGCCGAGGTCGTCGCCGGCTCGCCGGCCGAAAAGGCAGGATTGCAGCCGGGCGACGTAATCGTGGAGTGGAACGGCAAGCGAGTTAGCGACGCCAATGACCTGCGCTTTCTTGTGGCCGGCACCCGAAGCGGCGCCACGGTGAAAGTCATCTTCTACCGCAGCGGCGAGAAACGCGAAACCACGGTTGCCGTGACGGAACGCCCGCCGCGCATGCGGCGCTAGCACCCACACGAAGCACTCCGGGCCAAGCCGTGGAGGTTCACGTTTCTCATCCGTTCTATCCGTGTCATCCGTGGTTCTTGCCTGTTGCGGGTGGAGTAGGTTATCCTGGTTCTGCGTCGGGGGTAGTGTCATCGCAGGGTGTTCAAGCCAGTCGCACAAGCAGGGAGTCGCGCCCATGTCTGAATCCAAGAAGATCTGGCCGCCGTTGGGGCTTCCGACGGGCAGCGTCCGAGCTTTGCTCACGCTCTTGATCGTGGGTGTCGTGGTCGTCCAAACCGTCCGGGGGCAGGAGATTGAGCTGCTCTGGGCCGAAACCCTGATGATCGCCCTGGCCCATTACTTCACGACCAGGCGGTTCCTCAATCTTCCTCCCGAGGTCATCCGGCGATTGGCCGAGGAAGGCCATGTGGAAACCGAGGCGAATCCGCTGTTCCTGCCTCGCTACAGCATTCGGATCATTCTGCTGGCGGCGTTTGTCGGATTGGCAGTGTACCTTTACCAGAAGAACCAACTTCTTGAATCCCCGGCCTTGCCCATTCTGGGCGTGGTGTTCGCCTATCTGCTGGGCATTATGGCACGGGTCCGACGCATTCGCCTGTGGGAAGACTTGAAGGCCGCCGTCGTTCTCCTGACGCTGCTGGCCACCGCGCTGCCCTATTTCCTGAATCGGCCGGACCTGGTGCCGGACTATCTGCGGTATGTCGCCTTGGGGCTGGTTCTGTTCTACTTCGGGTCACGGTGAGGATGGATTCTATGGATTTCATAAGACCTTTGCGCGATCGTCGCTCCACCCCCAGTTGCCGCTTCGCCTGCGAGCTGGTGCGCAGCGGCCGGATCGGCGAGGTCAAGGAGGTCTACGTGGGTGCCGTGGGCGGGCCGTCGAGCATGGAGATTCTGCCGGCCGAGCCGGTCCCGCCGGGCCTGGATTGGGATTTCTGGCTCGGGCCGGCACCATGGCGCCCGTACAACAATGCCTATCATCCGGTCGCTTGGCGGGGCTTCTACGATTTCTCCGGCGGCGGGCAAGTGCGCCACATAACGCTGGAAATACCACTGC
>CAYTJV010000256.1:1733-10550 GCA_964438165.1 uncultured Planctomycetaceae bacterium | reverse complement strand
CTCGGCTTCGGAGGAATTGCAGGTTCCTTCGTGGGAGTGGCGAAAATCCTCTTCGCCGTCTTCCTCATTCTCGCGGTCCTGTCGTTCCTCGGAGGTGGGTTCAGAAGGAGGCGTTACTCGGGGTGACGTGAGACTGGGTTTCCAGTGGATCATGCGTTTGGCCCCGTTCGGAAAGGAGAACGAAAGCGATCGGTGCGATCTTGATCGTGATTTGGATTCCAACACCTTTTTTTCGGAAGATGAACCATGAGAACACTCTTGCTCACAACCTTCGGCGTTTTAGCAGTCTGCGTATCGCTGTCTGTCACGGAAGCCCGTTCCGCGGAATCGGGGAAGGGCAAAAACAATCCGGGAGGCGGCGGGCGTGCCGCCGACGCTCATCCCGGCCGAGGCCCCAGCGCGGGCGAGCGCCGCCAGTCTCCCTCGGATCGAGGGCCAATGGCCTCAGATCGACTGTATCCCGCGCGTCAACCGTACGTCGTGAACCGTCCCATCACGACGCAGCCGATGTTCGTGCGCAATATCAACGTCGGACAACATGATGTCTACCTTGCCGGGCACAACTACCGCCCCAGTTATCACGCCTATCCCTGGTACAACGGCTATTGGAATGGCCATCGGGGTTGGGTCGACCAGTCCGGCCCGGGGTTGAACATCGGATGGGGCCCCGGGGGGGTGGTCATTCGAGGAGACTCCTGGTTGGGCCGTCGATGGGCCGGTCGAGTTGGTCTTTATGAAGACTCTCCGCTCGGGTGGGGAGTGGGCGGCTGGGGGCTCGGAAGCCTTTACTATCGCAGTGGATATATGCCGTACACCAATCCCTATTATCTTGCCCCGTCCGCCGGACCTGTCTTTTACAACTATGCGCAGCCCGTGCCGGTGGCTCTCGACGGGGACAATAGCGCTTCCGCCGAGGCGAGGCAGGATTTCGACGCGGCGCTCGGACAATTCAAGGCGGGCGAGTACCCGGCCGCACTGGCACTGGTGGACAAGGCCATTCAAGGCCAGCCGTCGGACGCGGTCATGCACGAATTCCGGGCCTTGGTCTTGTTTGCGATGAAGGACTATTCGCAGGCCGCGGCCACGATCCATGCCGTCCTGGCGGTCGGCCCCGGCTGGAATTGGGCCACGTTGTCCAGCTTGTACCCGAGCGTCGAGGTCTACACGCCCCAGTTGAGAAATCTTGAGTCGTATGTCGGGAGCAATCCCAACGCGGCCAACGCTCGGTTCCTTCTGGGATATCACTACATGACGGCTGGTCATCCCAAGGAGGCCGCCGACAAGTTCCGTGAAGTCATCGGCCTTACTCCCGGTGATCGGGTCGCTGCCGACTTGTACCGAATGGTCGGCGGGCACAACGGACAAGCGGCACCCGCTGATCGAACGCCATCCCCCACCCCAACTCAACCCGTGCCGGCCCAGCCCGTGCCGGCCCAACCCGTGCCGTCTCAGACGACCACGGACAAGAAGCCTGTCGATGCCGCAGCCCTGGTGGGAAGCTGGCATGCCAACCGCAGCGATGGTTCGAAGTTCGATCTCAACCTGAACCAAGACAAGACGTTTGCCTGGAAGTTCTCGCAACAACAACGAGGCGAGGACTTTTCGGGCACCTACATGACCGAGGGCGCGTTGTTGATTCTGCAGCGCGCCAACGGCGGCGCGTTGGTCGGACAAATAGCCTTGGATGGGACAGACCGCTTCAGCTTCAAGTTGCTCGGCGCACCCGCCGATGACGCCGGGCTCGCGTTCCATCGATAGTCCAGAAGACCGGCGAGAATCCTCCGCCGAGTGAAGTGAAACAAGATTACACACGTTCCTGTGAAAAGATCATAGGTCTACCATGTCGCAAGGAGACTTCTAATGCACAAGGCTCACATCAGACTGCCCGCGGCGCGCAGCCCCGAGCAGTCACCCCAAGCAGTGGCCTCCGAGGCTGCTCCTGCACAGGCAACAGAGGTTGCGTCGCCCGCCCACCAGGCTAAGAAGGCGTCCAAGAAGTCCAAGCGGCCGGCGCAGGTAGGGCTGACGAGGACCCACATCGGCCCGGACCAGTACGGGCAGGAAGGGGCAACCACGGCCGCCAAGCGCGACCGGATCAAAGCTAGCGGACTAGACACCCGAATGCGCGGGCACGTGTCGGCTCGCGGCAAACGCTCGCAAGCGAGCCGTGACGCCAAGAACTAGCCCGGATTATTATAGACCCGTGGGATAGGCTTCCAGCCTGTGAGCCAGAAAAGACAGGCAAGATGCCTATCCCACTTCTTCCCTTCATGAATAATCCGGGCTAGCGGACGATCCGAACCTGAAGCGAGGGCCAAACGTGGGTACTCCCGCCGCTCAGCCCGATCCCATGCCCCAGGTGTTGGCGACCTTTCGCCGCCGGGAGGCGACGGACTGGAGCAACGCCTGGGTGGGCATGGAACCGACGTTCCAGACCAAGAAGTCCGTTCGCAAGTGGGGTGAAATGGCTGCCGAGCAAGGCGGCGAGGATGCGTACTTCGCTTGCTCCTACATGCTCAGGACCCAGAAGAAAGTCGCCGAGGCCGTTCAGAAGAAGTACAAAGCCAAGCGCAAGGCAGGAATCCACCCGTCCTGTATGTTTGCCAGAGTGAAACTGGACGACGACCTGGACCAGTGGCAGGTGCGGCGGCAGAACCTTCTGTTTCAGTGGCCGGATGACCAGTTCGAGCCGTTCGAGGTGCGGGTCACCCTGGACCCGGAGACCTTCGAGTACAGTATCAAGCCCGTGCCGCTGGCTTGGTTTTACGACGAGCGCTTCGTGAGCTTCCTGGAGGAGTTCCTCTGGCAGGCGCCTCGGGACAAGGGGCTCACGCCGTCAATCGCGCACGGGGGGGCGCAGTTCTCACTCTCCGCCAAGACCTTTATGGTCGGCAGCCTGCTGGCGGACGATATCGCCTACAAGCTGAACCACCCGGAACTCGCAAACTGGATCATGGACTGGCCCAACCCCGATGACCGTGCCTTCCGCGCCACCCGGCCGCGGTTTCAGGCGTTTCGGGACATCCTGCGTCACTACTGGGCCGGCGGCTTTCACTCGCGGGCCATCGGCGTACTCACGGCGGAAAACGCATACCTCGATCGCGGTTTCGGCCCAGCTTCGTCGCCCCCACAGGGCCTCATGAGTGACCAAGGTCCGATCGGCGAGGCCCGTGAAGTCTTTCAAACCAACTTCGCCTTCGGCCGGACCGTGCGTCTCCAGGCCCAGAATGTGCATCCCGGTTACTGGCAGTCCGCCCATCCGGACGAGGAGGGCTACCGGCCGGACCAGATCATGCGCTACAGCGAGGGCAACCTCAACCGCCTGCAGATCGCCGGGGAGTATCATGTCAAGAGCGGCAAAGTGCTGGATCCGGAAGAAGTGCCGGAACTGGACGCTCCGCTGGAACTCGCCCTGCTGACCGAGGAGTGCAGTTGGGAGAATCGCGGTCAGATGTCGCGGACCAGTGCCAGGGACTTTGTGGAGGCGCTGCTGCTGGATGTTCACCACGCGCAGTACTTGCAGGCTCATCCCCACGTGTCCGTCAAGGACTCCATCCTTCAGGATCAGCTCCTGGGCGATGCGGAAACGACCGTCCAGCACCACGGCGACGCGGCGACGCTGGCCCGCCTGCACCAGGAGGCCCGGCGGCTCAACCTGGAGGCTTCGCGCGGGCGCATCAAGAGCGACTGGATCGAGCCGGAGACGCTGTTCTGGGCGGCATGGAAAGTGCTCCCCGCGGGCGAGAAAGCCGCCATCGCCCGCGAGGCCGTGGCCGGCTTCGTGGAAAGGGTGGAACAGGCGGCGACGATGGACCCGCGGCCGGAATTCCAGCGCGACCCGATGGAATGGCACCGACACCGCATCCATCCGGAACTGTGGAAGGCGATGGAAGCCGCAGGCACGCCCCTCATCCAGCTCACTGCCCTCGGGGGAGCGGTTCGGGGTGAGGGACACGATCCCGCGGGCAAGGAGCTGGCGGCGTGGCAGGCGAAAAAGGACGAATACCTGGCACGCCGGCCGGTCTTCTCGCAGGCGGGCTTGACTCCACCCTGGGAGCAGGAATGACCATCGGCGTCGCGGGTTAAGAGAAGTAGCTTCCTCGCAGCACGTGGTTCATGGCGAGTCCGGTCACCAGCGTCGCCAGCGCGATCAGGGCCGCCGGTTCGCGGTCTGCGGGGTAAACCTGCTGGAGTTGTTCGGCCCGGGAGGCCAAGTAGCGCAGGAGAGACCGGGTTCGCTCCGGAAAGTGGCCCGTCCAGCGGTAAACGTTGGCCATGAGGTCCTGCTCCACCCGGCGGATCAGAGCGGCGGCGGGCAGGCGAGGGGCCGACGAAGCGTCTTCGGGCGCCCCGAAACCCTCGAAAATCGCTTGCAAGGCCCCATCCAGGCCCGGGGGAAACTTCTGATCCTCGCCGGTGCCCTCAGTGCGGTAGTATTGCTCGATCGAAGCGGTGAGTTCGCTCACGTCGTCGTCTCGTTCCGTCGCGGTCACCTCGGGATCGCGCGCGTTCACAACGGGCATCGTCCGGTCACAATACTCGAGCTTGGCCAGCGCTTCCGGCCAGTCCGCGTAGACGGCCCGCCAATCGTAGCCGGGCGTCATCCAGACCGCAAACGTCTCCGACCAGTCTTCATCGGGATGCATCTGCGCGTACCAGCCTGGCAGATGACGCACGAACCGCTGGCTGAACGGCTCGGGGCGATAGTCCTCCTCGTAGGGCTGCGTCATTGAGCCAAACTGCTTGGTCCAGTCCTCCTGATCATAGAGCTTGTAGGCGTAATTGACGACGTGCCCCATCTCGTGGCGGAGATAACGGAGCAACTCCGGGCGGTCCGCGCCTTCCACGTAGCCGATCCTCTCCGCGTGGATGGCCGTCAATTCTGGCCGGGCGAGATAGAACGGAATGCCGATCGCAATCGTACCGGAGTTCACGCCCCACTCGGTCGAGAGGTAGAAGTGAGGTCGCAGGCGGCGGATGCCCACCCCTTCCAACTCCTGCTGAAACGCCGCCACAACCGGCTCCAGGGGCGTCCCCGCGATGGCCAGACCGAGATCGCGGATCGGCCTCGAAGACAAATCCCCTTCTCGAAAACGGTCCATAACCGTCATGATTTGGGTTCCTCCCGGTTGATCCAGCCGTCATCATGCCACACGCGGGACCAAGACGACAACGCACTTGCCTTTCTCCGTTCCACGCCATAGAATCATACGTCGGCGGGGCAGAATTTGATCCCAATGTCGTCGGATGACTAGATAGAGAGCAACCCGGCTGTGCCGGGGGGCTCGTTGGCGAGTAAGCCGACGTGGTGGAATACCTCAGGGTGTTTCGCCACGTCGGCTTTTTTTCTAGGAGAGCTTGACCATGTTACAGTTAGCAATCACTTGCCTCGTCATTGCTTTGATCGCTGCAGTCCTCGGCTTCGGAGGAATTGCAGGTTCCTTCGTGGGAGTGGCGAAAATCCTCTTCGTCGTCTTCCTCATTCTCGCGGTACTGTCGTTCCTCGGAGGCGGGTTCAGAAGGGGGCGTTACTCGGGGTGACGTGCTCGCTCGAGGAATCATCGACCAAAATGAGCGTAAACGGGAAAGCGTCGGAGCCTCAATAGCCTCTCGTGGTTGAGGCTGTGGGACGGATTTGATCACGATTAACCAAGAGCGTCCAACAATGGCCGCGCATTTTTCCAATACGCTCGGACCGCGACGGCCACTGCTCGTGGTCCTTGGCCTGGCTGCTAGCCTCTGGAGCGCGGGCTGTCAGCAGGAGGGCGAGGGGCCGGGGCATCGCGAGCAGCCGCTCGCGCTGACGGCGCAGGAAGAATTGCAGTTGGGGCGTCAGGCGTATGATGAGATCCAGAGATTCTTTCCTTTAACTGTGGAGGTCATGTCATGAGTTCCGGACCCGGCGGATTGTTCGGCGGCGGCGGATACTTTAACCCCCAGGGCCCCCGTGGCCCATGGCTGGGCTGCGGCTGCAGCAGCATCTTCATGATCCTGGCGGGAATCCTGCTGGTGATGGGCGGCTGCCTGCGGATGTTCGGCCAGTGAAAACTCTTCGAATCGATCTACACACGAACCACCCCGCTTTGGGGATCCAGCTTCTTTGGAGGATGAACCGATGCGAGCGCTTTGCGGAGCAATTATTACGGCCGGGGCTTTGATCGGGCTGGGCCTGACAGCTCTGGGCTACGGGTTGCGCTATGGGGGACCTGCGTTCGGCCCTGAGACCATCAACCCGAATACCAACACGCTGTGGGGCTCGTCCAGCCTGATGGTCATCCTGATCGTCTTGCTGATTGCGCTGCTGATCGGCCTGGGAACCGCCTTCCTCGGCCTGGTCTTCCACCATTATCGGCGGTACTATGAACACCTTCGGGAAATGGGACGCCAGACCGAAAGCCACGTCTCGAGTTGAGTCGGTGTCTGCGTACCCCGACGCGCGGTGGAATGAGCGGTATTGGATTGGGCCGCAGGCTTTTCGAGCGGGTCGCGACGGGTACGTGGAAGTCGTTGGGGTGCCAGAAACAGCAGAGGCCGTCTGTCATCGACGGCGGCGATCCCCGGCTCAAGAGTACAGGTAGATGCGATGAACCCGACTGGCAAACAGGACCGCGCCGTGTTGCAGAGAATCGCTCGGCGGGCGATGCTCGAACGAGGATTACTCCCCGACTTCTCTGAAAGGCAGGTTGGGAAATCCGCAGCGGCGCTGCTGCTGGAGTCGAGAATCGGGGAAAGGTTCGATGCCATTGTCACGGGTGCATCTGCGAAGGGCACCTGGGTCCGCCTTCTTGATCCGCCCGTGGAAGGGAGACTGGTGCATGGTTTTGAGGGCATCGACGTGGGGCATAGGGTTCGAGTGCAACTGACGCACACGGATGTGGAGCAGGGATTCATCGACTTCACGCGACGTGACTGACCGATTTGACTGCATACCGGCAGTCGGGTGATCCATACAAGGCGGAGATCATGAAGAACGCCCTGCGCGGTGAGGGCATTCCTTGCGAGTTGGAGGGAGAGGGTCAGGCCGGGCTCTCCGAGATCCTCGACATCGGGGTTCTCGTTCGGGCAGAGGACGCCGATCTCGCTCGAGGACTCATCGAGCAACATGAGCGGAAACGGGAAAGCGCTGGAGCCTCCATCGCCTCTCGTGGTTGAGGCTGTGGGCCGGATGTTGGCAGGCGCGGGACGAGCCCCCCTGCGAGGGGAGTGGAAGCATGCATGACACCAAACGCGGAACGAAGCTCCCAATTCCCCTTGCTTTCCCCACTTCGCTGTTGTATGATGGATATGGTGAAGTGGACCCGCAGCGAACTGGAATGCGGTTCCGCAAGAAGACTGAATTGGAAGTCGTCGGACGACTAGGTGAGGAGCAACCCATCCGTTTAGGGGGGGATCGTTGACGAGTAGGCCGACGTGGTCGAATGCCTCAGGGTGTTCCGCCACGTCGGCTTTTGTGTTTTCGCTTTCTCCTGAACGCGGGACGTTCGCAACCAACTTGGTTGCGGGAGGTAGTTCGTCGCTGAAGGCACTTAACGCGGAGGTGCATCATGTTGTCTTACCTGAGATTCGCTGGGCTGTTCGGAAAGTCCTCGTCCCGCAAGCGCACCCGCCGGCCGCCGGCCACGAAACGCTTCACCCGGCCGCTGGCGTTCCTTCACCTGGAGGATCGCCTGATGCTCGCGAGTATTCTGGGCTCGGCGGAGAGTTTCGCGGTCCTGGGCGCCTCGACGGTGACCAATACCGGTCCGACCACCATCACCGGGGATGTGGGTCTCTACCCAGGCCCTTCGATCACTGGCTTTGCAATTCCGCCGGCCAACACGGTCGTGGGGCCGGGGACCCTGATCAATGGGCCGGGGCTCGTGACCGGGACGATACACATAACGGATGCGGTCGCGCAGCAGGCTCAGGTTGATGTCACCACTGCGTACCTTGGTCTGGCAGCCCTGCCGTTCACTAGCGACTTGACTGGTCAGGATCTGGGTTTAGTGGGTCCGCTCCCGCCAGGCGTCTATCATTTTGACACGTCGGCTCAGTTGACGGGAACACTCACCCTCGACGCCTTGGGCCTCGACAATGTGTCCTGGGTTTTCCAGATAGGGAGCACGCTCACGACCGCCCCCGGTTCGTCGGTGGTGTTGACCAATCTCGGTCCGAATGACGGCAAAGATGACAGCCTGTACTGGCAGGTCGGCTCTTCCGCGACCCTCGATACCTCAACTGCATTCGAAGGGAATATTCTCGCGCTCGCGAGCATCACCCTCAACACCGGGGCCACAAATCCGAACGGTAGATTCTTCGCGCAAACTGGTGCGGTGACGCTGGATACCAACGTCATCAGTAACGTCTGCCCCAACGGAGGCCCCGGCTACAGCGGGGACTTTACGCCGGGCCGCAAAAGCGGCGTGAAGTACGACGACCTGAACGCGAATGGGGTGCAGGATCCCGGCGAGCCGGGTCTGCCGGGCTGGAGCATCTACGCTTATGCGGACAACGACGGTTCGGGAACCCTCAGCGTCGTGGACACGCTCGTTGACAGCACGACGACCGACGGCAGCGGGCAGTACAGTTTCGATCTCGACCCCGGCCGGTACGTGATCCTGGAGGAGAACCGCAGCGGCTGGTTCCAGTCGCAGCCGGGCACGGTGGTCAACACTTTCGATCCGATAACGCTGGCGGCCAAGGGGTATGCCATCACGCTGACGTCGGGCCAGCAGGATACAGGCAACGACTTCGGCAACTTCCTTCAGGCCAACAAGGCCGGGGTGAAGTACGACGACCTGAACGCGAATGGGGTGCAGGATCCCGGCGAGCCGGGTC
>CAYTJV010000256.1:0-1633 GCA_964438165.1 uncultured Planctomycetaceae bacterium | reverse complement strand
CGACGGTTCGGGAACCCTCAGCGTCGTGGACACGCTCGTTGACAGCACGACGACCAACGGCAGCGGGCAGTACAGTTTCGATCTCGACCCCGGCCGGTACGTGATCCTCGAAGAGAAGCGGATTGGTTGGACCCAGACCGAGCCGGGCACGGTGGTCAACAATGGTTTCGATGCCGCGCTGGCGGCCAAGGGGTATGCCATCACGCTGACCTCCGGCCAGGCGGACACCGACAACAACTTCGGCAACCATAAACAGCGTGTGATCGTCATCGGGTCGGGCAAGAGTCCGAGAAGGCCGCAATTCGTCACGGTGCTCGACGAGGAGAGCGGGGCTGTGTTGTCGCAGTTCGCGCCGTACGGGAACACCTTCCGGGGCGGCGTTCGGGTCGCCACCGGCGATCTCACCGGCGATGGCGTCGACGAGATCGTTACGGCTCCGGGATGGAGCATTGTTGCGGAAGTTCGCGTGTACACCCAGAATGGCGGTCTATTGACGTCGTTCCGACCGTACGGTTCGAGCTTCAAGGGCGGCGTCCAGGTGGCGGTCGGTGACGTCGACGGCGACGGGTGGAACGACATCATCACGGTTCCAAGCTGGGGGCGTGCCGAGGTGAAGGTGTTCCTGAATTCGGGTGACGGCACGCCGACGTTCGATGTGTCGCCTCCCTACAGGGATTTCCTCGCCTTCCCACCGTCGTTTATCGGCGGCGCGGTGGTTGCCGCGGCCGATATGGGGCAGTTGGTGGGCAGCACCTTTGTCAACACGCTGGACGGAAAGGCTGAAATCATCGTGGGAAGCAGCGCCGGCATAAAGACCACCGTGAAGGTGTTCGACGTTAGCGGCATGACCACGCCCACGCCCAACGCCATGGCCACGGCCGCTAGGAGTTTCACTCCTTTCAGCGTCGCCATTCCCAATTACCGAGGGGGAGTGTCCCTCAGTGTGGCGAGGATCAACGCCGATCTCATCCCGGACATCGTGGTGGGCGCCGGCGTCAACGGCCGTTCCCTGGTGGACGTTTGGGCCTGGGACAATGCCGCCATGTTGTCCAGCTTATCGGCGAATCTCAGCGGCTTTTTCGCGTTCACCGGGGCGAGTCAAAACGCGCCGGTTCAGGTAGCGGCGATGGACACCGATGGTGACGACATCGCGGATGCGATTCTTGCCGTGCAGGGACCGGGTGGGACCACGGGCGAGATCCGCGAGTTCAAGATCACCAGCGTCTCGCCGCTCCAGGTTTCGCCGCCCACGACGGTCCCGGGCAGCTTCCAGGGCCCCTACTTCATCGCGACAATCAAGTATCCGTCCCCCGTCCTGCCTCCGGTTGCGAAGACGGAATCCCCAGTGAAGGCGCAGGTGGTTGATCGGTTCTTCGCTGCGTTTGGGGAAGGGCTGCCGTCTGCCTTACCAGCGTGCCTCTAGGCCGACGTTCACCCCATGAAGGAACATCCCCCCGCCGTTGTGCAATTGGGTGCCGCCCTGCGCCGCCGCGAAGTTGAAATCGAGCTGATCCGGGGCGAGGGCCAGGCCCTCGATCCAGATGGCGTTGTAGCCGGCCCTTAGGTTCCAGACGTCCGTCAGGCGATAGAGGGCCGAGAGGTTGATTTCGCCGACCAACGCAACTCCGCCTCC
>CAYTJV010000255.1:0-10568 GCA_964438165.1 uncultured Planctomycetaceae bacterium | reverse complement strand
CAGATTATTATGGATTTTCTGCGCTGCGGAGGGCCACGCGCCCAAACGAGTGCAGAGCATTCCAAAGCCAAAGAGCCGAAAATCTCTCTTGCTCTGTCAGTGGCGATGCGGTATCGTCCCGCGCCATGAAGCTGCGGGACACAATCCACGATTCCGAATCTCAGCGGCTTGCCCAGCGCGTGGCCAAGCTGGAGGAAAAACTCTTCGGAGCGATGGAGCGCATTGCGCAGTTGGAAGAAGAAAATGCTCGGCTGCGTGAAGAGAACACCCAGCTTCGTGAGGAGAACGCCAGGTTGCAGCAGCAGTTGGCCGCAGTTCGCAAGAACTCCTCGACTTCTTCCAAGCCGCCGTCCAGCGATATGGTTAAGCCGCCCAAGCCGCCGCGCAAGGATCGCAAAAAGCGGAAACGCGGCGGGCAGCCGGGACACGAACAACACCTGCGGTCGCCGTTTCCACCCGAGGCTGTCAACCATTCCGAACTGTACATGCTGGATTGCTGCCCCGACTGCGGCGGTTCGCTTCGGCTTGCCAAGCGTCCGCCCGACGTTCTGCAACAGGTGGAAATCACCGATACGCCGACCGTCGTCACCGAGCATCAAGGTTTGGCCTACTGGTGCCCACACTGCCAGAAGCTCCATTATGGCTCGTTGCCGGAAGCCGTAGTCAAGGCAGGGCTGTTTGGCCCGAGGCTGACGGCCTTGGTCGCCTTTCTGAAGGGTGTTTGCCACGCCTCGTTCGCCACCATCCGCAAGTTTCTCCGCGATGTAGTGCGGCTGGACATCTCTCGCGGTTACCTGGCCAAGCTGATCGGCAAGGTGAGCCAGTCGTTGGCCAAGGCGTATGCCGAGTTGTTTGAGCGGCTGCCGCGCGAAGCCGTGCTGAACATCGACGAGACGGGGCACAAGGAATACCGCGAGAAGTTTTGGACCTGGTGTTTTCGCGCCCAACTCTATACGCTGTTCCGCATCGACAAGTCGCGCGGCTCGAAGGTTTTGATCGAGGTGCTGGGCACGGAGTTCAACGGCGTGTTGGGCTGCGATTACTTCGGGGCCTACCGGAAGTACATGCGGGAGTTCGACGTGCTGGTGCAATTCTGCCTGGCCCACCTGATCCGCGACGTGAAGTTCCTGCTGACGCTGCCGGGCCGCGAGGACCCGTCCTATGGGAAGCGGGTGCGGGAGGCGCTGCGGGAACTGTTCGCGGTCATCCATCGCCGCGAGAAAGCGTTTTCGTGAGCACGGCGAGGCCTACTTCCGCTTCATCACCACGCCGGGCATCGAGCCGACGAACAACTTGGCGGCACCCAAAGGGTACCCGGCGATCCGCTTCGTGGTCATCGACCGACGCATGACCCAGGGCACTCGCAGCGAAATCGGCCGCCGCTGGTGCGAGCGGATTTGGACAGGGATCGCCACCTGCGCCCAGCAGGGCCGTTCGGCCTTTCAGTTCTTGTTGGAATCGGTCGAAGCTCATTTGTCCGGTACTCCCCCGCCCTCGCTCCTGCCGTCAGGCCCCTAACGGCGTTCTCTTTGTCCTTGTTCCTCTTTCTCCTCCGCGTCTCCGCGGTGATTCCCCGTCAGCCCGTGAACGCTTACCGACGTGTTATCCGACAGCCCTCGACAGAGATCAATTGGGCTCTCCGACCACGTCGCTTCGCGCGTCAAGAACCGTTCGTATTCTGCGACAACTGCTCGATCGCCGCGAGTTGCGGCTGAGTGCATGGCTGACGAGTATCGTTTTTCCAGCGCAGGAATCAGCGTCTCGAAGACCCGTGGGGGAGCAGGTTTCTGAGGCAGTCTGATCCGCTTCAGAGTACACCTTGCCGACTGCCTGGCATCCAGCAAACCGCCGATCTCTCCCAGCCGAGGTCGCGGCTTGACGACGCTGAGCCGCCCGGCATGGAGATCCACGGAAGTTGTTGATGAGCCGATCCTTACTCCGCCGCGGCTTGCTCGCCCGCGATCACCAGCTCGTGGGCCGTTTTCAGGTCGCTCACCAGGTGCGTCCAGAGGCGGAGCGTGGGATGCCGGAGCAGCGGGATCAGGGCCGCGGTCTTGGTTCGGCCGCACTCGTGGCAGGGACCGGCCAAGAGGACCACGTACTTATCGGGCTGTTGGACCCGCGCGACCAGCGCCGAGGGCTCGAACAGCGTGACCGCCCGCACCGGACAGCCGTCCTCCATGGGGCCTTGCGCCGTGTAGGGGCGGAACTGCACGTCGCCCACCCAGCCCAGGGCCTCCATGGCATCGAGGGCCTTCTTGTCCATCTCTCCCTTTTCGACCAGGTGCTGGAGGTATTTCTTCAACAGCCCGTGCGGATCTTCGGTCGGGTGGCGTCGAGAGACCTGCCGTATCGGTAACGCCGCGGGTTGGACCGTGCCTCTCGCTACGGTCTTTGGCCCGCAGGCGTCTTCAACAAGCCGGGCGGGCCGCCGAATTGCTTCCAGTAGAGTTCCTTGAACGGGTTGACCGCCGGGCCGACGGCGGTTTCGTTCACCAGGTCCGGCTGCACCGAGTCCCACCAGGCATCGAAAGCGGTCTTGAGCTCGCGGGCCACCTCCGGGCGCTGGGCGATGAGATTGTTCTTCTCGCCGGGGTCGGCTTTGATGTCGAACAGCTCCCACTTCTCGCCCTTGGCGGTGGCGCTGACCAGGTGATACTGCGTGTTCCGAACGCTGCACGCAGCGTATCGCGATTGGGCGGCCTTGCCTCGCTCCCAGCGGCCCAGGTGCGTGAAGAGGACGCGATCGGCCCACGGCGCCTTGGGGTCCTTCAAGAGCGGCACGAGACTGCGGCCTTCGAGCGGCAGGCCGTCGGGGACCTTCGCCCCTGCCAACTCGGCCAGGGTGGGGAAGAAATCGATGTGGGCGGCGAGGCGGTCGCAATCGCCGGGCTGGAACACGCCGGGCCAGCGCCAGAACGACGGCACGCGCGTCCCGCCCAGGTACGGCGTGCCCTTCGTGCCCCTCATGCCGACGTTGTACACCGGCACGCCCGCCGTGCCGCCGTTGTCGGTCATGAAGATCACCAGGGTGCTGCGCTCGATGTCCCACTCACGCAGCTTGGCGAGGAGCCAGCCGACGTTGTCGTCGATGTTGGCGACCATGCCGTAGAACTTCGCCGCCTTGGGTGGGACCTTGCCGGCGTATTTCTGCTCGTACTCGGCCGGGCAATCCAACGGGGCGTGCGGGGCGTTGGTGCGGATCTCGGCATAAAACGGCCGGTGGCCCTTCTGGCTCTCGATCCATCGAAGAGCTTGGGCGAAGAAGACGTCGGTGCAGTAGCCCTTGGTCTTCTCGAAGACGCGGTTGTGGAGGATGGCCGGGTCGAAGTAGGTGTTGCCGGGGGCGTCGCCGCAACTGCCGGGATACGTCTGCCCGATCCCGCCCGCCCCGTGGATGAAGACCTCGTCGAAGCCCCGCCGGTCGGGCTGGTAGGGCGCTTCGTCGCCAAGGTGCCATTTGCCGAAAATGCCCGTCGTGTAGCCCGCGCTCTTGAGCACCTGGGCAATCGTCGCGGCCTTGAGGCTCATTCGCTCGCGCTCGAAGATCGTGTGCGTCACGCCGGAGCGGAATTCATGGCGCCCGGTCATCAAGGCGGTCCGGGTCGGCGAGCACGTGGGGCTGACCTGGAAATCGGTGAACCGCACGCTCTCGCGGTGGAGCCGATCGAGGTGGGGCGTCTTGACCACCGGATTGCCGTGGCAGGCAAGGTCGCCGTAACCTTGGTCGTCGGTCAGAATAAAAACGATGTTCGGCGCACGCGCCGGCTGGGCGGAATACCCTATCTCACAGGGAACGATTGACAGGACTATTGAAGAACAAGCCAGCGCGGCGGCTAGTGTTCGTATCACGAATCTCTCCCTACTTATTATTTGTCCACCGGGGTCTCATCCTCCGTCACGAGATGATCCACCTTGGGATGAAGCTCCGGAGGGAGCGCCAGGAGCGGATCGTGGGTCACGGTCTCAGTAGCCATCGGTCAAACTCGCCAAGTGTTACGCGCACATCCCCATGCCATGAGCCGCATCGGCGACTCGTTCATTCTATTCTATATATTTCATGCGCGGTAAACAACACACCCCGATTCGTGGCTGAATTCGAGCGGCGGAGCCGGCCCCTTTCCAGGCGGCCCGTTTACAGTTTGAGTTGTTGGGGCTTCTCAATGTCCCGTGGCCACGTCGTAGCTGGTCATGGGCACCTGGTAGTAGCCCATGGCGGCCGCGGCCACGTCGATCCGGTAGATCGGGTCTTGCATGAGGCAGGCGCGGCGGTCCTCGGCGGGGATCGTGGTGGTGTAAATCCTCAGCTCGCCGGGTACGCTGGTGATGATTTCCTCCCGCCAGTCGCCGAAGACGTCGGCCACGGCTGCCAGTTCGCCTTCGATGCGGGCCAGCGGTTCCGCCGCGCCGTACTTCGAGATCCGCGAGCCGACCACCAACTCCCGCTGCCGGTCCGCGTCCCAGTAGGCGGCCTGGGGCGACAGCCCGCCGAGGTCCTTCGTGCCGATCACCTTGCCCTGGGCGCTGCGGAGCCAGCGCTTGTCTTTGAAATCGCGCTCGCCGCTGTAGCACTCGCTGCCCGGATGGGCCGGGTCGATGTCGGAGCAAAGCCCCGACGCGTGGATGTGTACCGTCGGCTGGTCGTGGCCCCAGAGGATCGCGCCGCTGCGGGCGTCGACCAGGCACATGCTGTTGCGCTTGTTGCGGGTCTCGATGCCGTAGTAGATCTCCAGGCCCGGGTGCTGCGGATCGATGTTGCCGAGATAGAAATGATCGGGGTGGCCGAGGCCGGTCGTCCACAGGGCGGCGCCGTCGTCGTCGATCATCGCCGAGCCGATCGCCACTTCATCGCGGCCCTCGCCGTCGACATCGGCGGCGTGCATCCAGTGGGCCCCTTGGCCGTAGTATTTGCGCGACTCGTTGCGGTTGTCCCACCGCCACAACTCGCGGAGCTTGCCGCCGTGGAACTCGTGGGCCACGAGGATGATCGCGGTATACGTGCCGCGCTCGACCAGCAGGCAGGGCATTTTGCCGTCCAGGTAGGCCACGCAAAGCTGATTGCGCGAGGCGTAGTTGTACGTTCCGAAGGCATCGCGCGACGGCCAGTCGACGCGCGCGATCGGCTTGCCCGTGCGGCCGTCGAGAATGGTCAGGTACTCGGGCCCGGTCTGCACGCGGCCGTCTGGCCCGCGCGGATCGCCCTCCCCGGTCTTCACGGCCACTTCGGCCCGGCCGTCGCCGTCGAAATCGTAGACCAGGTACGGCGAATACCAGATCCCGCGCTCAATCGCCCAGCCAAGATCATAGCGCCAAAGGAACTTGCCATCCTGGCGGTAGGCTTCCAGCTTGTACGTATCGGGGCTGCGGCTCCAGTATTTTTCGTAAGGGTCAATGTTCTCTTTGGGCGTCTTGACGACGAAATCGTAGCGGCCGTCGCCGTCGAGGTCGCCGATGCCGACCTTCTGCACCGTGGCGGTCTTGCTGTCGAGCGGGATCTTGACGCACGCCGCTTTGCCGGGAGAGACTACGGCTTCGGCCTCCGGCGACGTCGGCCCCTCTTTTCCGCCGTTTGCCGCGCGGACCGAATAGTAAACGCAGTGCCCACCTGGGGCGGCGGAGTCGACGAAATCGGTCGTTGCCCGGATCGGTTCCGCGTTGATCTTCTCGGCCCGGGCATCGCCGATGCGGCGATACACGTTGAAGGCCGCGCCGGGCGGATCGTTGTTGAGCAAACGCCATCCCACGTAGACCGTGGTCGGGCTGGTGCGGATGGCCACCACGCCGCGGTCGATTTTCTCGCGGACCCGGCTCGTCGCGTAACCCGCGACCTTCGATCCGGCGCGTTTCGGACCCGCGCTGGCGGCCTTCTCCGGCGCGGCGGCAGGGAGGAGCGCTAGGAACGTCAGCAGGAGACTTGTTGCGTGCATGGCAATGCCCTCGCGGATTGGAATGGTTCGTCTCGGGTGAGCTCGAGGATTGAGGCGGCTCTTCAAGCCCACGGGTTGCAACCCGTGGGCTTCGGGCGGGTCGTCGCCGACCGCCTCTGGTGCGACGCCAGTATACCCGAGTGTCGAGGACGCCGCACGATCTTGCATCGGCCGGGCGGCGGATTATCATAGACCTTGGCGTTTGCTCCACCTTCCGAAGGGCACGGAGCTTGCAGCGATGTCCTGGGTCGCCTGGCTTTTCCTGCTGGCCGGTCTGTACGTCCTCGTGGTCGCGGTGCGAGGGATCGTCCATCTCGTATCCTGGTTGGTCGAAGAGTACGTCATCGAGCCCCGATCGCAGGGACATCCGAAAGAGGAGCCGCCCCAGCGACCTCACGCGGGAAAACCGGCGACGACCTTGGAGAAGCCCGAGACCGAACAGGAGCACGTCGACAAGGGTAGCCATAAGGGCCCGCGCGTCCCGGTCAAGAGCGTCAGCCGGGTCCGCCGGCCTTCCCGCTGGAGCGCGTGGCTGAAGTCGTTGAAGACCGCGGCCGTCAGAAGAGGATACGATTACTGGGTCGCCTGTGCACTAGCCGAAGAAGACCTTCAGATGAAGATCCGGTATCTCTCGAAGGCCCTCCACCTGAACCCGGCGTACCACCCTGCCTGGGGCATGAAAGGCAACGCCCTGTTCGAGCTGGAAAAATACGACGAGGCCATCGAGTGCTTCGACAAATCGCTGGACTTGCACCCCAGCGCCCTGGTGTGGTACAGGAAAGGGCTTTGCTGCTACCATGGGGGCCGGCGCCAAGAGGCGCTGCGGTGTCTCGACAAGGCCCGGGAGGAATGTCCCGGCCAGGACCGCCCATTCTTGGAGGACGTGACGCGCATGAGAAGGCTCGTGGAGGAGGAGTTGCGTTGTGCGGAAGCGCCGTAGCGATTCGATGCGCTGAGCTCCGGAAGACCTACGACGGCAAGCCGCCGGTCGAGGCCGTGCGCGGGATCGACCTGACGATCGAGGAGGGGGAGTGCTTCGGCGTGCTCGGGCCCAACGGCGCCGGCAAGACGACCACGA
Organism: uncultured Planctomycetaceae bacterium; assembly: GCA_964438165.1. GTDB lineage: Bacteria > Planctomycetota > Planctomycetia > Pirellulales > Thermoguttaceae > CALFBP01. Next base: position 3,563 of record CAYTJV010000255.1, on the reverse strand, counting down.
TCGAGATCCTCGAAGGACTGCTCGATCCGACCAGCGGCGACGTCGAAGTCCTGGGCATGCGGTGGCGCGAGCGCGGCGCCGCGATCCGCGAGCAGATCGGCATCTCGCTCCAGGAGACGAAGTTCTCCGACAAGCTCACGGTGCGGGAAACCCTCACGCTCTTCCGCAGCTTCTACCGGACGGGCCTCGCCCCGGAAGAGGCCATCGCCCGGGTGTCGCTTGACGACAAGGCCGATACCTGGATCAAGAACCTCTCCGGAGGCCAGAAGCAGCGCCTGGCGGTGGCGACGGCGATGATCGGCGACCCGGCCCTGATGTTCCTCGACGAGCCGACCACCGGCCTCGACCCGCACTCCCGGCGGCAATTGGCCGAGATCATCCGCGAGTGCCGCCGCCACGGGCGCACGACCCTGCTGACCACGCATTACATGGAAGAAGCCGAGCGGCTGTGCGATCGGGTGGCGATCGTGGACCACGGCCGTGTCATCGCCCTGGGGACGCCCCGTGAATTGATCGCCCGGCTGGGCGGGGAGCACGTGGTCGAGTTCTCCGTCCAGTCGCCCGACGCGATGCGGCTGCCGGCGGAGTCGTGGAGCCGTCTCCCCTCAGTCACCGGCTGCCGATTGGAGGACGGCGTGATTCGCCTTTCGGTGGGCGAGCCGCACGTCGTCCTGCCCGCCCTGCTGGAGTGGCTGGCGGCCCGCCACTGGCGCCTGGCAAGCCTCACCACCCGCCATGCAAGCCTCGACGACGTTTTCGTGAATCTCACCGGCCGACCGATCGAACCCGCCCAGACCGCCGATCCATGAGCCATCCCGCCCTCCGCTATCATCCGCTGCTGAACCTGACGCTGGCCCGAATGCGCGAGTTCCTCCGCGAGCCGGAGGCCGTCTTTTGGGTTTACGTGTTCCCCTTGATCCTGGTCGTAGCGCTCGGCGTGGCGTTCCGCAACCGCCCGGTCGAGGCCATCCGTATCGCCGTTCAAAACGGGGAGGCTGCCGAGTCGGTCTCCGCCGCACTCAACATCGACCCGCGGTTCCATGCCGTCGTTTGCGACGAAGAGGAAGGCCGGCTGCGGCTGCGCACCGGGCGCGCGGACCTGATGATTGCGGCCTCGGCCGGCTCGCCCACGCGCTACGAGTCTGTCCCAAAAACTTCCGAAGTCTCCAAGACTTCGGAAGTTTGCGGCTGCCCGGCACGGTTTTGGGATAGGCGCTACGAGTATTCCTTCGACCCGACCCGGACCGAGAGCGTCCTGGCCCGCAACGCCGCCGACGATTTCCTTCAGCGTGCGGCGGGCCGCCGCGACGCCGCCGAAGTCCGCGATCGCCAGCTCGACGAGCCGGGCGCACGCTACATCGATTTTCTCGTGCCGGGCCTGTTGGGCATGGGCCTGATGGGCGGCGGCCTGTGGGGCGTGGGCTTCGCCATCGTCGACATGCGGATCCGCAAGCTCTTGAAACGCTACGTGGCCACCCCCATGAAACGCGGACACTTCATGGCCGCGATCATCATCAGCCGCCTTCTGTTCACCGTCTCCGAGGTGCTGCTGCTGATCGTCTTCGCCCGCCTCATCTTCGGCGTCGCCAGCCTGGGGAGCTACCTGGCGATAGGGCTGTTGATCCTCTTGGGCTCGCTGGAGTTCGCAGGCATCGGGCTGTTGGTGGCCAGCCGCGCCCAGACGATCGAGACCGTCTCGGGCCTCATGAACGCCGTGATGCTGCCGATGTGGATCGCCTCGGGGATCTTCTTCTCCACCGAGCGGTTCCCTGCCGCCGTGCAGCCCGCACTGGCTTTCCTGCCTCTGAACCCCTTGATTCACGCGCTGCGGACGATCATGCTGGAGGGCACGAGCCTATGGTCGCTGGGCGGGGACATAGCCCTGATTGCCGCCTGGGGCGGCCTGGGATTTGTTCTGGGGCTGCGATGGTTCCGCTGGAATTGAGGAACCGCACGAATATCGTTGGTCGTGGGTCCGGTCTATGGCGTCGACATCATCGCGGATAAGGGCGGATAGATGTATGCGCCGCCTATGCTCATCCCACCAAGAGACGATCCCCGGTAGCGAGTTGGCAGCTTTGCCGGGTAACGATCCCGAATCCGGATGGCGTCGCGAGCGATGGGATCAGACGAGTTCACCAGTTTGATCTGAAACGGATCGAGCCACTGGCTCCTCTTATCGCTAAGTCTCCGCAAAACCTCGCCGTAGGCAGCGCGGATATTGTTGTCATTGATTTCGTCGGACGCGACGTACAGAAACAGGTTGTCGGACTCCGCCGGATTCACCCAGCAAGCGACGGAAACAGAAACGTAACCGTTGAAGTCGCGAACGAAGTCAGCGCCCGCATCGATCTGTTCAATTACCAGAAGGTTTGGATCCACGGGAGAACTCCATCGGTATTGTCCGTGAGTGCTTTGAATTCTCCCAGCCTGCCAAGTGCGCCACTATCCAATCCCGCCGCCACACGACGCAACCAGCTATACGGCATTTTCGGCGGCACAATGCCTGTCACCGCAGGGGAAGTCTACACCTGAAGCAACGGCCAGTCAACCACTTGCGGCGAATTCCCTCAAATCAGCCGAACGGGCAAGTGCTTTCGGTCGTGATCAGGAAGTGGTATGATTTGGCCTGAATACTGAGCGTGCCGTGAATACCACAATCGAACCGGAGGAGACAATCCCATGCCCGCTCCACGACAAACCGACACCCACTGCACAACACGCCGGCAATTCCTCCGCCGGTCCGCTGCTTGGGCCGGCGCCCTGAGCCTGCCCGCGCTGGTGTCTTCCTCGGTCTTTGGACTGGGGGAAGCCGTGGCACCGTCGAATCGGGTCACGCTGGGCTGCATTGGCTTGGGGATCCAGGGCATGGGCAACATGCGCACGTTCCGCGGGAATCCCGAGGTCCACGTGGCCGCCGTGTGCGACGTCCACGAGACCCAGCGGCAGAAGGCCAAGCAATCGGTCGATGAGTTCTACGACAATCACGACTGCGCGGCCTACAAGGATTTCCGCGAGTTGCTCCATCGCAAGGACATCGATGCCGTGCAGATCACCACGCCCGACCATTGGCATCCGCTGATGGTCATCGACGCCGCCCAGCGGGGCAAGCATATCTACTGCGAAAAGCCGATCGGCTGGAGCATGCTCGCTGCGATCGCCGTGCGCAGGGCCGTCAAGCATAGCAAGGTGGTGTTCCAATTCGGCACCCAGCAGCGCTCTGGGGGCAAGTTCCGCTTCGCCTGCGAGCTGGCGCGCAACGGCAAGATCGGCCAGCTCAAGACGATCCTCGTGGGCGTGCCCGCCAGTTGGACCTGCCCCAAGCAGCCCACCGAGCCGGTCCCCAAGGAGCTGGACTACGACCTCTGGCTCGGCCCGGCCCCCGTGGCCCCGTACTGCTACCAGCGCTGCCGGCCCTGGACCGAAAAGGAAGGCTACAGCGTCTGGTACTGCATCTCGGACTACTTCATGGGCATGACCGGCCACCGGGGCGTACACCATCTCGATATCGCCCAGGGGGGACACGACACGAAGACCTTCGCCTACCTTCAAGGAGAGCCGAC
>CAYTJV010000254.1:0-10645 GCA_964438165.1 uncultured Planctomycetaceae bacterium | reverse complement strand
CCTGGAGGTACGCCGCGATAAGCTCGTCGAGCCGTTGATCCCGGCCTGACGGTTGACTTGGTTCGTCGATCATAGGGCACCAAACATCTCTAACCTTGGTTTCCAACCGCCGCAGGTCCCCGCGGGTCCCTTTCTTATAAAGAGCCCATTGCGAGTCGGATTTCGCGCGCCGAAGAGGCTTTTTCCCGTTTTCGCGCGGGAATCGCCGCTTTGAGCTTCCGAAAGGCTTTACCCCGGTTCTTCAGAAGCTCTCTGGACCCGGCAAACACCGGCGCAGCTTCGCCAATCCCCTTCGCAGCAACCCCCCGGCCGCGGAGGTGGTCCGGCCCAATTGCTCGCCGATCTCGGCCAGGGTGCAGCCTTGCCAGTAGTAGAGAACGACGGCCTCCCGCTGGCCGTCGGGCAGGGCCTGCACCGCTTCGGCCAGGCGCAGGGTCTCTTCGATCCTCGCCGCGCAATGGCTGGGCGACGACTGTTCGGCCGCCAGCCATGCCTCCAGCCGTGCCGAGGACTGGTCACAAGCCGCGTCCAGAGACTGCTCACGCGACACGTCCCGCCTGGACCTTTGATAGTCGCGCACGCAATGGAGCAGGCTACGTTCAAGGATTTGCCGGAGCCAAGCGATCAGTTCTCCGTCGGTCGTGCCCCGGAACTGGCCCCAGGCCTGGTGCGCCTGAAACAGGGTCTGCTGCACGACGTCGGACGGGTCGAGCTTGTTTCGCAGCCTTCGATCGAGTCGGACCTCGGCCAGCAAGTGCAAATAGGAGCGAAAACGCTCCAAGACCGACTGATCGGTGCAAGCCATGGCTGTCTTCTCCCGATACGCTTTGACGTGGCGGCGCAGGAAACCTGACTATTTCAGTCATCTTCGGTAGAAGAAATTGGCAATTTTCAAGAATACACCGTAGCCTGTCGCTTTCGGAAGTCAATGCCTTGATGAGAAACTTTGCTTCTCTGCCAGGTTTGGGGATTATCGTGGTTTAGGAGTTCCGAAGGCGTGGCGGATCGACCTCTGTGCTATCCTCATGGCCCATCTTGCACGACAAGTGACGTTCAATATAACCCCGTGAGGCGAGGGCCGGTCGCTCGGGCCGAGGACTGGCCATGGTCGAGCGCCGCGGAGTGGGCCGGCAAAGAGGACGTGATCCTCAAGATCGACCGGACCCTTCCCACGCTGATCGAAGCCATCGACTGACCCTCACCCGATGGTTCTAGCCCGCCCCGCACTGCTTGACCGCTGCCGGAGTGACGTTCTTGGCTGCGAATCGAGCCTCGCCGCGGCAGCGGTTAAGCAGTGGCACACCGATGGGAATCCGATCGGGCAAACAAGGGCACCCGTGCGCACTGTATGCCTTAACGTATCTCACGGCTTTTCGTTTCGTGTCACATGAGATCAACAAGCACGCTGTTTTGCAGATCCATGCCGAGGCGAGTAAGCCTTAAGGCGCCTTCGTGCCACTGAAGCAGCCCGCCGTTTATCGGTTTATCCAGTTTTTCACCGAACGCCTCGCGGATACTCATCCCGTGCATGCGCGTAAAATCCTCATTCTTGACGCCGCGCGTCATGCGCAGGCCCAGCATCATGCTCTCAAACCGCGCTTCTTCTTTTGATATTTGCTCCGTCTTCGGTTCTTCACCTGCCAAGTACGCATCAAGCTTTGATGGGTTCATCGTGCGGCACTGCTCGAAAAAGCTGTGTGCCGCGCAGCCGAAGCCAAGGTACGGCACGCGTGTCCAGCAGCCGACATTATGCCGGCAGGCGTACCCTTCGCGTGCAAAATTGCTGATTTCATATTGATGAAAGTCGTGCTCCGCGAGCGTCTGCCGCGCAAGCTCGTACATATCGCGCTCAATTTCCTCATCCGGAAGAGCCAGCTTTCCCACAGTGATATCGCGGCAGATCGGCGCTGCTTCCTCAACAATCAAACCGTAACAGGAGAGATGCGTGGGGGAGAGCGCGATCGCGGCCTCCAGCGTTTCCCGTACATCCGAAACGGTTTGCGAAGGCAGGCCGAACATCAGGTCCAGGTTGATATTATCAAATCCCGCTTTACGCGCAATTTCTACGGAAGCGATCACTTCCTCCCAATCATGGATCCTGCCGATGAGACGCAAGAGACGCGCCTGCGTGGCTTGCGCGCCCATGGACAGCCGGTTAACACCCGCTTTGCGCAGCGCCTGCGCAAAGGGCGTCGTGAGCGTTCCAGGGTTGCATTCGCAGGTGATCTCGGCACCCTCTTCAATTGAGAATGCTTCAAACAGGGCATCCAGGATGCGTGTCACCTGGAACTCGTCCAGAAGCGAGGGCGTGCCCCCGCCCAGGAAGATCGTATCCGCTTTCGGATGCCCCGTTTCTGCGCCGCGCCGCGTGATCTCCCGGATCACGGCATCCACATAGCGCGGGATATCCGCCTCGCGCGTGGCGTACGATGCAAAGTCGCAATACGCGCACTTGCTTACGCAAAAGGGCACATGCACGTAAAGCCCGATCGGCTGATGCAAAGGTCTATGCATGTTACACCGAGTTCACCTCGGTCGATGTGACCGACGAACGCAGGTAGCGTGCGTTTGGGCGCGTCGGTGGTTGCGATCGGCGCGAATTGAGCGAACGCTAAGCCTAAGCTGCCGGGGCCGCCTCAGGGGACGTGGCCCCGCCAGCACCGAAATGGCGGCCCCGGTCAGCTTCAGCCGTTGGTTCGGCCGGCCTCCTTTGCCGCACAAGCCTGCTGCCTAGGGACGCCTGACGCTTCCGAACATCGGCGAAAAACGCCCCGGCGTCATAGTTGTACTCCGCCGCTAGCTTTTCGCGGCTGCGGTGGACTTCCGCCACAATAGGGTCTTCCCACATGATGCTATGCTCCCATGAGTTCTTCGGGCGTGCAGATAATGGGCATGCGGTGGCCCAGCTTCTGACACACCACTGCTATTCTTCGCGTGATCTGTGCGTTTGAACGTTGTTTCCAGGTAAACCGCCTCCGCATCGGCTCGTTCTAAGGGGTCCGTGCCAGTATGTTTCACTTCTGTGCTCATATCGGTATTATCCCTCTTTACGGTGGCGTGTCAAGCCACGGGCGAACGACCTGAACCGCCGCTCGGGTGCATCGCTTGGTTCGGCCGTTGCGTCTGCGACTGCCTCACGAGCCGGTCGCCCAGGTCAGCCTCCCGCCGACGCAAGTCGGCAAAAATTGCGTGCATGTCGTAGTCAAACGCGGCGGCGAGTTCTTCGCGGACCTTCCGGACGGAGGCAACAATGGGATCATCATTCATCGTCGGTCTTGAGCGAACAACTCCTCAGGCGTGCAAATCGTCGGCATGACGAAGCCACGTTCGCTACAGATCCGCACCTACGCGCCGCGAAATCTGCGCGTTGGCCAGGTGCCTGCAGTTCCACGTCAACACCAGTCTCGTGTGACCGGTTGGTGCGCGGCAATCACCAGATCGCGAGCAGGCAACGCGACAAGATAACTGACGAAAGTCGTTTCGAGGTAGACCGTTCCCGCGTTGTCAGTCCATCATCTTCCCGACCTGGCCGGATGTCTGGTTCGGCCGCCCGGTCAATAAGCGCGCCTGTCCCCCTTCTCCTCCCCCGGACCCGGGACCCATAATATGTCCGTTCAATTCCGATTAGCGCCGAAAAAAGTAGCCCGAATCAATCCGCTTCAAGAGATAAGACCGATAGCCTGTGACTCCGATGTTATGGTCAATCATCAAGCCAGCAAGGGTCGGACCGTCAATCAAGAAGTGGACGTTGTCGAAGAAAGGTGGTTTCGCCTCTCAGTCGCGGTTTCATGACGCCAGCCAGTCCTCCAGCCGCAGGCCGGGGATCTTCTGGAAGTCCTTGGTATTGTGGGTGACCAATGTCAGGTCAAACGAAACGGTGTTGCAGCCCGGAAGGGCGGCGCAGATGGGCCGAGAGAATATTGGTGTCGAGCAGATAGCTCATTCCGGGATCTCCCGAAACGCCGACCGTTGGCGCTCTTCGTGGATCTCCTCGAGGATCCGGTCATCCTCGGGGGTCCACGCATCCGCCAGCATCCCCGCGGCCGTTTCAGTGCTTCCCGGCTCCCAGGCCGGCGGAGGGCCAGGCAACTGCTTGGTCCGCAGAATGACTTCAACCACGCGGTTCTCCTCGATTCCCGGGTCACGATCCAATTCGACCGTCCGGCCGCGGACGGTCCCGCGCAACACGACATTCATGATTCCCTCCACTTCCGATCAGCATCCGGATCTGTTCCAGCCGTAACGGGAACCGCGTCTTCTGCGAGATCGAGACGACCGTGGCTCGTGCGGCTTTGGCGAACCAGTTTGGCCTGGCGAAAGGACTCACTCCATAACCCGATTGCTACCCCCAATATTCTACATATTCTACCGCAGCCGTCGGCTGCCGCAAATAGGGGGGCGTCGTTAGAGCAGAAACGAGTCGAAACCGGGACGCAGACTCGCAGCAATCACTACTTCCTGTCCGCTGCAAGGACCGCGATGAAGGCCTTTTGCGGGATCTGGACCTGGCCGACCTGCTTCATCTTGGCCTTGCCCTTCTTCTGCTTTTCGAGGAGCTTCTTCTTGCGCGACACGTCGCCGCCGTAGCACTTGGCCGTCACATCCTTGCGGTAGGCCTGGATCGTCGAGCGCGCGATGACCTTGCCGCCGATGACGCCCTGGATCGGGATCTTGAACTGGTGGCGGGGAATCGCTTCGGCCAGTTGCTCGCAGTAGTGCAGCGCCCGTGCCCGCGCCTTGTCGCGATGGACCAGGTAGGCAAGCGTATCGACCGGTTCCTCGTTAATCAGGATTTCGACCTTGACCACGTCGGTCTCGCGATAGTCGATTGGGGCGTAATCGAACGAGCCGTAGCCGCGGGTGACCGTCTTGAGCTTGCCGTAGAAATCGAAGAGCACCTCGCCGAGCGGCATCTCGCTGATCAACTCGACCCGGCCCACGGACAGGTAATTCATATGCTGGCTCGCCGAGCGATATTCACGGCACAGCTCCATGACCGAACCGACGTACTCTTCGGGCGCGAGAATCGACGCCTTGATGTACGGCTCCGCGACGCTGGCGATCTTGAACGGATCGGGCCAGTTTCCCGGGTTGTCAACCTCGAGCATGTTGCCGTCCTTCAAGGTCACCTTGTACCTGACCGACGGGGCCGAGACGACCAACCCGATGTCAAACTCCCGCTGCAGGCGCTCCTGGATCACGTCCAGGTGCAGCAGGCCGAGGAATCCGCAGCGGAACCCGAAGCCCAGGGCCGCGGAGCTGTCTTTCTCATACGTCAGGGAGGCGTCGTTGATGGACAGCTTATCCAGGGCCTTCGAGAGTTCGCGGTACTCGTCCGCATCGATCGGATAGATCGAAGAAAAGACGACCTGCTTCGCCTTCTGGTAGCCGGGGACCGGTTCGGCCGCCGGGCGGTCGAGGTGGGTGATCGTATCGCCGATTTCGATTTCCCGCACGCTCTTGATTCCAGCGATGATGTAGCCCACCTCCCCGGCGCTGAGCTGCTCTTTGGGATAGAACTTCAGCCGATTGATCCCCACTTCCTCCACCGTGTAATCCCAGCCCGAGTGCATGAAATGGATGGCGTCGCCGGGTTTCACCGTGCCATCCATGACGCGGCACAGGAGGATCACCCCACGATAACGATCGAACTGCGCGTCGAAGACGAGCGCTTTCAGCGGCCCGGCCGGGTCGCCCTTGGGGCAAGGCAACTTCTCGACGATTCCCGCCAAAACGTCTTGAATGCCGAAACCGGTCTTGGCCGAGACTGGGATCGCCGCGAACGGATCGAGCCCCAGGTCCTTATCGATCTCCTCACGCACCCGCTCGACATCGGCGGCAGGCAGATCGATCTTGTTGATTACCGGCAGCAATTCCAGGTTGTGATCCATTGCCAGGTAGAGGTTGGCGACCGTCTGCGCCTCGACCCCCTGGGATGCGTCCACGACAATCACCGCACCGTCGCACGCCAGGAGCGAGCGCCGCACCTCGTGCGAAAAATCGACATGCCCCGGGGTGTCGATCAGGTTCAGTTGATAGTCCTGCCCGTCGGGGGCGCGGTAGGAAAGCGTGATCGAATTGCTCTTGATCGTGATCCCCCGCTCGCGCTCGATATCCATCGAGTCAAGCAGTTGGTTGCGAAACTCGCGATCGGAAACGCCGCCACAGGCCTGGATCAACCGATCGGCCAGGGTTGATTTCCCATGGTCAATATGGGCGATGATGCAGAAGTTACGAATATGGTTCATGAAACGTGTTGAAAAAATTGCTGACGCTTTGCACGCGGCGATTGGCGGGCGAACGATCAACGACCTTGATGTACGAGTCCCTGCCCCCCACTCGCCACAGAGGCCCCGCACGGACAAGGCCCCTTGGCCGCCTCTGAATCCATCGATTCTAATCCATGACGCTGACAACGGATAGGGATGGACGTGGATTCGCACGGGTGCCCGTGTTTCCGTGCGGGGCGACCTCGGTGCTATCCTCATGGATAACCCGGTGAGGCGAGGGCTGGTCGCTCGGGCCGAGGACTTTCCATGGTCGAGTGCCGCGGAGTGGGCCGGCAAGGAGGACGTGATCCTCAAGATCAGCCGGACCCTTCCCACGCTGATCGAAGCAATCGACTGACTCCCGCCCGATGGTTCTCGCCCTGGCAAGCGTACTGGTGTATAATGTAGGGAATATGCACGGTGGAATTGCGATCCGAGGCAGTCAACTCAGCACTTTCATGAACACCTCCACACTCGCCGCCGAAGCACCGCCCGTCGTCCTCCATTTCGGAGCGCTTCTGCGCAAATTGAGCGACGACGATTTCTTCGACTTCTGCCAGTGGAACCGGGATCTGCGCATCGAACGCACCAGCGACGGGGAGTTGGTTCTCATGCCACCGACGGGCGGAGAGACGGCGAGCTTCGAGTTTCGATTGGCCGCGGCACTGGCGAACTGGATCGAGGCCGACGGCACTGGGATCGGCTTCGGCCCTTCGGCGGGGTTCATTCTTCCCAACGGCGCGGAGCGCTCGCCGGACCTGGCTTGGGTCCAGCGCTCGCGATGGGACGCACTCACGCCCGAGCAGCGAGCGAAGTTCCCTCCCCTGTGCCCGGACTTCGTGGCCGAGGTCCGCTCGCGGACGGATTTACTGCGCGGACTCCAGGAGAAGATGCAGGAGTACCTGGACAGTGGCGCTCGGCTTGGCTGGCTGATCGACCCAGCGGAGAAGAAGGTCCACGTCTACCGGCCGAACGAGGAACCCGTTTGCCTGGACAACCCCGAGTCGCTCTCCGGTGATCCTGTCCTGCCCGGCCTCCAGCTCGACTTGCGGCGGCTGTGGTCGTAAGCGACCGCGCTGTGCGCGGGTCTCCTGACCCCGCACGGGTCTGACCGAAGGTCTCCGATACTACAGGAGACCTATCGGTCAAGAAATCGGCGAGGTCAGGAGACCTGCGCCGAGCGCGGTGATTTCCGCTGCCTTTAAGGCCCGCCGGTGCGGACCATTCGCCAGCAGCGGTGGATGCGACGGTTGCGGAAGTCGGGCGGGACGGTCTGGCGGCTGATCTCGCGGATCGTCGCCCCGGCGAGCTCCTCGGCGGCGAGTTTGAAGCGGCGGAAATTCGTCGAGAAGAAGATCACCCCGCCCGGCGTCATCCAGGGCAGCAGACGGTTGAGCAACTCGACGTGGTCCCGCTGGATGTCCCAAAATCGTTCGAGCCGCTTGCTGTTGGAAAACGTCGGCGGATCGACGACCGCAAGGTCGTAGGCGCCCAGTCGCGGGCGGTGCTTGAGGAAGCTCATCGCGTCGGCCCGGATCACGTGGTACGCATCGCCGGAGAAGCCGTTGAGCGTCATGTTGTGCTGCGCCCACTGGAGGTACGTGCTGGACAGGTCCACGCTGGTGGTCGATTCGGCCCCGCCCGCCGCAGCGTAGACGCTGAACGCGCCGGTATAGGCGAACAGATTGAGGAACCGTTTGCCCTGGGCCAGGCTGCGAACCATCGGGCGGGGGACGCGGTGATCGGGGAACAGGCCCGGGTCGAGATGGTCGGACAAGTTCACGCGGAATTTCAGGCCGCCCTCCGTGACCTCCAGGATCCGCTCCTGCCGGGCCAGCCGCCGATATTGGGTGTCCGGGCGTTGGCGGCGGCGGCGCTTGGTGAAGAGGTTCGCCGGCGGCACGCCCAGCACTTCGCCGGCCGTGCGGGCCATCAGGTCGAGCCAGTCGGCGTGTTCGGCGGCCGTGTGCTCGTGCGGCCGGGCGTATTCGGCAATGTGCAGGCAGTCTTCATAGCGGTCCACCGCCAGTGGAATCTCGGGGATGTCGCGGTCGTAGAGCCGGTAGCAGGTGATGCCCATCTTCGTGGGCCAGCGGCGGAAGTGCCGGACCCGCTTGGCCAGCCGCACGCGGAGCAGCTCGGCCTGATGACGGGCCTTGGCGGTCAGACCGCCGAAGGCCGGTTTGGCGAGCTTCGCCTGCGCTGCGGCCGTCCCGTCGCCCTCTGCCGGAGGGCCCGCAGCGTCGCCTGCCGCAGTCCGCGTCGAATCGTCCTTCGCCGGCGGCTCGTCCGCCGGCTCTTCCTCCAGCGGCGCGCCGGGCCGCGGCCCGTGGAACTGATACAGCGTACACGGAATCCGGCCGTTGAACAGCTTCCGCCGCCGATCGGCCGATTGCCCTACCAGCGCCTGAAAGTCGGGATGTGCGGCAAGAATGTAGTGCGACCAGGTCTTCAACCGGCGGAGGACCTCGGGCATCGAGCGATAGAGGCCCTCGATCTCGTCGCGCTCGCCCAATCGCTCGCCGTAAGGCGGATTGCAGATCACGCAGCCGTACTGCTCGTCGCTGGAGAGCTCGGCGAAGGCCTTCCGTTGGAAGCGGATATCCCGCGCGACGCCCGCCTTGGCCGCGTTCTGCCGCGCCAGCCGCAGCGACTCTTCGTCGACGTCGCTGCCGAGGATCGTGCCGGGGATGTCCGGCCGGGCCAACTCCCGGGCTTCCTCCCGGGCACGCTGCCACGACAGTTGCGGCAGCCGCGGCCACGACTCGGCCGCGAAACCGCGATGAAGGCCAGGCGCGAGATTCCGCCCGATCAGCGCCGCCTCGATCGGGATCGTGCCGGTGCCGCAAAAGGGGTCGATCAACGGCCGCTCCGGCCGCCAGAAGCTCAACAGCACCATCGCCGCCGCCAAGGTCTCCTTCAACGGGGCCTGGCCGACCAGCGGCCGATAGCCGCGTTTGTGCAGGCCCGGGCCGGTCGTGTCGAGCGTCAACGTCGCCTGATCTTCCAGCAGGGCGACTTCAATCACGCGCCGCGGGCCGGTCTCGGGCAGTGTGGACACATGGTGGGCGGCTTTGAGCTTCTCGACGACGGCCTTCTTGACGATCTTCTGGCAGGCCGGCACGCTGGAAAGCTGCGACTTGTGCGAGCGGCCGGTCACCGGGAACTCGGCATCGGGCGGGATCCACTCGTCCCAGGGCACCGCGTAGGTCTGGTCGAACAGGGTCCCGAAGTCCGTGGCCTGGAAGACCCCCAGGCGCAGCAAGACCCGATCCGCCGCACGCAGCCAGAGGTTCGCCCGGCAGATGGCGGACTCGCCCCCCTGGAAGAGCATGCGGCCCGGCTGGATCGTCCGGCTCTGGTAACCCAGGGCCGTCAATTCGCGGGCAACGACGGCTTCCAGCCCGAAGGTGGAAGTGGCGATCAGGTCCAGCATCGAGGGAGCAGCTTCCCTTGGGTCAGAAGACGGGTCATTTGATTATATCTCATCGCTGCACGACGACGGGACAAGACCCGACACGTTCCGTAAAAAATATGCTCCTCGCGCGGGGGCCCCTGTTTCGTCGCTGGGCGATGTATGCCCGTTCCAGAAAAACTGCAACGTGGGGCAGGTTGCCAACTCGAACCCAACGCTCGGGCTCCTGCTCCGGCAGCGGTCAAGCAGTAGCACACCGACTCCCGATTTCGAAAGCACGGGCACCCGCGCGGTGAGGATGATCATGTCGTTCGGCGCCCAAGCTGCGGTCAGAGCTTGGAGTACGGAAATGAGACCCGATCCCAGGGTTATTTGCGCCTGTTTCGTCGCCGGGCGCTGTGGGGGCTGTTCCGCTGATTGCCCAAAGTTAAAATTCAAAGTCTGACCCTGACTTTGCTCCTGACTTTGCTCTGACCCTGACTTTGCTGACTTTGTGGGAACGGTAAGCACCACGTTGGCACTCTCCCCGCTCGGTCGGCTACTTCTTCAGGGCTTTCTCGAGTTCCGTTTTTCGAGCCTGCAACTCGGCAAGTCTTTTCTTGAGATCGGCCATTTCCTTCTTGATCTTCCGCAGCTCGGTCTGGTTCTTGCCGCTCGACAAGCGATCCGCGCCAAGCTCCTCACGGATGTACTGCTCGAGCTGCCTCCTCAAGACCTTGAGATAGGGATTTCCCCAGATCGCCCCTTCGCGGTATTCCAGCTTGCCGGCTCGAATGCCCTTGACGATGAATTCCCGGCTCACTCCGTATTCCTTGGTGGCCGTCGCGTCGCTGAGGGTCGCCCCTTTGCGATTCCACTCGCCGTATTCCGCCATCGCTCATCTCCATCCATCGACAAGTTCACGAACGGTTGTCGTCCTCCCCACCGGCCCCGTGCCGGTGGAAACGGGTTTGGCGACTAC
>CAYTJV010000253.1:0-10660 GCA_964438165.1 uncultured Planctomycetaceae bacterium | reverse complement strand
CAGAATTCGGGAGGCGGCAAGCACTTACCCCGAATTCTGGCGAATTCGGCTACGCATACCGTCAGGCTGGAAGCCCTGACCTGCATTACCCAAACGTAAAGTAGTAGAGATGCCCAGCCGCACGAATTATAATGCGAATTGTGTGCTCCGTTTGATCGCATGACCGTCCGGGGATAGCTCCGATGCCCAAAGCCCTTTGTATTGTCGGAATGGCCGTCGCCGCACTGCTGGTGCTCCTTTTTGGTCTGGACTTGGGACTTGGGATTCCTTTCGGCGGAACGAGCATGTTGATGAGCATCGGGTTCATCATCTGCGCGGCCGTCCTGGGCTATCTCAGTTGGTCGACGTTCCGCGAACAAACGTAGGCCAGAATCGCATCGACAAGCCCTTCCATGGTGTAGCGGACCGCTTCGGCTGCCGGGGGAAATCCCAGACGCACGAGCGTCCCCGAAGTCACCGGGCTGATGCTCGCCAAGCGCGTCCGGCGTAAATCTTCGCCGAACAGCCGGACCAGCGACTGGGCAATCGCCGAGCTAGTGACCGTGATCCAGTCCACCTTTCCGGCGGCCAGGGCAGCGGCTACCTGGGGATCGGGCTGCTGGACGTCCGTGCTCTGATAGGCCACCACCTGCTCGACCTGCTTCCCGGCTGCGGCGAGTTGCTCGGCCAGCACCTCGCGCCCTCGGCTGGCCCGGATGAGCAGGAATCTCTGGCCGGCCGCCGTCACGTGGCTCGGTCTCTCCGAGACCGAGTTCGCGTCACGGAGTGACGCGACGACATGCTCCGCCACCAGGGCTTCCGCCAGAGCTTCCGCGCGGTACTCGCCGGGAACGAGATCGGCCCGAAGCCGGTACTTGGAGAGCTCTTCCGCGGTGCCCGGACCAATGGCCGCCAACTTCACTCGCCCCAGACGCCGCACGTCGCCGTGGCGCTGTTCGAGCCGGTCGAGAAAGAACTGCACCCCGTTGGCACTGGAGAAGACGATCCAGTGGTACTCATCCAGACCCTCTAAGGCATGGTCGACCGGTCCCCAGTCTTGGGGCGGGGCAATCTCAATTGCCGGTTGAACGAGTACCTCGGCGCCGAGCTCGCCAAGTCGCTCGGCGAGCGATGCGTTCTGGTGCCGAGGCCGGGTGACCACGATCCGCTTGCCGAAGAGAGGTCGGGCCGTGAACCAAGAGACCTCCGGCGCCAATCCCGCCACCCGGCCCACAATGACCACCGCCGGCGGCCGCAGGCCACGCTCCGCAATCACGTTGGCCACGTCGGCCAGCGTGCAGCGGATCGTCTCCTGGTCGCTCCACGAGCATCGCCGCACGACGGCCACGGGTGTATCGGGGGGCTTGCCGTGCCGCAGGAGCGTCGCGCTCCACACCTTGGCGGAAGTCGTGCCCATGTAGAAGATCAGCGTGCCGGGGAAACCGGCCAAGGCCCCATAATCGAGGCTTTCTCCCTGTTTGCAGTGGCGTTCCTGGCCGGTCACCAAGGCCACGGCGGAGGAGTACTGGCCATGGGTGACGGGGATCCCGGCGTAGCCGGCCGCTGCCAGGGCTGCCGTCACCCCGGGCACGGTCTGATAAGGGACGCCGGCGGCGGTGAGGGCCTCGATTTCCTCGGCACTGCGTCCGAAAACGTCAGGATCCCCCCCTTTGAGACGTACAATGTTCTTTCCTTCGCGAGCCGCGCGAATCATCGCCGCATGGATCCCTTCCTGCGACCAGTGTTTCTTCTGGCCGTGCTGTCCGAGGCAGATCAACTCGGCGGTAGGGCGGGCATGTTTCAGGATCAGCGGGTTGGCCAGGTAGTCGTAGAGGACCAGATCGGCGCGCCGCAGGCACTCGACCCCTCGCAAAGTAATCAGTCCCGGGTCGCCGGGCCCCGCTCCGACCAAGTAGACGATTCCGACCGTTGTGTTGCCCATGGCGGGTGTTAGAATAGGAACCATGGAATGGACGGCTGGTTAGCAGGGCCCTCGGCTAGTCGACGGATCGGCCGCGCCTCGCGCCCGCACCCTGACGAACGATCGGCCTCACTATGGCACGCGACGACAAAGACAAAAAGGCAGCCGAAGACGCTCTTTCCCAACCTTCCCCGGCAAAGCGCAAGCGGCTCCAGCAGAGTTTCGAGCAGGCCAACAACTTGATGCGTCAGGAGAACTACGACTACGCCAACGAGTTGTTCACGCAGTGCGTGGTCGGAGATCCCTCCAACGTCCCCTACGCGCAAAGTTACCTGGCGAACCTCAAACTGAAGTATAACAACAACAAGAAAGGCAGCAACCTCGCCTTTATCCAAACCGCCGGGGCGCGGGGGATGGTCAAGAAGGCATCGGTGCAAAAGGATTGGGCGGGAGTCATCAAGCACGGGATGGACGTGCTGAAGGTCAACCCATGGCACGTTGCCACCCTCAAGGCCATGGCCACTGCGTGCGAGAGCCTGGGTTGCCTGCAAACGCAGCTCGTGTATCTCAAAATCGCCCTGGAACCCAACCCCAAGGACCTGGACGTCAACCGGCTCTGTGCCCACGCCTTGGACGAAGCCGGGCAGTACGATCAGGCCATTACCTGCTGGCACCGGGTGGAGCAGATCAAGCCGGGCGACGAGGCAGCAGCGCGGGCGATTGCCAGCCTGACCGTCAAGAAAACCATCCAGAAGGGCGGTTGGGAAAAAGGGCAGGACATTTCCCAGCAGAAATTCGCCAAGGAGGGCGGCGCGAGCGACGCCGGCGAGCTGACCCCCGAGCAACGCCTGGAACGCGACATCCGCCGCAATCCCAAGGACTTGACCAAGTACGTCGAGCTCTCCGAGCTGTACCTCCGCGACGAGGGCTTCGCCAAGGCCGAGGAAGTCCTCTCCCGCGCCTACGAGGTCTCCAACAAGGATCCGGACATCCGCGAGAAATGGGAGGACGTGCAACTGCGGCACCTCCGCCAGCAGATGGGCCGGGCCCAAGGGAAGGCTGAGGCGTCCGGCGGGGAGGAAGACCAGCAGCGCTTCGAGGAGCTGCGCGGGCAGTTCCACGTCAAGGACTTGGAATTCTGCCGCAACCGCGTCCAGCGCTATCCGAACAACCTCCTGTTCCGCTACGACTTGGGCGAGCGATACAAGATCAACGGGATGTACAACGAGGCCATCGCCGAATACCAGCACTCCCGCAACGATCCGCGGCGCAAAGGCTTATCGCTTCTGTCCCTGGGGCACTGCTTCCAGAAGATCAAGCAGTATCGGCTTTCGGCGTCCCACTTCGAGGACGCGATCCGCGAGATTCCCGAACGCGATCCCGCGAGCAGGAAGAAGGCCCTCTACATGGCAGGGCGGCTCGCCATGGCGATGCGCGAGCTGGATACCGCGGAACGCCACCTTACCATGCTGGCCGGAATGGACTTCAACTACCGAGACGTCTCCGCCCTCCTGGACAAAATCGCCGAAATGCGGGAGAATGCCGAGTCCGGAAGCAAGGGGACGGCCGGAGAGGGCGAATCGGAAGGCTGATGTCAACGAAGACCGGAAAAGGTGACAGGCACCTTTTGCCTGAAAGGCCCCGAAGGGTGCTTCGCACAAAAGGTGCCTGTCACCTTTTCCGGTCCGTGAAAGGATAGGTGTTAAGCAAACATGCCGACTACCAAGAGTGCAGCCAAGCGGCTGCGGCAGAATACGGTTCAACGGACCCGCAATCGCTCGCTCAAACGCGACTTGCGCACCCGGTGCAAACGGGTCGCCTCTACCGTCAGCGAGGGGGACGTCCAACAGGCCGAGACGGAGTTCCGCGACACGGCCAAGAAGCTCGATCAGGCCGCGGCCAAGGGGGCCATCCATCGGAATGCCGCCGCGCGGCTCAAATCGCGGCTCTCGGCCAGGATCAAGGCCGCCAAAGCAAAAGCGGCGCCCAAGACCTGATAAATTAGAATTCGATCCGTTCGGCGTCGAATACCGGCCCTTCCACGCAGGTCCGCCGGTAGTCCCATCCCCCAGAGTCCTCCCGTACCTTCGCCACGCAACTGAAGCAGATGCCGATGCCGCAGGCCATGGGCGACTCTAAAGAGACCTGACAGGGTACACTCAACTCCCGCGCGATGTGCGCGGTCGCTTCCATCATCGGCTCGGGGCCGCAGCAGACAATCCGGCAGGGCAAATCCGACTGCGAGACCACCGGGCGGATCAGCTCGGTCACCAGTCCGTGATGGCCCGCTGAACCGTCGTCGGTGCTCAGGACGGCCTCGACCCCCAAAGTACGGAAATCGTCCACGCCGGCCAAGAGATCCGCGGTGCGCGCCCCGTAACAGAGCGTGATCTTCTTGGCTTGCGTCACCCTGCGCCCAGGGTCCCCATACAGCCGCAAACCGAAATACTCCCGCGCCAGGGCAAGCAGCGGGGTCTGCCCGATCCCTCCGCCCACCATCACGAGCTGCTCCGTCTCCGTAGGGGGGAACCCATTGCCTAAAGGGCCCCAGGCCTCCAAGGAAGCCCCGGGGGGAAGTGCCGCCAGGCGCCGCGTCATTCTGCCGATGACCAGATACACGATGTCCACTCCGATCGCCGCCCCGGCCGCATCGACCACCGTATCGTACAGGGCCAACGGACGCCCCAAGAGCGGATCGTTGCACTCGGGCAGACGCAGCATGAGAAACTGGCCGGGCACGATCCGCCGGGCAATCTCGGGCGCGCGGATCCGCACCCGATACGTGTCCCGCGCGATCGCCAGGTTCTCCTCAATGCCGACCCGCCCACACCAGGCGCGATCGGCATAGCAAGCGTCGTGATGCATTATTTTGCTGCCCGGAAACTGCGTGGGGCTCAGGGTTCGGGGTTCAGGGAATTGCAAATTGCAAATATCAAATTGAAGAGCACGCATCCTTCTGCCAAGGGAGGTCGGCGTCACAGTCTGCAATTTGATATTTGATATTTGCAATTCTCAATTTGATATTCCCTGAGATCTCAACCCTGAACCCCGAACCCTGAACCCCGAACCCTCGGTTGCCCGACGCAAGGCATCGACCTCTTGTCGGGTGAGGCGACGGAAACCGCCAGGCGGCAGATCGCCCAGACGCACCGGCCCGACCGCCAGGCGCAGCAGCCGGAGCACCTTGTGCCCCACGCGGGCCAGAATCCGGCGAACCTCGCGATTCCGCCCCTCCTTCAAGACCATCTCCATTGCCGTACTCTGCTTGAGTTCCTTCTTGACCGTAACCGAGCTTGCCCGGGCCACGCCTTCCGCCAAGTGGACGCCGCGCCGCAACTCGGCGAGCACCTCGCGCGTAGGACGGCCGGCAACCAGGACCCGGTAGGTTTTCTCCACTCCGTAGCGGGGGTGCATGAGCCGGTTGGCCAGTTCGCCGTCATTGGTGAGCAGAATCAGCCCTTCGCTGTGGAGATCGAGACGGCCCACGGGAAAGAGCCGCAGCTCGGGGAAAGGCACGAGATCGACAACCCGCGGCCGGCCCGACGGATCCCGGTTCGTGCAGATCACTCCCGACGGCTTGTGGACCGCGAAGTACGCCCGGTCGGGGCTGGGCAGGGTCACTCCGTCAACGCGGACTTGCTGCCGCGTGGGATCGACCTTGGTGCCGAGCTGGGTGACCACTTTGCGGTCCACCTCCACGCGGCCGGTGAGAATCAACTCCTCGCACTGCCGTCGGCTGCCCAATCCGGCGGCTGCAAGGACCTTCTGTAGGCGTTCGGGCTCCGCTGGAGCGGCATCCGGCTCAGGCTTCTGGCCCGCCGCCATGGCAACGGCGCGGCCACCCGACCGCCTGACGCGCGATGCGTCTCTGCCGCCCGATCGGCGATGCGACGGCTTGCCCCTGGCAGGGTTCGGTTTGTTATGCCTCGATTTAGCCATGAATTGCCCCCAAGAAGGACTCCACGTGGTCGCGTCACTCCGTGACGCGAAATCTCGGTCTCGCCAAAGACCGAGCCATGTGTAGTCCATGGTAACTCCTAGGGGGCGAACGTCCCAGGAGGCGCGGTGGAGGATCGCTGGTCTTTACAAGCCGGAGTTGGGCCTCGTCCAGCGGGCGCGGTTGGGTTCGGACAGCGGCTTGTCGTAGTCGCGGGGCCGCCCCCCGGCGATCGTGGGGCCGATGTCGTTGTCGGCGTACGGGTCGAATCGCTCGGCCTTTCGCTGCTGATACGCCGCAGGGCCGGGACGGAGCCATCGCGGCGGCGTCACGCACCCGCCGGCAGCCAAGACGAGGACGCACACGGCGATCCATCTCGCGGAATTGCTCATGAGCCGACCTTTCGCCCCCTCCGTGGAATGTGGATTATAGGCACCCGATGCCTTCAGAAGAAGGCGAGTCTATAATGGATGTTTTCCGGGCCCCGCCGGGCCCCTTTCATGCCCCACCAGAGTGCTAGCGAGCGATGCCGCGAAACAAAGGCGACGAAGACCTCTTCAAAGATTCCACGATGACCTTCGGGGAGCACCTCGAAGAGTTGCGGGTTTGCCTGTTCCGAGCCGTGGCCGGGCTGTTCCTGGGGCTCATCGTCGGCTTGGTGGTCGGCCGATACGTCGTGGAGTTCATCCAGACGCCCCTGACCAACGCCCTGACCAAATACTACCAGGAGGATACCAAGGAACGGGTCGAGAAGGAGTTGTCGGGGGCAAATAACGGCGAGCGGCCATCGCCTTACGTACCCGATCAGATGAAGGATCTGGTCGAGAAGGACGGTTTGCTGGCGGACAAGGTCTATATCGACCCGGCCGCCGTGCTCGATCAGCTCAAGGCCCTCTATCCCGACCGCTTCGCAACGCTGGATCTCCCGCCCCGCGACTCCGAACAGCCGCTCCGGGCGAGCGACTTCGTACACGTCTTCATGTGGCGCCCGGCCAAGGACGACCCGCGCGTGAGCGCCAAGTCGCTGGCCGTGCACGAGGGGTTCATGATCTACTTAAAGGCATCGCTCTTGGTCGGCGCGGTGCTGGCCAGTCCCTGGATCTTCTATCAGATCTGGATTTTCGTGGCGGCCGGGCTCTACCCGCACGAAAAACGGTACGTGAACGTCTACCTGCCGCTGAGCATCGCCCTGTTTCTGCTCGGCGTGTCGGTCGCGTTCTTCTTCGTGTTCGCGCCGGTGTTGGACTTCCTGTTCAAGTTCAACCGCCACCTGGGCATCGCGCCCGAGCCGCGGATCACCGAATGGCTGGGCTTCGTGCTCATGCTCCCGCTGGGATTCGGCATCGCCTTCCAGTTGCCGCTGGTGATGCTCTTCCTGGAGCGAATCGGCGTGTTTACCGTGCCGATCTACTTGTCGTACTGGCGGGTCGCGATCCTCGTGATCTTCGTCCTCGCGGCGATCCTCACTCCGCCCGATCCCATCAGCATGTCGCTCCTGGCGTTCCCGTTGAGCTTTCTCTACTTCGGCGGCATCCTCCTGTGCAAGCTCATGCCCAAGGGCCGGAGACTGCTCCCGGTGGATGATTGATCGCCGTCGCGCCACAAAGCCGCGACCGCTGGTCGCGCCTTTGGAGTGCGGCGACTTGTCGCCGCTTTCTTTTTCCTGCTGGAGGCGTTCTACCGCAAAAGAAAGCGGCGACAAGTCGCCGCACTCCAAAGAGGTCACTGCCGGGCCGCGAGGTCGGCGAAGGTGCGTCCGTCGAGATAGTCGGGAAACGTGTGGACCGCCGTGAGTTGGAGATAACACCGGTCGGGAAACCGTTCCCAGCCGCGCGCCAGGCCGATCCGCAGAAATACGTCCCGTCTTGCCAGCGTGGACGTGAGGTGCGCGGAAACTTGCTGAGGCGTCCGTCCCTCGCTGCGCTGCTGATCGACGAAGTACCGCCACGCCAGATCGGTTATCGTCAGCCAGTAGTTTTTTCCCTTTCGATCTGTGAAGTTGAGCCGGTACTTCCAACGGCCGTCCGGCGATTGCTCGTGTGCGACCCGGCAGATTCGGCGAGGTTGAATCGTGCCCAGCGAGCGGACGCCTTGACCTCGGACGATGTAGAAGCCCTCGCCGGAAATGATCGGAGCTTCGAAAATCTCCTCAACGCCAGCGAAGAGCGTGCGCTCCAGAAGTGCCCGGCGCTCCCCCTCGTCCAGTCGGCGGATGAGGCGCACGTGCCTCGGGTCGTAAACGTGGTCTTCGGTGTGCGGCGGCTGGGGGATGTGCTGGATCAGATCGTACTGCACCAGCGCAAAGGGAAACACAATCGCATGGCCGCGAGCGTACAAGCTGTCCTCGAAGATGCCCGGCGACGGCAGCACCGGCCGAATGCAGACGCCGTCGTCGTCGTAGCCCGCCATGCAGACCCGTCCCTCCTGCATCCGCGTCACGTCGGTGATCGCCAGACGCTTGTTCATAGATGAATGACTTCGACATCAGGCCAGCGCGCGGCCAGCCTCTCCGCGACCAAACGGCGATGGCATTCTTGCGGCGTTGGTTCACTGCAAAGCAAACACGACGCGAGGGCCTCGAACTGCTGCCGATCGAGCGTCTCGGGGATCCGCCGCTCGTCCATCAGGGCTTCAAACCGGGCTGCGTAGCCGGCCCAGTCGGAATCGGTGCGAAAGGCGTGCAGGATCTCCTTGGTCGGGGCGAGCTCCGGCACGTGGACGTAGCGACAGCCGTCGGCAAGCTTGGACAGGAAGTAGGGCAAGTCGTCCTTCTTGGCAAAGCCCGCCAACTGCCCGCCAGGATTCAGACGAATATCGACCAACCGCTCGACGCCGTGCTTGCGCAAGAGATCGAAGAACGTCTCCGCCCGCTTCTGGGTAAATCCGATCGTATAGAGCCTCATGCGTTCCTCGCACGCCCAAAAACCCTAAAACAGTGGAAGCTGTCGGTGCGCGGGCTTGTTGATCGGGATCGCGCGGGAGCTGACGATCGTCCCGTCGCCGCGGAGGTGCTGAACCTCGACCTCGGGATGCTCGGCAGCCAGGTAAGCGGCGATCAAGTGGTGCCGATGGCAATGGGCCGGGTCCTCTTCGCTGCACATCAGGGCGGTGGGCTCCCGGCCGGCCAAGTCCAAGAGCCGCTGGATCCCGCGGATAAACCAGGGCCTTTTCATGACTTCGCCGTAGTCGACTTCGTGCAGGTAGTCGGCATTCTCGTCGGGCGCCACGCCGCTCCGGTAGCACGCCGGATCGGAAGGTCGTCCGCCCAGGCAATCCCCCTCGAACACGTAGGCAAGACCGTACTGCCCCAGCCCCTGCCCAAGATGCTCCTTGTTGAATTGCGAGTTGTACCGGCTATAGGGCGCGGTCCGCACGTCGACCAGCGTCACCACGCAGTGTGGCTTCAGCAAGCCGGCGAGCTTGTCCAAAGCGTGATTGCTGTGACCGATGGTGAACAGCGTCATCGAGTACCTCACGGCGACCGTTCATCTGCCGGCGAGGCTGGCCCGGCCCAATTCTTCGTAGATCGGCCCGCCGCGCTCCAGTTGGCTGGAGAAGACGACGACCTCGTGGATCGCCGTCTGGCCGAGCCCTAAATCGGCGCGCTCTTTGAGCATCGGCGTGAGCGCCGCCAGGGCTGGGCTGGGGCGGCGCACGCGGCCCAGCGTCAGGTGGCCGTGGAACGGGCGGCCTTCGGGGGCAAAACCGAGTTTCCCCAGGGCCGTTTCCAGGCGCTCGGCCAGCATGGTGAGTTGGGCCTCGCCGCTACCCGTCCCAATCCAGACGGTTCGCGGCCGGGCCGCGTTGGGGAAGGCCCCCACGCCGCGGATCTCCAGGTCAAAGCGCTCCACGCCGGCAGCCGCCTGGGCGACCGTGTCGCAGACCTGCGGAATCTTCTCTGCCGCCACGTCGCCAAGAAACTTGACGGTCAAGTGCATGTTCTGCGGCGCGACCCAACTCACGTCGGCCGACGCCGTGCGCAACTCCTCGACCAGTTTGGCCGCCGCCCGGCGAATGGCCTCGTCGATCTCGACGGCAATGAATGTGCGAACGGTTTGCTTCATGGAACGGGCCTTCAAAACTTGAGCATCTTCTGGTACTCTTCCATGCGGCGCTCCAGGTCTTGCCGCTCGATGTTCTTGAGCCGGTCGAGGCTGAAGTCCTCCACGGTGAAGCTGGCCACGAGGATCCCGTAGGCCATGGCTTCCTTGAGCGTCTTGGGCTCGAAGTTGCCGCGCTCGGCCAGATAGCCCATCATGCCGCCCGCGAAGCTATCGCCCGCGCCGGTCGGGTCGACCACGCGCGGCGTCGGATAGGCCGGCAGCACGTAAGTCTCGTGCTTGCTGAAGAACATCGCCCCGTGCTCGCCCTTCTTGATGACCACGAAGCGCGGGCCCATCTGGCGGATCGCGTGACCTGCGGTGACGAGGTTCTGGCTGCCGCTGAGGAGTTTTGCCTCGGCGTCGTTCATCACCAGGCCGTCGATCCGCTTGAGCAGATCAACCAGTTGCTCCGGCTGGGTCGTGATCCAGAGCTCCATGGTGTCGGCCACGCGGAGCGTCGCCCCGGTACACTGGTCGAGGATCTTGTGCTGCAAGTCGGTCGGGCCGTTGGCCAGGAACAAGAACGGGCAGCGGCGATGTTCTTCCGACAGGACGGGGGCGAACTTAGCGATCACGTTCAACTGCGTTTCCAGCGAATCACGATCGTTCATGTTGGCCCGGTAGCGGCCCCGCCAGCGGAACGTGCGCCCCCCAGGCACGACCTGCACGCCGCGCATGTCGATCCCCATCCCGGAAAGGTCACTACCGCCTACCCCCCCG
>CAYTJV010000252.1:0-10690 GCA_964438165.1 uncultured Planctomycetaceae bacterium | reverse complement strand
CAGAGTCCAGCAACCCGCGCGGAATACGACGCAGCCGCAATTCCTCTTCGGCGTGTGACAGCTTGAAGTTCATTTGTTTGTGCTCTCCTCGACCAATTTGATCTCGTCCGCGTACACGATGAAGCTGGCCCTGGGTTTCGTCATGCTACGCGCCCTTCGCCTTGGCAATGGAGTCCGGGACGGTCTGCCCTTCGCTGCTCGATTTCGGGATCAGACCAGCGAAGCCATTCCCGCCGGGTGAGAGCAAAAATAGTTCTGACCCCTTTTGTTTCTGTTTCGGTCGCAAGGGTGGCACGCCCTGAAGCTTTGCGAAGGGCGTGGTTTGTCAGTCGACGCACCAAAGCCACGCCCATAGAAGACTCTGGGCGTGCCACCCGACCCGCGTCGTCGATTTCGTGCATGATCCGGATCGTCTCGCTGAGGGCGACGACGATCTTGCGCGTCAGGGTTGGGCCACGACGACGTCGACGCGGGCGGCATAGCCAAGTTGCCGCAGCAACCGCTCGCAATCTTCCCACGTCAAGCCAAACGCGCGAACGTCTGCCACTCCCAGGCGGGAAATGACGGCGGAGAGGGTGCCGGCGTCCTGCTCCGAAAAGTCCCCGTCCAGCATGGCATTCTCGGCCCAGTCCACCAATTCCGCGAGTGCGATTTCGTGGTGCAGGTAACCCGCAATCTTGTCCGCAACCGTCTGCTTCGTAATCACCATCTTCTCATCCTATGCTCTCTGGTGCCCCGTGTCCACCGGGTATTTCTGGTGTACTTCGGTCATGTTGCCATGGTCATCGTAAATCTCCTGCCAGAACCGCAGCGTCGTTTCACTGGCGTCGACTTCCTCGAGGTAACGGGCGAGCCAGTCCTGGCGGCCCGGCAGGTCCAGCCGATAGCGACGGCCACCGCCGGGGAGCTCGTCCCATTGGCCGAACTTCTTTTCGTTCTGCGTCCGCGTGCTCACCGGGTGGAATCCTCAACGATCTTGATCTCGTCCACGTACACGACAAAGCTGGCCCTGGGTTTCGTCATGCTACGCGCCTCTCGCCTTGCGAATAGAGTTTGGGCCGTTCTACCCTCTGCTGCTCGATTTCGGGATCAGACCAGCGAAGCCATTCCCGCCGGGCAAGAGGAAAATAGTTCTGACCCCCTTTTTGCCCCTACGCTGCTGGTTGCAGTTCCTGGAGAAACAGTTCCGGCGCGGACCATCTCGCAACAACCGAGAGCGGTTCCACGAGCTTGAAATCTTCCTCTGCCCACACATCGGCGGTGTCATCGAAAAGCGACACAAAACGTAGCGCTTCTGGTCCTACTGCGAGTTGATTCAGATCGTACCAAGCTGCCAGGACATGCTCGGTGATCGCGCGAGCGGCCGAACGACTTCCGGTCGCCAACACATAGACCAAAGAACTCCGCCGAGGTGCCCGAACGTGGAAATCAACGGTCCAGGTACGTCCTGACCGGCCGAGAATCCTCTCGGCGCGCTCGAAGGGCAGCTCTTTTTCCGCGAGAACGTCCGCCACCTCATCGGTCACCGACTGGACCGATCGCGTGCGGAATGTGAACCATAGGTCCGATACGCGCAATGCGGCTTGGGCAACTCGGGTTACCACTGCCGCGAAGTCGTCTTGAGGCCGGGCACGCGCAAGAACCATCCAACGGTAGAACTCGACACCGTGGTTCTGGCAAATGTCTTCGATGATGGCCTGTTGCTTTGGTGATCGTCGCGGCGATACACTCTGCATACGCAACCAGCGCGTTGTTTCTCCGAGGTCCGTGACGGTGGCCGTTTCGCCCTGCGCCTTACAGAAAAGGTCGATGTTGTCACCGTCCGGGTAAAGATATGGCGTCCGAATTCGCTGGTATTCGCCATGTTCAGAGCACATGAAAAGGCTACCGAGTGTGGCGCTCAGGCTTTCGCAAGCGAGGAAACTGGTCATAGGAGCAGGTCCTTTTGCAACATGGGCGGAGTGGACAGCTTGCCGTCGTGAGTAATATGAGACTCTCGACAGAACTGCTGCCAAACGGCGATGGGGTCACTGATGGGTGCGGTAATGTCGCCCGGGACATACGCCTCCTTATCCTTGAACTGTTCTTTCCACCGATGCTTATGCTTCTCGCCAACTTGGTCGCACGTGGGATTATGGTGCTCCTTTCCAAGGTCCAGCCCGTAAACACGGCCGGTTGTCTTGAGGATCAGCGTATAGCTCAAGGCTCTGGCAAGCTGGTTATAGCTGCCCCTCACAAAGAGCGGCCAGCCAGCGTCGGATTGCACCTCCGCCCGGAACTCGACCGAGGGCGAGTGGTCTTCGTCCTCGGCCCACTCCAAGTCACCTACAATTCGTTTCGACGGATTTGCCAGGATGGCCTCAAATTCAACATTCGTCAGCGGCATTATTGTGTTCCCCCGCAGCACCACCAGAATTGTATAAGCATCGCGCCGTCCAGTCAGCACTCGGCTACTACCTCGCCCTTCTTCAATGTTTTTCGCGGATTATGCCGTCATCCTTCGCACCGGCCATGATTACTGCTCATCGAACCTTGAGGGTGCGGCTGGGACCTTTCCATTCCTGCAATCCGCGCAGATCGGTCGGGAAGCGGACGCTGGCCACGAGACGGGCGCTGCCCGGCGGGTCCAGCCGATAGCGACGGCCACCGCCGGGGAGCTCGTCCCATTGGCCGAACTTCTTTTCGTTCTGCGTCCGCGTGCTCACCGGGTGGAATCCTCAACGATCTTGATCTCGTCCACGTACGCGACAAAGCTGCGCTTGGGTTTCGTCATGCTACGCGCCCCTCGCCTTGCGAATAGAGTTCGGGCCGTCCTACCCTCTGCTGCTCGATTTCGGGATCAGTCCCGCGAAGCCATTCCCGCTGGGTGAGAGCAAAATAGTTCCAACCCTTCTTCTGCCCCGACCCCTTGATGCCCCTCCCTGTTCTACTTGGCAGCATCGGCGATCAGCCCACGGACATCTTCCGGCTTCTTCGCCACCTTGTATTCCCAACGGCGGTAGGTGCCGTCCGCGTTGACCGCCGCAACCCAACGTTCAGCCGCCGCGCGTTTGACCTCTTCCAACGGGTCCCAGCCCTTGGTTTCCAGGATCAAGTGAGTGGTCTGATCCGCCTTCAGTCGCACCACGAAGTCCGGCGTGTAGTCGTGCCGCTGGCCGTTGTGAAGGTAGGGAATGTAAAATCCCAAGCCGGCGTTCTTCACAAACGCTTCCGTCGCCGGGTGTGTGTCGATGTAGTAGGCTGCCGATTGCTCCCATCGCTGCGTGTCGGCGACCACGTAATTCAGGTGACTGTTGACGACCTCGCGCACGTCGCGGCTCGTCCAAAAGTCCACGTCCGCCGTAGTTCCCGGCCCGCGGTTCGACTCGTAGCGGGGGACCTCGGGTGCCTCGCCCTGGCTGGTGTCTGGCCGAATTGCCTCCACCAGCCGTTCGATCAGCCAGCCGTAATAAGGCGAAAGGAACAGGTCTTTCCTGTCCGCCGGCGACAATACGCGCACTTTCTCCTCGACGTATCGTTTCACGATGCGGCCCAACTGCGGGAACAGCACATGAGGCGGCACCTCACAGCTTCCCTGCCTGACATAATCGCGGGTCAACGCGCCGGCCAACTCAAACACCAATTCCTGTACCCGTCGTTTCCGCCGAAACTCACGAAGGTTCACCTCGTCAACGCGGCCCGGCCCGGAGAGGGTCAACCGGCCCTGGTTGTTGTGGTTCAGCCCTTTGACTTCGACCTCGGGCGGAATCCGTCCCGGATCGAGGAGGATGGGGGGCACGTTGGCCCAATCGACCGTCACGCGATTGCGCACGCCTTGAGTGTAGCCCTCAACGCGGGGAAACCGGATTTCCAGCCGGGCCTTCGCGGGAACGGCCTGGATGTGGTGGCGCTGGACGCGCTCCTTCGGCGGCCCTTGCGGCGTAGCCTTAAACGGTATCACCTCAAATGGCACGCCGAAGACTTTCGCCACTTCTTCGCGGAACTTCCCGTCCTCACCGAGTTCATAGCTGGTCCGGCGGAGCCCGCGGCCGACCACCTGCTCGCAAAGCAGTTGCGACATGAATGGCCGCAGGCCGATAATGTGCGTCACGGTATTGCAGTCCCAGCCCTCGGTCAACATGCCCACGCTGACGATACAGCGCACGTCGCGTCCCGGCGGCGAGAGCGGCCGCCCCAGTTTTTGCGCCAGTTCCTCGAAGCCGTCGGGACACACTGCGCGGCCCATCGGGTCCTTCGGCCACTCCGTCTTGCCGACCGTGTCCAGAGTCAAACGCATCCAGCGGCTCTCGTCCCCTTGGGTGCCTTCCAGATCGTCGGTCTCGTGAATCACCTTCGAGTCCACGCGGATCGTGTAGGTGCGCCCGTCGCCGTTACAAAACCCTTCGATCTTCGCGGGCGGAATGCCCGTCGGCGGCCGGTCTTCCGCCAGCCACTCGTAAATCACCTTGGCAATGGCGGTGTTCTTGCACACGAGGATAAACACGGGCGGGCGCGGGTCTTCTTGCGACCGCTGCCAATCCTCCAGGTCCTTCTGCCACAGCCCAGCCAACATGGCGATCGGATGATTGGCGTATTTGAGAATCGCCTCGGGCTTGGGATTGGCGCGTTTCCCTCCGCGCTCGGCCGGGGTGAGTTGGGGCAAAATCCAGTGCCAGATATTGAAGTACCCGGGGATCGCCGCGCCCGTGGTGTCGCGCACTGCAAGCTGCGGAATCTTGGTCAGGCCCGACTCGATGGCGTCGATCAGGCCGAAGTCGCTAACCACCCACGGAAACGGGCGGTTCGTGTCCTGGCCGACGCGCCCCAGATAATACGGGGTCGCCGACAGGTCCAAACAGAAATTGATGCCCCGCAGCTTATGGATGCGGTCCAGCCCGTCGATCCAGACCGTCGCCTCCTTGAAGAACTCATCGGCGTCCTCGTCCTCGCCGAAGAGTTCCCCCTGGTCCTCGTCCGGCTCCTCGCGGCGGATGCGGTAGGCGTGGTGGGCCTCGTCGTTCATTACTAAAATGTTCTGTTTGCCGCCCACCTCGCGGCCGAGCACCCGGTTGATCAGCGCCGTGTCGCTCTCGATGTATCGAACCGATTCCACGAACACCTTCGTCAGCATGCCGTGCTTGTCGCGTTCCTCGTTAAGAACCGTCAACAGGCCGGCGGCCACCTGCCGGTCGAAGGCCTCCTGCGTGAGATAGCGGCTGCCGCGGGCGGTCGTGGTCTTCGGGCCGATGGTGATCTTCTCGCGGGTCCGCAGCGGGACGCCGGCCTTGTTGACCCTGGCACTCGTGCCGCCGGTTTGGATGCCCCGTGGCTCGAAGATGTGCCAGTTGGTCACCAGCACGCGCCCCCGCGCCAGGTCGGCCCGCATGTCCGGCGGCACGAGGTCCCGCGTGGTGTAGATGCTTGCCGGACCGGCCGCCGGGTCGAGTTCCGCCAACCGGCTGCGAATGGTCACGTTCGGGCAGACCACAAGCACAACGTCCGAGAACTTTGCACTGCCGCGATCGTGCACCTTGTTCAGGATACTCCACGCGGCGATCATCCCCATCACGGTGGTCTTGCCCGTCCCCGTAGCCATCTTGCAGGCATATCGCAGAAAGGTGCGATAGCCCTGGGCGAGCTTGTCCGGCCCCAGTTCCTCGCAGGGTATGTTGAGCCCTTGTCGAAAATCGAGGCGGGATTCGTTGAGGAAGATCATCGTTTCGGCGGCTTCGAGCTGGGCGAAGAACAGCGGCCTTTGGCGGCCGTCGCGCCGCCACCATTGGAGCAGATCGAGGGTCGTGCGCGACGCGCCCGCGTAGTCCTGGTCGCGCCACGCCTTCACCTGCCGGCGAATGCGGTTGACCAGTTTCAACTCGATAGCGGTGCCCGCCTCCCTGCCGAAGCTGTCGGGCTTGGCACCCGGATCGCGGTAGAAGTACATGGCGGACCGCCGGCCCGGCAGGCGCTGCGGCTCCTCGCCTTCCACGATGTTCCAGTGCTCGGCCGGCTCGTGGAAGGGCGAGTTCAGGATCGGATTGGGGACTTCGTATCCGCTCATAGGTTGGATAGCTCTTGGTATTGTCGCCTTTCGCTCTGCGAAAGCGGCGTTCTTTCGCGGAGCGAAAGGCGACGCTTGCAGGCGACTAGCCGTCATATCTCCGGTACAGGTACTCGCTAGGCTTCAGGCCGGCTTTGTGTGGGTTCTCGGCGATGTATCGCCTCAGGTACTCGTACTGCTCCAGGCTGCGGACGAGGTGGTCGAAGGGCTCTTGCTGCCAGAATTTGCCCTTCTGCCCGCTCGCCTTGTTGATCCGAAACGCCGTGTAATGAAGCCACGAGTCGCACTGGGCTTTCATCGCCTCGGCGGCTGCAAATGCGACCAGCAGATGGACGTGGTTGGGCATTACGATGAAGTCCCCCATGCGATAACGCTGGCCGTCGAAATGCAACAGCGAGTCGCCCACAATTTGGGCCAGATCAGGCCGCAGCAGCAGGCAACGACCGTGACATGTATCGAGGAAGTCTTCGTGGCAGCGATGGAACTCCTTCTGAAAGGCTGCGCGGTCCTTCTCGGTCAGCGTGGGCAAGACAAGGGACCAGTGCTTCCCGGCCTCGTGGCCGCGAAGCCGCAGCCAGTCTTGTTTCTCTCGTTCCCATCGCTGGAGCACTTCGCGTGGAATCGAGTCGTGCGTGCGAAATGTAATGAAGACCACCGCCCCCGCCTGCGACCAGTGCGGCCGGAAATGCTCGTGGACGAACAACTCTGCTTTGGGATCGAAAAGGTTACCAAGCATGGTAGGAATTTCCCGTCGGGAAAAACGGTCGCCTTTCGCTCCGCGAAAGAACGCGACTTTCGCAGAGCGAAAGGCGACATTCGCCGGTCTCAACACAGATTTCATCTTGCGGGGTCATTACAACTCCTTCACCACCAATAGCTCGTTGCCGCGGTCGTCGATGACCTTGACGGCGATTTTTCGGTTCTCGCCCGGCTCGAATGGCGCGCTGGTCGTGCCCGACAGGTGCGCCCAGACGCTCTCGTCGTACTCGCCGCGCAGGGCACGCTTGAGGTTCTCCCACGCGCCCGTCCGGGGGAAGAACGCCTGGCTCACGTGGAAGCAGAGGTCGTTGTAGTCCGTGTCCAAGAGCCAGCACGGCACGTCGCTGCCGTCGCGCGTGTCGTTGTCCATTGTCACGGGGTCGAAAACGTCCAGCCCCAGCAGTTGCACCTGGCACTTGCCGTCGGCCAGCCGAGAGACCTCGACCTCCGGCAGGCCGCAGACGCTGAAGATCTGGCTGGAGCGCATGTTCTTCAAGAGATCGCCCATCAGCAGATCGGGCGTGGCCTGCACGTAGGTGGCCGGCACGCCCACCACCTCGGCGCATTTTTCGATCAGTTCGCGGGCGTTGGGTTGGATGGCGAAGCCGATCACGTACAGGTGGGCGTAGCTCTTGGCGTAGGCCTCGCGGGCCGCCTCGAACACA
Source organism: uncultured Planctomycetaceae bacterium (assembly GCA_964438165.1). Lineage (GTDB taxonomy): Bacteria > Planctomycetota > Planctomycetia > Pirellulales > Thermoguttaceae > CALFBP01. Next base: position 3,229 of record CAYTJV010000252.1, on the reverse strand, counting down.
AGCTTCTGGCTGACCGCGCCGTTCTCCGGCCCGAACACAAACGCCACCAACTTCCCTCGCTCTCCCTCCGGGAGAGGGCCGGAACTCTTGGTCCCCTCTCCCTTTGGGAGAGGGTTGGGGTGAGGGCCGTTCCCGTTGACCACCGCCGCCTCGGCCGAGAGCGTGAGCGTTTTCGCGGGCGGGCGAACGTTCCTCAAAGTAACCGTCTTATTCTTGTCCAGGCGCAGCACGGGACTCTTGCGGAGCACCTCCAACATGCGCTGCGTAAAGGTGCCGTGGGCCTCGGCCGCTCCCGCCCCGCTGTCCTCCACCCCGTCTCCCTCCCAGTCCACCGGCGTAGGGATCGTCGCCTCGACGCAAAACGGACCGGTCACGCGCGTGACGTTGGCGTTGACTTCCGGCCGGTCGACCAGCACTTCCTCGGCGGGCGGTTGGTAGTTGGCGATCGACTTGAGCGTAACGTGCGGCACGATCCCGCCGACTTCCTCCCCCTTCTTGTTCTGCTTGCGTTTGTAGACGAATCCGCCGGCCGGCCCGCGGGCATCGTCCTTCAATCCATACCAGTCGAAGGTGGCGGTCAGCAGCCGTTGCCGCGCCAACGCCAGCGGCACCCGCGATACGTCGGCCGTGACCCAGCGGCGGCCCCATTGTTCGGCCACATACGCCGTCGTCCCGCTCCCGCACGTCGGATCGACAACAAGGTCACCAGGGTCCGTGGTCATCAGCAGGCAACGTTGGATAACGGTCGGAGTGGTTTGAACAACGTAAAGCTTTGGGGCAGCAAAGCCCGAGATGACCGTGTCTTCCCAAAGGTTTGAAATCGGGAAGTACGCAAAGTCGTCGAGGAACCGGACGTATCGAAGCGTGTCACCGAGAGCGATGAGGCGACGGGCCTTGGCAAGACTCTCGAGCCCAGCCAAATCGGTTTTGAAGGTTCCTTTGCCCGGCGTGAAAGTGCGCCCCTCGAATTCAAAGCTGCGGAGGTCGGTCCCTTGCGACGGACGCTGACTCCTGATGTCGCCATGCACAAACACTCGCGATCCTGGTGGCGCTTCGCGCAACTTTTCAGGCGTCCCAAAGTTCTTCCGCGTGCCATCTGGTAGCTCCGCCCACGTATACTGCGTCGCGCCCGCCTCGCCGATTTCTTTCGTGGCGAACAGTTGACGGTACTTCACTCGTTCGCGGTCTTTCGCGTACCAAAGGAGGTAGTCACCGACCGACGCGAGCAGCGTGCCGGATGCACTCGTCGTCTTTTGGAACGTGATGACGTTGACGCAGTTGTCACTCCCGAACACCTCATCCATTAACTCGCGCACGTGATGCAGATTTTCATCGCTGATCTGCACGAAGACGCTGCCGCTGGGTGACAACAGTTCTCGCGCGAGCAACAGCCGCTCTCGCATGTACGTCAGATAGCTGTGCAGCCCCAGTTCCCAGGTGTCGCGGTAGGCCTGTACCATCTCTGGCTCGCGGGTGAAATCGTCATCGTCGCCATGCTTCACGTCGCGGCGGCGGACGAACGGCTGGAAGTTGCTGCCGAACTTGACTCCATAGGGCGGGTCCATGTAGATCATCTGCACCTGGCCGCCGAGGTTCTCGTAGTGCAAGAGTGAGTTCATCACCACCAGCGAGTCGCCCAGGATCATGCGGTTGGTCCAGCCGTCGCGGAACTCATAGGCGCCCAAGACCTGGTCGGTAATCGAGTGCTGGGGATCGCCAAATAGAGCGAAGAGCGTTGTCTGGGTTTCCTTGGCGCGGCGGTGCCCCGTCAGGGTTTCGATGATCGCCTTGGTGGAGAGCCGCTCGTGGACGAATAAGGGGAGCGTGGGCACGTCGAAGCTCGTCCGCTCGGCCTTGCCCGCCCAATTCAGGAAGGGCCGCGAGAGCCGCTTGAGCTGGTCCACCGCATCCTGGAGGCCGCCGACCATCGCCAGGACCTTGCCGTCCGCGCCCTTGAACTCGCGGCGGGCCGGAAAGGCGTGCGGCGGCGCCAGTGCGGCCGCCTCCTCGATCTGCCGCAGCAGCCACTCGCCCAACTCGCGGGCCGAGTTCTCGCCGTCCCATTCCAGGCTCGGCGAGAGCGACGAATCGTAGCGATAGGTCGCCGGCGGCTTCTTCTTGCGAAATTGCGCCTGCGTGCCCACGTCGGGCCGCAGGGCAACGTCGGCCTGGGGATGCTGGTAGCTCTCGGCCGCGGGCTGCGCCGCGTCCTTCTTCGACGACTTCCTCTTGCCCACGGTCTCCCTCGCTGTGAACGTATTCCAGTGTGTTAACAACGGCCACCGGTACGATTGCCTTGCGCCGGAGTCGTGCGCATTCTAGTGGGCGCGACCGTCTGTTGCCAATAGTGGGGACCGCCCCCACGCGGGCCGCAGGGTCAGGAGCCCGCCGATCTCGAAGTAGCCGGTGGCCACGTCGATGGCCTTGGAGTGCTGGCACCAGTCGTGCAGGTAGCGTACGACCTTCCAGTCCTCGTCGCTATTGTCGACGATGAACAGCTCGCTGCCGGTCTTGCTTGTGCGCCTTGGCATCTCGATCCCGACATCCTCAGCATGATGCCCCCTGGAAGCGTGGTAGTCAAGATTAGCAGATGGCTTGCCGGCAGGGAAGCACCCCGGACGGCGCCGCATGGTCGTGTGGCACGCTCAGAGTCTTCGATGGGCGCGGCTTGGATGCGTCGGCTTGCCAACCGCGCCCGTCACAGGGCGTCAAGGCTTGCGACGCCCTACATAGTGCCGGTGCATATAGCGCCAAGCGCCGCGCTACATAGCGCCAGGCCATCTCGGACTTACGTCCGCCAGGCGGCCCTTGGGCCGGCGCCCAAATCCTTATAGGCAAACCTCTTCCGGCGAGCGCGGGGCATGATCCTCTCGACGCAAGTGCTAATTCCGCAGAATTTCGCAAAAGTCATTTTCGCGTTCCATCGTAAGTCATTGCCTGATACAAGGTTATGCCGAAACGCAAAAGACTTGTTGCACGCCCTTCGTGGGAGGTATTCGAGTGAACAACAGTATACACTGCGTAAGTCCATATTTCAAGGCACTTTCCGGCCAGTCGTCGGATTGACGAAAAACTGGCTCCGGCCGCGTGTTGGGCAGAATCGCGTTTTCGGCGAAAAAGTCGCGCCAGAACCCAAGAGCCAAGTGTGACGAATCACGAAAACCCGAAAGAACGAAAGCCGGAAAGAGCCGGCAGAGAGTGACGGGCGAGCATTCATCCCATGCGTTTT
>CAYTJV010000251.1:0-10730 GCA_964438165.1 uncultured Planctomycetaceae bacterium | reverse complement strand
TCACCGCCTGCGTGCCGTGGCCGTCGAGGACGAGGACTTCCGTAGCGCCCGCCTCACGCAGCCCGCGCACTACGGCGGCCACGTCGCCCATGAAATACTCTCTCGCCTCGCGGTTCAAAGGGGTTTCCGGCTCGCGGGTCTGGGAGAACTTTTACACCCCGCTGATTCCCTCCAAGTCGGTGACAACGTAGATCTTCAGTTCCGCGGCAATCGAACTCGGCCCCCCGAGAACCGCGACAATCAGCCCAACAGACAACCAGACGAGCGGCAGCTTGAACCCCATGTTCGGATCTCCTCGATTCAGGGCCCTTCGATACGATGACGATTCTATATGACGTTGCGTAATTCCGCGACAAGCCCCTCTCACTGTGTCCCGCGGAAGGGTGGATTGTGCGGCAACGAAAGCGGCCGGCCGGAACCTTGCGGGTGCGAGGTCCGGTGGCAAGAATGGAGAAGCGGCTTTTTTCGCCCTCCGCGACAAGATTCGCTTCGATCTGTCGAATACATGAGGGGAATCGGGCGCAATGGCAGGGGAGACGACGACGGACACTCCGAAGGGGTCGGGAGTCTTTTTCCATGTCGGAGGTGAACATGGATCACCGAGGACAAACCATTACCCCCGACATGGAAAAAGACTCCCAACCCCCTGGCCCCAGGGGGGAACACTCGATGGATTGCGCGATCCGCACCGAGCATTTGACCAAGATTTTCAACAACCGAAACGTCGCCGTCAACGACATGAGCCTGGAGGTGCCGCGGGGAACGGTCTTCGGCCTGTTGGGCCCGAACGGGGCGGGCAAGACCACCATGTTTCGGATCCTATTGGGGTTGCAGCGTGCCACGGCGGGCCGGGCCGAGGTTTTCGGCAACTCCTGCGGACCGAATGCCGTGGAAGTCCGGCGGCTGATCGGATATCTGCCGACCCATCCTCAGTTGCCGGGACATCTGCGGCCCATCGAGTACCTCGATTTGCTGGGCCAGTTGTGCCGGATTCCGCAGGAAGTGCGCAAGCCACGGCTGGTCTCACTGCTCCGCGCGGTGGGCCTGCTGGGACAGACCGATCAGCCGATCGAGACCCTTTCCACCGGCGAAACCACCCGCCTGGGCATCGCGGCTTCGCTGGTCGCCGACCCACCCCTGTTGGTTTGGGACGAGCCCACCGCCGGCCTGGACCCGGCCGCACGGCGATTCACGCTCGACCTGATCCGCGAGTTGGGCAAGAACCACACGATCATCGTTTCGACCCATATCCTTAGCGACATCGACCAGGTGTGCGATCACGTGGGCGTGATGCACGAGGGGCGAATGATTTTCAGCGGCCCGATGCAGGACATGAAGCGCCGCCTGCGCCGCGACGACTTCAGCCTCGAAGTCGGCGGCGGCGAGGACGACGTCCAACGGCTGGCGGGCCAGATGAACACCCTCGACGGCGTGGACGTCCAGGTGCGGGCCGGCAACACCCTGATGGTGCGGATCGCCCAGGAGCGGAGCCAGGCCGCCGTGCTGGCTGAGTTGCTCAAGCTGATCGACGCCGCGGGCCTGCCGCTGGCGGCCATCCATTCCGGCATGCACGAGACCGAGAACGCCTATCTTCAGTTGCTCCAAGAGGACCAGTCGCATGGATTCCAACGGTTCGACCTCAACACTCGGCGAGCGGATGCTGCCCTTCCTGGCAATCTTCCGGCATGACCTGCGGATCTTGCTGGGAAGCTGGCTGGTGCGGCTCTGGTTGGCGGCATCGGCCCTGCTGACGCTGCTGACGGTCATGTCGACCTGGCCGCAGTTGAAGACCGCGCCGATGATCGCGTCGTTTCTGTTCCCCTGGCTGGTCTTTCCCTGGTTCGTGGTGGTGATGGTGTTGGGCGTCAATCCGATCACCGGGTCGCGGACCGAAGCCCTGGCCGACGGCTTTCTCAGCCGGCCGATCGCGCGGTACGAGTATCTGCTGGCGGTGTGGGCCGCGCGACTGGTCGTGGTGCTCGGCAACTACTTGTTGGTCACGGTGCCGGCCGTTTGCGTGGTGATGCTGGCCAAGCGGCCGGTCCCGGCCGATCGCGTGACCCTCTACGGAGTCGTCGCCTCGCTGGCCGTGGTCGCGCTGGTCCTCACGCTCCAAGTGTCGCTGGCGTTCCTGATGGGAACGCTGCTGCGAAAGGCGCTGTTGGCCATCGTGGTCCTGTTGTTCCTCTGGTATCCGGTGAACATGCTGCTGCACACCTTCAGGCTGGAGGCGTTCTCGCCGATCAGCCTGAGCCAGTCCCTCCCCACGCTTCTGCGCCAGCCTTGGCGGGCAGGCGAGCCGGACGCGCCCGCACCGGGAAGCCAACTGGAAGTCGAGGAGCTGAAGCGTCAGGCGGCGAGCTTCTTGAGCGTCTTGTCGGGCGGCGGGGTGCCCGAGGCGCCGCCGCGAAAGACCGGCTTCTTTGAGCAGGAGGATTCTCGCGAGTTCTCCCTGGCCAAAGTGCTCCTGGGATACGGCATTCCCACCCTGGCGGCGGTGGGACTGGCAATGCTCTCTTTCTGGCGCCGCGATCTGTGACCTGCCGCGGGCCGGCCGTGCCCGCGGCCGACGAAGGAGATTGACCTTTGGCAAAAATCCCAAAGAAGTTTGCGCGATTTCGGGACGGCACGGGATGGCCTGTAGGGAACGCCCTCCGTGGCGTTCCGGGAATCGCCATGGACGCCCCAACTCCGCATCCCGGAACGCCACGGAGGGCGTTCCCTACAGGCTTTCCGAAAGGAACTCGACGTTGACCGCAATCCGAGCCACCGCTTCCGCGCTGCTGGTGTGTTTCTTTCTACTGCAAGCCGCCTTCGCCGAAGACCGCGTCGCGCGTCCGGACGTTCCGGAATGGCTCGACCAAGTGCAGACGTACTGCATGGTGCCCGTCCTGCCGGAAACCGCGGCGAAGCTCCATGCCACGGTCAACGGCGTCTGGGGCGGGATCAGCGGCACGCATCCCATTCTTACCGACCGGAAGATCGTCCCGGCGGTCCAGGCGAAATACGGCGCCGACGACAAGACGTTCGCCGAGGCGTGCCACAAGGCGGGACTCGTCGTGGTCAGCGTCGTCAACGGCATCGAAGGTTTTACGGCGATGCGCGAGGCCTGGCCCGATCTTGAGAAAATGGCCTGCCGGGACGCTCGCGGAAAGCCGGCGCAGGTCAGCCGGGACATGATCCTCATGTGCGTCAGCAACCCCGACTGGCTCCAGTGGGAGATCGACTTCGGGAAACGGGGCATCGACTCGGGGGCGGACCTGGTCATGGTCGACACGCCGATGATCGCATCGTTCATCAGCGGCTTCTTGCGAGGGGGCTTCTGCCGGCACTGCATGGCGAACTTCGAGAAACACCTTCGCGCCAAATTCATCCCCGGGCAGCTCAAACAGCGGTTCGGCATCGACACGTTCCATGCGGAGGCCGTGATTGCCCGTCTCAGTCCGCTCCAGGACCTCGCCAACCCGAAGTGCCGCCCGCACCACAACACAAGCCAGGACGATCTCCTCTTCCGCGAGTTCATCTCCTGCCAGGAAAAGGCCAGTTTCGACACTCGCAAGAAGCTCGTCGACGCGCTTCGGTCCTATGCGGGGAGCAAGGGGCGAAGGATCGCGATCTGCACCAACGCGAGCGACCTGGGCACGGCGAATCCCGGCGGTCACTGGATTCGGGCACTGATGTTCGCCGACCTCTTCGATCTGTTCGTCTACGAGCAGAACGTCGAGCCCAACGGAATGCTCTCCAACGAAGTGATGAAATACCCGCGAGGCAAATGGGCGGCCTACCACAAGCTCGCCTACGCCGTCCACCACCGCCGCGCCCCGGCCGTGATCCACGCCACCGCCATGGGCGGCTTGCTCGTTGAAGTACTCACCCGAGGCAAGACCCAGAAGGCCTGGATGGAAGCCCAGTCGGCCGAGGCCTACGCGTCCAACGGGGCCTACGTTCAATACTACATCGAGCCCCTGCTCGGGAAGAGACTGTTCCTCGACAAGTGTTGGGCAGGCTCGGCCAGGCATGCGGCGTTTGTCCAGTCCCATCGGGATCTCTACGAGGGGAGCCTTGCCTCGGGATCCCCCCTGGCGATCCTGTTCCTGCTGAACGAGCGCGGGCGCACGATCCCGGCCGTCTACCCTTCGTATCTGGGGTTCGCTCAGGCGTTGATCGAAGGCAACTATCCCTTCGACGTCGTGTTTGCCGGCGATGGCCGTTACGTCCAAGACAGGCTCACCGGCCGTTGCCTTGAGCCCTACCAGACCCTTCTGGTCCCTAGCCCCATCGATCCGACGGAGAGTCAAAAGCGGGTCGTTCAAAGCTTTGTGAAGGCCGGCGGGACGCTCGTTTGCCAGGAACCCGAGAGACTGGGACTCGCCGACGCGGTGAAAAACCCGGGCGAGGCTGTTCTCTCCTGCCTCGAACGTCGCTTCAACCACGGCAAAGGGAAGGTTCTGGTCCTGCGCGGACGAGTCTCCGAGACCTGGACCGACGACGTCGGCTCCAACTTCTTCAAGACCTATCGGCCCGAGCTGAGAACGGAGATCGGTCGCCTGGCCGAGTCGCTGGGGCTTGTTTCCGTTGTGCCCGGTGAGACCAGCGGGATGGTCAGCGCATTTCCTGTCGTGCAGCCAGACAGGAAACGCCTTGTCCTGCACCTGGTGAACGGCGACATCGACTATTCAAAGGACACGATCCGCCCGAAAGCCGACGTGGCGGTCAGTCTTCCGGCCCCCGGTTTCTTGCCCGGGAATGCGATGGCCAGGTGGCATATTCCGGGCGGGGAGCCCCGCACGCTTCAGGTGCTGCGATCCGCTGGCAGACTCTCATTCTCGCTGCCGCGACTGGACGGCTGGGCGACCGTGGTCGTCTCCGAATAGTATGTAGGACGGCCTTTCCAGGCCGTTCCCGACGGCCTGGAAAGGCCGTCCTACCGCGTTTCTTGCTCACCGGGCCAACCGCAGATTCGAGCCGGCCGCATCGTCGTGATCCACAAGCTCTTGCCAGCGACCGCCGAAAAAGTTCCAATCCTGGAGTACTTCACCCAATCGCCGACGAGCGTTATGGACATCCAATCGGTTCTCCTTCCCGAATACGGCCGGGCATCGAGCGTGCCCTCGCCGCATCCAACAGGCCATCGCCCTCATGCGCCAAGCGGTCGCGTACGCCGAACCATAAGTTGGCTCTTCACCCAGTCCAGCCAATCGTCGCTCGGGGGGCCGTAGGGGCGGAATTTTTCCGAGAGGCCTTGGCCGCGGTCGTCGAAAATCGCGCGATAGACGCCCAGCAGGCTGGCCGCCGGGGAGTCGATCAGGCTGCTCGAATCGGCCGCATTCATGCGGAACAGGACGCGGAAGTCGATGTCTTCCATCGTCTGCCGGTCCAGCGAGCGGGTGACGCTGTTGTAGCTGTCGGCCCACAAGAGGACGTGAATTCCCTGCGCGGGACCTTCGCGCACGAGGGTGCGGAATTGCCGGCCGGGGTCGGGCGGGGCGTTCTCGTCAGAACGTGAGAAACCGTAATCGTCCTCCCGTTTGCGCAAGTCGCGGAACCGGCTCAGGTCGTACACGACCAGGTAGATCGGCGGATCGTACTCCTGGCCCGATTGCTCGCGGCGGGCCAGCTCCTCGGCGATCTGGGCGATCGCGCCGGCCGCCTCACGCGGCGGCGCGATCTTCACCGCGTGCGGCAGCGCGGAGGCCAGCTTGCTCCACAATCCGACATGGGTCGCATCGGGCTTCATGCCGTCGAGCACATAGAAACGCGCGCCAGGCGCGCCGTCGGGACCGGAAGGGGCGTGCTGCGCCGCAAGGGCGATCATCGCGGTCGCCAGGATACCCAGCGCCGTTTCTTCGTGGTGGCCCACGATGAGCAGATGCGCCCCGCCTTGACGGGCGAACACCGCGGCGGTCGGCTCGCGGATGGCGACCGGAGAACCGAGCCACGCCTGGGCCGAAAGCCGCGGCTCGTCCCACGTGGGCGAGGCAATCAGCTCGCACAAGATCGCGTTGGCGCTCGGATCGGCCGGCTGATTGCCCTCGAAAACGATCGCCGGCGGGGCGACATATTGTTGCTTGTCGGCCCACTCGCGCAGGCGGCCGAGGTATTGCTCGCGCTCTTTATCCGAGAGCCACACGATTTGGAACGGATGGTTCCCTTCGTACAGCCCGTTGGCGTCGTTGTAGATCGCCTCGCCCGGGCGGCTCAAGAGGCGGGCGGCGGTGTTTTCCTCGCTGAGGATGAGGTGGGCGTCGGCCTCGCTGCACTGCAAGGCGATCCGCACCGCCATCTGCCCGATCGTGGCCCGGGGGATGGAATAGGCCCCGGCCAACGTCTGCGAGCCGAGCAGCACGTGGATCCCGAAGGCCCGACCTTGACGCACCAGCCGATCCAACAGCAGCATGGCGCTTTGGGCGATGCGATCGTCTTCGACGAACAACTCCTGGAACTCGTCGACCACCAGCAGGACCCGCGGCATGCGCCGCTCCGGCTCGGCGGCGCGGAAGGCCTGGATGTCTTGCACGTTGCGCTCGCGGAACAGGTCGCCGCGCTCGCGCAGCTCCAGGTCGAGTCGCTCCAGCACGCTCAGGCCGAACTCGCGCTCGCTCTCGATGGCGATGATCCGCGCGTGCGGCAGCCGGGCCTCGGCATAAGCCTTGAACTCGACCCCTTTCTTGAAGTCGACCAGGTAAAGCTCGATTTCGTCGGGGCTATAGCGCAGCGCCAGGTTCACGATCAAGACGTGCAGGAGGGTCGATTTGCCCGAGCCGGTCTTGCCGGAAATCAGCACGTGCTGCGAGGTCCCTTTGCCGAGCTGCATGGACTGGAGCTTCGTCACGCCGGCCCGCCCCAGCGGCACGTCGATGCCGCGGCAACTGTCGGCGGTCCACCACTCGTGCGGGTCGGGAATGATCCAATCAAAGGGGATCTCGACCCGGCCGGCGTCCCTCGCCTCGCGGCCGACGCGCCGCACGATGTCGGTGAAGCCGTCGGTCGGCGGGGGCTGGTCCAACACCAGTTGCAGGCCCTTCAACTCGGGATCGTCCCAGACAAAGCGGCCATTGCTCCACGCCAATCGGATCGCGCTGCGCTCCAGGTCGGCCAACTGGAAGTTGTGCGGCAGGGGCAGCGACGCGTCGCGAGCCAGCAGCGTGTATACGCCGCAGCGCGCGCCGCTGGCCACGATGCTCAACAGCCGCCGCGCGGCGGTCTCCGTGAATCCGGCGGGGAAGTTGGCCACGACCAGAATGCGGTACGGCTCGGCCAGCTCGCCCGCCGATTCGTTGTATTCCTGCAGCGCGGCGAACTCGTTGCGGAGATACACCTGGATGATGTTCTCCATGTGCTCGGTCAGCTCGCCCAGGCGCCGCTCGATGTGCCCGCTCTCGGTCCAGATGCGGTTGAACACGAGTTGCTCGTTGTAGTCGGCCAGGTGCATGAAGGCCGAAAAATTCTCGCCCAGGCCGACCGGATCGACGATCAGGAAGCGGACCTTGCCGGGCGGCAGCGCGGTCAACATGCGGAGCATGATGCTCTGGATGGTCTCGACCGCCCGGGCGCGGCCTTCGCCTCGGGCCTTCCACAGAATCAGGCCCTGATCGCGAAAGGCCAGGAGCGCCGGGATCGAGAAGCGGGTGCGCGGCGGCACGAGTTGCGGATCCTTCGGCATGCCGCCCTCGAAGTCGTCGAGGCCCAACTGCAATTGCCCGAAGGGGATGACCGGCGGGATGGCCGCAGGGGGCGTCCAATCGTTCCAGGCCGCCGAGTCCCAGTCGGGAAACAGTCGCTGGCCAAGCGCGGCCATTCGTTCGACGGCCGCTTGAAAGGCCTCGATGCCCGCCAGCCATCGCGCGACAATCGCCTCCCACGCCCGCCGGAAGCGGGCCTCCCATTCGGCCGCGGCCTGGGAGTACCCTCGCTGGAGCTTGCCCGCCTCGGCAGCGTAATTGTCGTCCAGGTCCTTCAGCCGCTGCGCGTAGCGATCCTCCAACTCGCGGCGCTCGCTGTTGTGGCGCGAGCTGATGGTGGATCGGGTCGCCATGAAGACGGCCTCGGCCTCTTTCCGCGCCTCTTGCCTCTTGGACTTCAGATCGGCCGACATGCGGGAAAACTCTTCGGCGGCCCGGTTCATTTCCGCGCCCAGTTGCGCGGCCAGGGCCGCGCTTTGCCGCTGGGCGTCGGCATGGACGGCTTCCCAGGCGGCGCGCCACGCAAGGACCGCTTCGCCCAGCGTCTGCCGCAGGACCGCGGGCGCCGGGTCAGCCTCCTGCGGGGCGCCCCGGCGGAGCCAGCCCGCCGCAGCCTGGAACAGGCCCGGACTCTTCCTCGCTCGGATGGCCTGCAACTGCTTCCTGGCCATGGCGATCCGCTCCGCGCACCGCTGCGCGGGAGGCTGCAGGGTGTCAGGAACCTTTTTCGCGAGAACGGTTTGGTCAGATTGCTGAGCGTCTCCCGCGAAAAAGGTTCCTGACACCTTCCGCCCTTGGAGCACCTGCTCCGCCTCCTGACGCAGGGCTTGCAGTTGCTGATCCAACTCGCGCAACTGCGCTTGGGCCTCCTTGAGGCGGGCCTCGAGGGACTTTTCGGACGCCTCGAACACGGCCGTGGCCTGCCACTGGGCGTCCTGCATGTGCCGCTTGGCTTCCGATTCGGCCTCCTCGTTTCGGGCCACGATCGCCGCGCAAGCGGCGTCGTACTGCTCCTTGGCCGCGCTCTGGTCCGACTGGAACTGGGCGACGATCTCGCTCCGCAACTCGAGGTATTCGGCTTCGGTCTGGGCACGGTCGCGCTCGTAGCGGGCCGCAGCCTCCTTCTGCGCTTCCTCGTACTGCTTTTCCGCGGCCTGCTTGCGGGCCGAAAAGTCGGCGGCGAGCGTTGCCTCGGCCGCGGTCCGCTCGGCGACCAGGCGGCGCATCTCGATCACCAGTTCCCGCAGCCGGTTCGTTCCGAGGGGTTCCGTCATTCGGAGCACTCCCGCTCTGCCTTGGAAATCGTCTCCGTCAGATGGTGGATCGCGTCGAGGGCCCTTTTGATCTTCGGCTCCAAGGGCGCCAGGAATTCCTTTTCGAAGCTGCGGCTCATGGTGTCGTCCCATTGTGGTGCGGCCTCGGCCCGCGCCCGGTTGAGCGTCTCCAGGGCCATCTCCAGTTTCGCCGCGGCCGAAGCCGGATCGCAGCCTCGCATGGTCAGAACTCGCCGATTATCTCAAGCAGAAATGAATAGCGAATACTGAATACTGAATACGGAAGTCAGAATGACGGGCCACGGAGCCGTTGGGCAAAATTCATTCTGCATTCCGTATTCCGTATTCAGTATTCGCTATTCATCCGGCCTACTTTCGGCCGCTGGGTTTTCCTCATCCGGTGGCCGCTCCGCGCCGCTGCCTGTTGCGGCTCCCTTCGCCGACAATTCCAGATCGACGTACGACTCCAGCGCCACACTCAATCGCTTGAGCATCGCCAGGGCCCGAGGAGCGTCGGCCTGGAGCCAATCGGCCAAGGGGGCAATGCCGCTGCGGCACTCGTGCGACTCGCGCTCCAACAGCCGCGACCAGCGCTTGACCGCCTCCAACTTCTCGCGTGCTCGTTGGACGCGTCGCTTGGCCGCCTCGAGGGCCTTTTTCTCTTCGTGGCACGACGGCTCCTGGTCGCCGAAACGGAACATCCGCTTGCGCTCGAGGTTGAGCTTGGCTTCGGCCACCGCCTCCTGGGCCCGGCGCGACTCCTGGCTCCAGTATTCCTTCTGATCGTACTGGACCCATTGCATTGCCCGGTGGAGATCCATTCTCAGATCGTCCAAGGCGACCGACGCCTCCTGGGCGAACGCCCGCACCGCGTGCCCCAGGTGCTCCAGCGCGTCGATCGACTGGACCTTGGCCGAGCGGCTCATGCGGCGTCACCTTTGCTGCAAATAGCGTTCAATGGCGTCGGCCTTGCGGAGCAAGAAGGGAATGTGCTGCTCGGTCACCTCGATGAGATGGGAAATGGTCCTCATCTGCTGCTCGAAATCCTCGACGAACTTCTTGTTCTCCTGGTCGCGCCAGGTCTTGCCCAGCGCGATCAACTGCCCGTTCATCGCCGTGATGCGGTCGCGGACGTCGGTGTTGAATTTTCTCAGGCCGGCGGCGAACCGCCGCAGGTCTTCGGGGTCCACGATAGCCTGGGGCATGGGGCGTTCCTCGTCGAATGCCGAGCGATCACGTATTCCTGCACCACCAAGTCGGCAGTCGCAAAGGGTGACTGGCTCCGTCGTCTCGATAACGGCTACCGCTGGCAATACGGTCTGAAGGCGACGGTGCCTGTCCCCTTTTGCGACGGACCACCGCCGCTGGCGTCTGCGGAAAAAGGGAACGGCTGTGGCGAAAAAAGGTTCCTAATCTCTTGATGGGCCACCCTATTCAATCTACGCCTCGGCGACCAGTCACGCAATCCGCTGCGGAGCGGCCACAACAGCTTTTTCTATGGTGCGTCGGCATGTTGCCATCGGCTGGCCTGGCGGGGTCTCTCGATCGGCTGGCGTGAGGGCGATCTGGGGGCCCCATTCTCGCCATGGTTTGAGCCAGACCCCGGCCGGGGCTTGCCGTAGGGGGGGTAGCTGTTCTAGGTAGAGGGCGTTAATGAATTGCGTGTTAAGCTGGTCAAGCCTGCGAAAGGATTGCCATGCGCTCCGTTTCCCGCTCAGGCCAAGAGTCCCCTGGGTTTTCATGGTGGTCCACGAAACGCCGGAGGTTGAAGTCC
>CAYTJV010000250.1:0-10739 GCA_964438165.1 uncultured Planctomycetaceae bacterium | reverse complement strand
AACGAACCGAATTCTGGTTCAGAGGTATCGGAAACTACGACAAATAGCAGAGGATGCCGACCTTGAGGTTGAATTGGAGGCGGTTTGACTCCATCTTTTTTTGAAGCAGCCTACTCTACGTCAACAACAAGCGGCAACCGCTTTTGAGGGTTGAATGCGCGCTGGAAATTCTCCTCAAAATGCTTGTTGTTGTCCGAGATCCTCATCAGCAGGGTCACGGCGGTAATCTGCTTGTCCAGATGCTTCTGCGTGTTCTTCTCCTTCCCACCCTCTACGTGGGAACGCGCGGTCTGGCCGCTCTGCGGCATGGCCGAGGAAGGACGCAGAGCGTCGGGCGGGCGGACGTTCCCACGCAGAGCGTGGGAACGAGAAGACTTCCCGCCACCTTGCCTTGCGCAAGTCATTGCGTTGAGAGGCTTTGCCCGCCTCACTATAATCGACCCCGCCAATCGTGTGCAGATTTCAGCGGCCGTGGGGCACGTTTCCAACGTGCCGGGCACGATGGAATCGTGCCTCACTTATTGGCTTTCACGGCCATAAGGAACCGTAACCATGCCGAAGTCGCTTCAGTTGGCCAAAATCGCGGCGGCCGCGGTGGCAACGGGCCTGATCCTTGCGAGCAACCTTGCGGGGGGCGAGATCCCGCCGGCCACCGATGCCCCGCAGCCACTCGCGCCGGAGGAGAGCGCCAAGCGGTTCCAGCTCCCGAAGGGCTTTCACATCGAGTTAGTGGCCGCCGAGCCGCTGGTCGCCGATCCCGTGGCCATGGATTTTGACACCCGCGGCCGGATCTTCGTCTGCGAGATCCACGGCTACAACCTGGAAGGGTATCTCGACGTCCTGGAGGCGAACAAGACCGGCGTGCTCGACAAGGCCGTCCGGCGCATCCCGGCCACTCCCGAGGCGATCAAGATGGCGGCCGATAATCAGTACGGCACGGTCAAACTGCTGGAAGACACCGACGGCGACGGGCGCATGGATCGCGTTGCGGTCTGGGCCGATCGCCTGCCACCCTGCTACGGCGTGATTGCCGCCCGCGACGGCGTGATCGTGCTCTGCGCTCCCGATATCCTCTTCCTGGCCGATCGTGACGGCGACGGCAAGGCGGAGGTGCGTGAGAAGCTCTTCACGGGCTTCGGGCTCTATGAGATGTGGTCGCGGATCAGCAATCCCCGCTGGGGCCTGGACAACTGGATCTACGCGGCCAACGGGATCCAAAGCGGCGGCACCATCCGCGGCCCGGGGTATCCCAACGGCCTGCAACTGCCGTCCACGACGTTCCGCTTCAAGCCCGACGGCAGCGCCCTGGAGCCCACCAGCGGCGCAACCAGCGGCTTTGGACTGGCCATCGACGACTGGGGCGACCGCTTCCTGGTGACCAACCAGCAGCACGCGCTGTTGGTCGCGCCGCTGCCGTATGGCTCGATGATCCGCAATCCGTACTATGCGGCGCCGAATCCGGTGGTGAACGTCTCCGGCTATGGCCATCCGGCCCCGGTGTTCCCCACCAGTCAACCCGATCCGTGGCGCCTGGCACGCAGCAAGGACCCGGCCTGGGTCAAGTTCTACGGCGTGGCCGAGACCACGGCCAACGGGTTCTTCACGGCGGCCAGCGGCCAGGCGATCTATCTTGGCGACCAGTTCCCGACCGAATACTACGGCAACCACTTCAGCGTCGACAACGCGCAGAACCTGATCCATCGCTGCCTCCTGGCGCCCGACGGTGTTCTGTACACCGCACGGCGTCCCAAGGGAGAAGAAGACAAAGAGTTCCTCACCTCGACCGAGCAGTGGTTCCGGCCCGTGAACCTCCTGACCGGCCCCGATGGGACGCTGTACGTGGTTGACATGTACCGGGCGATCATCGAGGACTACTCGGCCATCCCGCGCTGGTTGCAGCAGATCTACATCGAGTCGCTCGTGGCCGGGGCCGACAAGGGGCGAATCTGGCGGATCGTGGCCGACGGGCAAACTTCCCCCTGTAGGGAACGCCCTCCGTGGCGTTCCGTTCCTTCGGCAAACACGCCTTACTCCGCTCCACGGAACGCCACGGAGGGCGTTCCCTACAGGGGGCCCGATTTGACCAAGGCCACCATCGGTGAACTCGTTGGCGAGTTGGCCAGCGTCACCTGGTGGCGGCGTCGCACCTCGCAGCGGCTCTTGGTGGAGCGAGGCGACAAGACCGCGGTCCCCCTTGCCGCCGCCATGGTGCGTGAAGGCAAATCGCCCCAGGCCCGGTTGCACGCCCTCTATACCCTGGAAGGCCTGCACTCGCTGGAGCCGGGATCTCTGCTCCAGGCCCTCGGCGACCCGCACTTCGCCGTGCGCGTGCATGCCCTGACGTTGGCCGAGCCGTGGTTTGACAAGGAGCCCCGCCTGCTGGAAAAGGCCGTGGCCTTGGCTGGCGATTCGCACCCCCGCGTCGCGCTCCAAGTGGCGCTGACACTGGGAACGAGCAAGGACCCACGGGCCGTGGACGCGCTGAAACGGCTCGCCGCCCAGCACGGCGGCGATCGCTGGATGCAGGCCGCGATCCTCAGCTCGTCGGCCGAATCGGCCGCGGACCTCTTGGCGTCGATCCTCCGCGGAGTGTCCCAGGCCGGCCAGGCCCGCTGGCTCGTCCCTTCGCTGGCCTCCATCGTCGGCGCCCGGCACCGGGACGCCGAGCTCGGCCGCGTGCTGGAAGCCGTCGCCGCAGTCACCGGAGGTCAAGCGGCGTCGCTTCAGACTTCCGCACTCTCCGGGTTGCTGGAAGGGCTGAAGCGGACCAAGTCGCAGTCGGTCGAGCTCGGCTCTGGGCAACTGGCGTTGCGGAGTTTGCTGGCCCATCCCGCCCCGCAAGTCGCTGAGCTTGCCCTGTCCGTCGCCGGCCGCGTGAAGCTCCGCAAGTCGCCGGAGATGCAGGTCGCCCTGGCCTCGGCCGCCAAGCTCGCGCTGGACGAGTCGCGGAGCGTCGAACAGCGGCTCGGCGCCATCGGCCTCTTGGGCGGAAGCCCGTATGCGGAACTCGAACCGATGGTGACGAAGCTCCTCGACTGGCGCCAGCCCTTGGAGATTCAACTGGCGGCGATCCGCACCGTGGCCTCGCTCGATGATCCACAGGTGGCCGGGCTCCTGCTGGGCATTTGGCAGAGCAGCACGCCCAAGGTGCAGGCGGCGGCCATCGACGCCGTGTTCAGCCGGCAGAATCGTTTGCCGAGTCTGCTCGACGCCTTGGCCGCCAACAAGATCCCCGTCGCCAGCCTGGAGCCGATCCGCCGCGTGCAGCTCCTGGAGAACCCCAACCCGCAAATCCGCCAGCGGGCCCAGTCGATCCTCGGCGCGCAGTCGGCCCGCAAGGACCGGCAAGAGGTCATGGCCCGCTACCTCGCCGCGCTGGCCAAACCGCGCAGCGTCGAGCACGGCAAGCAGGTCTTCGAGAAGCAGTGCTCCAAGTGCCACCAGGTGCAGGGCAAGGGATTCGTCGTGGGGCCGGACCTCTCTTCCAGCACGCGGCGGTCCGACGAAATGCTCGTCTCCGACGTGCTCGAGCCGAGCAACCAGATCACGGCCGGCTACAACCAATACTCGGTCATTACCGAGGACGGACGGATCTTCACCGGCGTCTTGGCTGTGGAAACCGCCACCAGCGTGACGCTCCGCAAAGAGAACGCCGTCGACGACGTGATCCTCCGCAAAGACATCGACGTGATGGCCGCCTCGACCAACTCGATGATGCCCGAAAACCTCGAAAAGGAAGTCACGCCGCAGGACGTGGCCGATCTGGTGGCCTACATTCGCGAGGCCTTCGGGCCGGTGCCGCCGCCGGTAGTCAGCCTCTTCGAGGACGACAGCGCCTTTGCCGAGATCCTCAACGAAGGCAACGGCAAGGCCCGCATGGAATCGGCCGACAAGCTCTCCGGCACGGCGTCGCTTCGCATGGCCCCGCCGCAGCGATCGAACCTCCGCATTCCGGGCTGGCAATACCGCATTGCGGAGAACCCCGGCCCGGGCGAGTTCCGCTATTTTCGCTTTGCCTGGAAGTCGCTCGGCGGGCACGGCGTGATGATCGAGCTGGCCGCCGACGGCCAGTGGCCGCCGGCCGACAAGCCGATCCACCGCTACTACGCCGGCAAGAACACCACCGGCTGGGCCGCCCTCCAGGTCGCTCCTCAAGCCCCAACCGAATGGACCATCGTGACCTGCGACCTCTGGAAGGACTTTGGAGCGTTCACCCTCACCGGCATCGCCCCCACCGCCATGGGCGGCGAAGCCCTCTTCGACCGCATCGAGCTCCTGCGCTCGCTCGAAGTGAGATGAAGGATGAAGGATGAAGGATGAGGGATGAAGGATCAACGGGATCAGGTGTTATCGGGCGAATCGGGAGGACGGGTTGGGTCGTGGTGCCTCTCAACCGACTCGACGTAGTTGAACAGTTTGCGGCAGAGAAGGACGTATTGAGCAATCAGATCGGTACACTCTGTTGCCTGGGATTTCGCCGAACCCGCCTCCAGGAGGTATTGCAGGTGTTCAATGGTCTCCTCCGCGCTGCCATAAGATCGCCAGAGATAGTGAAGGTACTCGGCCTTGTAGCACCGCAGCGCGTGGCCTTCGACAATCTGCGAGGAAACGCTCTTGCTCGACCGGCGCGCCTGCGACCCTTCCTCGTACATTTCGTGCTTCGGGAGATTCAGCGTCAACCGATGCACCCGCAATGCCAATGCATGCGCCAGCCGATAGACCTCCAACGACTCATGCGGTCTTCTAGCTCTCTCACTCATTCTTAGCGTCTTTCATCCTTCATCCTTCATCTTTCATCTTTCATCCTTCATCCTTCATCCTCTCCAGCGCCGCGGCGTAATCCTCCGGGCTGTTGACGTTCATCAGGCTTTCCAGCTCGGGGTCCACGTCGGCCAACTCGTCGGCCGTGATGCGCCGGGTGCGGACCTGATCGAAGAGGAATACGGGCCGCACGCGGCCGGCGGCTAGGAGCGATTCGGCGTGGGGCAGCACCGTGGTCCGGTAAACGGCCGTGAGCGGATGATCGTATCCACCGACGTGCGGCACGGCGATATCGTAACCCGCGACGAGCTCGATCAACCGGCGGACGAAGGCAGGCCGCAGCAGGGGGGCGTCGCAGGCGGTGACAAAGGACAGATCGGCTTCGTGTCCGAGTCGCGCCAAGCCCACGGCGATCCCCTCCAGCGGACCACAATCCGGCCGGCGATCCTGCAGAACCGGCAGATCGCGCGGCAGCTCCGGCAACTCCTGGCCCGCAGCCGCGACGACGATCACCGGACTGACCGCCTCGCCCAGTAGCCGCACGATGCGCTGGAGCATCCGCTCCGACCCAAAGGGCAGCAAGTGCTTCGGCCGGCCCATGCGCCGGCTGCTCCCTCCACAGAGGACAATCCCACCGGCTGCCATCGCAAGACTCCGAGCCGCAAAAAGGTGTCAGGAACCATTTTCGCGAACAGACCTTGTCGAGAGAAGACACCTGCGGAAAAATGGTTCCTGACATCAAACGGATTTCCTGGTCGTAGGGCAAGCTGCCAGCTTGCCCGTGGGTAGCACCGGGACAAGCTGGCAGCTTGCCCTACGACCCTTTCGCCACAGCGAGAGACTCCCATGCCGCTTGTCCTTGAATACGTAGCCCAAACGACCGTGCCGGTGGAGGTCGAAGGACTGATCCCTTCGGCGCTCCGTGACAAGAGTCTCGGCGAGATCGAGCGGTTGGAGGTCGTCCACGGCAACCGGAAGCCGCCGCTGGCGGAATTCTTCCGCGTTTCCGGCGACGCCGCGGACGAGCGGATCGATCTGGGCGGCGACTTGTCCGGCGTCCATTGGATCGGCGCCGGCATGGACCACGGCGAGATCCGCGTGCTCGGCCACGCCGGGCGCCACGTGGGGAGCGAAATGACCGGCGGGCAGATCACGATCGAGGGGGACGTTGGCGATTGGCTGGGCGGGCAGATGCACGGCGGATGGATTCGCGTGCGCGGCCGCGCCGGGCACCTCGTCGGCGCCGCCTACCGCGGCAGTCCGCGGGGCATGACCGGCGGGACGATCCTCGTCGACGGCCCGGCCGGCAACGAAATCGGCCATAGCATGAGGCGGGGGCTGATCGCGGCCGGCGGGGCCGACGACGCCGTGGGCTTCAACATGATCGCCGGCACGATCCTGGTTTTCGGCCCGTGCGGCATCCGCCCCGGCGCCGGCATGCGCCGCGGCACGATCGGACTGTTCGGCGCCGAGCGTCCCTCGCTGCTGCCCACGTTTCGCTACGGCTGCCGCCTCCAGCCGGTGTTTCTCGCGATGTTGCTCAAAGAGCTCGTGCGCCTCGGCTATCCGGTGCCGCCGTCGCTTTTCGCCGGCGATGTGGACCTCTATCACGGCGACCTCGTGGCCCTTGGCCGCGGCGAAGTGCTCTTCACGGCCGACTGATAACTATGTCTTGAGCCACTCGTCGCGATGCTCGGCGACGAACTCGTCGTCGGCAAGGTGCGGGTACATCCGATAGATGCGGTCGATTTCCGCGCTTTGGCCGGGGCTGAGCGTTTCGTTGGGATCGAGGCACCAGGCGCCCTCGAAGAGTCCCTGACGGCGGAGCACTTCGTGGAGTCCGGCAATGCAGCCGGCGAAACCATTGGCCGCGTCGAACAGCGCGGCGTTGGCGTCGGTCACCTCGACGGCGCGATGCAGAAGATACTTTGAGACCGCGGCCAGTTCGACCGCAGCATGGCAGTCCTCGAGCAGTTCCACGGCCCGGCGCGTCCACACCGCCCAATGGCCCAACAGGCCCCCGACCAAGCGCCGCGTGACCAGCCGGTCGCCGACGGGGAATACGTAGGTGGTGACGAGATCGAGCACGATGTTGTCGTCGTTTCCGGTGTAGAGGGCCACGTCGTCGCGGCCCGACTCGGCGACCGCGCGCACCACGTCGAGCGTCTGATAGCGATTGAACGGGGCGATCTTGATCGCTGCGACGTTCTCGATCTCCAGGAACCGCCGCCAGAAGCCGTAGGGCAAAACGCGCCCGCCCACGGCCGGCTGGAGATAGAACCCCACCAACGGGATCGCTTCGGCCACCGCGCGGCAATGGGCCAGCAGCGTGTCGTTGTCGGCATTGCGCAGGGCACTTAGGCTCAGCAGTCCCGCGTGGAAACCGAGCTCGCGGGCCAACGTAGCCTCGGCGACCGCCTGCTCGGTCTGTCCGCACACGCCGGCGATCCGCACCAGCGGCTCCGTCCGGGCCGCGTCGATCCGCGAGAATTCGTCGGCCGCCAAGGCCAAGATCGGCTGGAAAAGCCCGATCTTCGGATCGCGGATGGCGAATTGCGTGGTGTGTACGGCCACCGCAACCCCGCCCACCCCGGCCGCCGAATAGTAGCGCCACAGGGCCCGCTGGCGGCGCTCGTCGAGCTGCCGCCGGCTGTTCAGGGCCAGCGGGCTGGCCGGGATCACCACGCCCCGCTGCAAGATCTGCTGGATCGCCGGCTCAAGATAAGACAGCATCGCATCAAGGCTCCTTGTCAGAACTTGCCGTCCCGCGTCTGAAAGTGGGTCGGCTTGCCGAGCGTGGGGCCGCCGCGCGACTGCCAGTCGGCGATCCACGCGATCATCTGCTCCATCGTCACTCGGGGATGCCCAAGCAGTTCACAGCCGAGCCGGCCGTTGCTCAAGAGGGCGTCGGCGGCTTCCGTGCCGACCAGCGCGACCGGCTTGCCCAACAGCTCGCCAAACCGCTCGGCCACGCGGCGCACCGAGAGGACTTCCAGGCCCGCAATGTTGATAATCCGCGGCGGCGAGGCCGCGTGATCCAGTGCCCGCAGCGTCATGGCATTGGAGTCGCCTTGCCAGATGGCGTTGAAATGGCCCATGGTCACGTCGATCTCGCGCCCGGCAAGGACCTGTTGGGCCAGGTCGACCATCACGCCGTAGCGCATTTCGTGGGCGTAATTGAGTCGCAGCAAGGCAACCGGGATGTCCATCGCGCGGCTGAAATACGAAAAAATCCGCTCGCGTCCCAGGCAGCTCATGGCGTAGTCGCCGACCGGGCCGGGCACGGCTTCCTCGGTGGGGCCGCCGCTTTCCGGCGGGACCATGGCGTAGACGTTGCCCGTCGAGTACGCCACGATCCGGCTGGCGCGGAACTTCTCGCAGACCATGCCGGGCAGATAGCAGTTCATGGCCCAGGTGGTCGCCTCCTGGCCGGTCGAGCCGAACTTCATCGCCGCCAGGTAAAGGACGTTGGGGACCTCGGGCAGCGCGTTCAGGGCAGCGCGGTCCAAGAGATCGCATGGGATCGTCTCGATGCCCTGTGCCTCCAGGCCGTCGCGCACCTTGGGAGACGAGAACCTCGCCACGCCGATAATCCGCCGCCTCGCGCCCGCCAGGTCGCTGGCCCGGCGCGCCATTCGGGCCAGGCTCGGTCCAATCTTGCCGCCGACCCCCAGCACAATGAGATCGCCTTCGAGGCGGCGCATGGTATCGACCACCTCGGGCGTCGGCCGGCTGAGCAGGTCTTCCAGCGCATCCACGTCGTCGATCCGCTCAGGAAGCGGCGGGCAATCCCGCCTCAGGATTTCATCCTTCATCTCTCATCCTTTGCAGAGCGAGAAAACGGCGCGTTGGGGCAGCTCTCGTAGCTGTCAATCATCGCCCCGCCGACGCAGGGTCGGCGGTGGCGGTTGCAGAGCGAGAAAACGGCGCGTTGGGGCAAGTGTCGTTGTTGGGGCAAGTGTCGTTGTAGCTGTCAATCATCGCCCCGCCGACGCAGGGTCGGCGGTGGCGTTCCTTCATCTTTCATCCTTCATCTCTCATCCTTCATCCCTTCTCCCTCATCCTTCATCCGGAACCCCATCGCCGCAAGTTGCTTGCGGACCGCGGGCTCGGAGAGCAGATCGCAAAAGGCCTGGACTGCCGGCCGACCGCGACGGCTGTTGGGAACGACAAAATCGTACTGTTCATCCTCCAGGGGCAGGAACCCGAGGCCGTTGGCGCGGGCGACCCACCCGATGGCAACGCCCCAGTCGGCACGACCTTGGGCCACCGCGGCGGCGACAGCGTTGTGCGTGCCGGCCTGCACCGGATATCCCGGCGGCTCCGCGCTGCCCAACAGCCGGTCGATGAGCATCCGCGTGCCGCTTCCCTGGTTCCGGTTGACCATCACACACTCGGGATCGCCCAGGGCCTGCCGGAGGGCCTCCGCGGCCGTGCGGCCCTCGAAACGCGGATCGCCGGGCCGGAACACCAGCCCTTGCAGCCGGCCGTAGCCGCGGATCAAGGTCAGCTCGGGCGTCAGGTACGGCTCATTGTAGCGGCCGGTCTTGGGGTCCAGAAGGTGCATCCCCGCCAAGTCGCACTCGCCGCGCAGGGCGGCTTGCAGCCCGCCCGCCGAGCCCACCGCCATGAATTTCGTGTGAAACCCCCGGTCGTGGAGTTGTCCGAGGAGGAAATCCAGGCCTACGCATTGGCTTCCAATGACCACCAGATCGGCCATGCGGAACTCGCCGGTCACGAGTTGGACTTCGACGACAGAGCCGGCTTCCACGATTTCCTCGTGCCGGCCGATGGTCACGAACCCGTCGGCGCGGCTGAACGACGTCACCGAGCCGGAGCCCTTGCCCATGGGATACGCCGCCGGCAGCTCGGGGCCTTCGACCAGGCCGACTAAGAGGTACTCGGTGCGTCCGATCTCCGAATTGACTTTGACGGCGAGGCGTGCCTGGCGCGTGGATCGCTGGGCAACGGGCCGGCCGCCCAGCGCCCGGATCAGCGGGGCCACGAATTCGTGGAACGTGAAGATCGCCGAGGTGGGAAAGCCGGGCAGGACCACCACGGCCTTGCCACGACTGGCGGCCAGGCAGATCGGCTTTCCCGGCTTCAGGGCCACGCCGTGGGCCACAATGCCCGGCTCGCCCAGCTCGCTCACCACGCGGTACGACAGGTCACCGGCCCCTTTGCTCGTGCCGCCGGAGAGCAACACGACGTCGCAGGCGGCCAAGGCATGGTGGAGTTTCGTGCGCAACTCCTCAACGTCGTCGGCGACGATGCCCATGGCCACCGGCTCGCCGCCCAGCTCGCGCACGGCGTCGGCCAGGATTCGGGCGTTGGAGTCGTAGACCATGCCGGGCCGCATCGGCTGGCCCGGCTCGAGGATCTCGTCGCCGGTCGAGACGATCGCCACCCGCGGCCGCCGCCAAACCGTCGCCCGGCTCACCCCGATCGCCGCCAGCACGCCCGTCTCGCGGCTCCCCAGGGCCGTGCCGCGCCGCAAAACGGTCTCGCCTCGGGCGATGTCGGTCCCGGCAAACGAGACGCCGAAGCCGGGCACGACCGCCTTGCGCACCAGCAGCGTTTCGCCTTCCACGTCGCTATGCTCGACCATGGCCACGGCGTCGGCCCCGCGCGGGAGCATGCCGCCGGTGGCGATCGTTACCGCGGTCCCCGCAGCCACGCTCGTGCGCGGCACCACGCCGGTGGCGAGGACTTCGGGCAGGAGCCGGAGCCTGCGCGGCCGCTCTTCGCCGGCACCGTACGTGTCGGCCGCCCGAACCGCGTAGCCGTCGTAATTCGATCGATCGAACCCGGGAACGTCGACCTGGGCCACGACGTCCCCGGCCAGCACGCGCCCGAGGGCGTCGGCCAGCGAGACCTCCTCCGCGCCGAGCGGCCGCAGTTCGATTGCCGAGCGGAATCGCCGCTCCGCTTCATCGCGATCGATCACGTCGAGAAACTGGTCTTGCGACATAGGGGGT
>CAYTJV010000249.1:0-10751 GCA_964438165.1 uncultured Planctomycetaceae bacterium | reverse complement strand
TAATATGTACGTGCGTATATGTGGGTAATACTGAGCGCTCTGCGTGGGAACGTCCAATTGGGGACGCTCCGCGTCCAGTTCGGCCAGGCCGCAGAGCGGCCAAACCGTCCGTTCCCACGCAGAGCGTGGGAACGAGGATGAACGCTACACGTGGACCACGATGGCTTTGCCCGGCGAGGTCGGGCAGGCGACCTGGCAGGCGCCGCACCCGGGGCAGCGATCCCGGTCGATCTTGAGCACCATCGCGTATTCTTCCTCGGACCATTCCGTCGCGATCGCTTCGTAGGGACAGCAGTTCTTGCAGATGCTGCACTCGTGGTTGTCGCTCAAGAGGCAGAGGCCGCTGTCGACCTTCGCCAGGCCCATGCGCGCCGTTTTCTTTTCGGCCGGCGTCAGCCGCGCGATGGCGCCGCTGGGACACACGTCGCCGCAGCGGCAGCAGTCTTCGCGGCAATAGCCCGGGTCGAATCGCACGATGGGACTCATCAGCCCGGAAAGCCCGTTTTCGCCCAGATCGGCGTGGAGGATCTTCGTGGGGCAGGCGCGAAGGCAGTTGCCGCAGCGCACGCAGACGCCGCGGAAGCGGGCTTCGTCGATCGCGCCGGGCGGCCGGATCGCGGGCGACGGCCCGGCCAGGCTCCGCCGCACCGCCCATGCCCAGACCGCCCCCAGCCCAAGAGCCAACACGGCACGCCGGGCCAAAGGCCAGCCGGTGTGGCACTGCTTGCCCGCCGCGGGAATGCGTTTGCCAAGAGCAGAAACCTCTTCCGCGGCGGGCAAGCAGTGGCACACGGAGGAGTTGCCACCAGGAAATCTGGCCGCACGCGTCTTTTTGCTGCGAACCAGCCGGGAGGGAATGGTCAGCAATTCTTGGGTCGCGCCCAAGGGGCAGATCCGCATGCACCACAGTCCGGGCGCGATCAGGCTCAGGGCCAGCACGGCCGAGAGTCCGGCTGCCGAGGCCAGAGTGGCCGTAGCCAGCGGATCATTCCACCCTGTTCCGAGGAAGCTCGCCAGGAGGGCCAGGGGGTCGAGCCAGAGTAGCACGGGATATCCGAGGATCGCCCCCGCGAAGGTGATGAGCGCAAACCAATGGCCGACGGGCATCATGGCCGGGGCGCGGCACTTCATAGCCGACCCAATCCGTCCCGCCTGCTCCGAAAGCAGACCGGTCGGGCACAACCAGCGGCAGAACCAGCGCCGGCGCACGAGCGCCATCACCAGCACAGGCGCGGCAACGAGGGTCGTCCAACCGATCGCCCGCGAGGCCAACGTCGACCCAATGGCCACGAATGGACTGAGGGCTACGATCGCCATCGCCGTGCAAGTGTACGAGGCGAGCAGCCAAACGACGATTACCGCCGTGACCAATGCGCCGCAACGGACTGCCAGCCGGACACGGCCCCGCACTCGGCTCTCGCCCGGCGTCTGAGATTCGGTTTCGATCTGCTCTAAGTGAGGTTTCATGACTCCGGGAGGGCGAGGCTCCTGCCGAGCCGTGCAACCGCATCGGCGCGCCCGATTCAAGAGCGGCTCGGCAGGAGCCTCGCCCTCCCACGGTTACGCAAGATCATCTGAGCCCGCTCAACCCAGGTACGCCTCCTGCCGGCGGAGCAACTGCTGGACCTTGGCGATCTCCACGTCGCGAGGCCGGCAACCTTGCTGGACGGCCACGGCGGCGGCAGCCCCGGCGGAGTGTCCGGTGGCGAAGCAATTGGGGATCAGCCGCACCAGGTCGGCCATCTTGGCTTCGGCCGCGATGCAGCGTCCGGCCGCCAGGAGCCCGTCGAGCTTCACCGGGAGGATCGCCCCGTAAGGGACCTGCCACTCGCCGTGCTGGCCGCTTTCGCTGCCGCCCACGGCCACCACGTCGGGATACTTCGTGGCGGCGCTGATGTCGCGGCGGGTCACGGTGTGGACGCCGCGGAGCACCCGGGTAATGCGCACGCCCAACTGCGGCGCGGTCTCTAGCAGGTAAACCTTCTCATATCCGGGCGTGTGTCGGAGCTTTTGTACGCTCTGCCAGATGTGCCGGCGGTGGTTGAGCTCCAATCGCGTCATTTCGGCCACGTCGATGCCGTCGGCGTCAGGCCCGTGCATGTTGACCCAGTTCACGCCGGGAATCGGAGTGGGGTGGCCAAGGTTCTTCGGCTTGGTCTGCAAGCTTGTCTTGGAAGCATCGACCTTATCGAGATTGCCGAGCCGGTGGACTAGCCCGACGTGATATCGGCGGTGCTCGTACTCGGCCCCGGCGGCCGCAAACAGATCGCCGTCTCCGGTGGCGTCGACGACCACCTTGGCGAGGATCGCCTGCCTGCCCGACTTGCTCTCGAACACCGCGCCGGCAACTCGCTCGCCGTCCATCACCGCGTCGACGCCCCAGCAGTGCAGGAACACGCGGACCTTGGCCTCCTGGATCATTTCGACCATGAGGTACTTGAGGGCCTCGGCATCGACGGTAGGATTGACGCCCGGGCGGCGGCCGATGATCCCGCCGTCCATGCTCTCCAGCCGGCGCATCATCTCTTCGCCGATGCCCTGGCAGACCTGCCGCCGGCCGGTGACCCAGTGCCCGAGCACCAGGAGCACCAGCCCGCCGGTCCAGAGGCCGCCGAAGTGGCCGTAGCGCTCGACCAGGGTGACGTCGACCCCGGCCCGCTGCGCAGCGATTGCCGCGGCCACGCCGGCGGGCCCGCCGCCGACGACCAGCACGTCGGTCTTCTGAAGCAAGGGGATCTCGCGACGGGGCTGGATGATCTTTCCGTCGACCACCGTGGCCGCGGCGACGGGAGGAGTTCCCCCTTTCATCGCGCCGGCGGCCGCGGAGCCCGACTCCGCCGAGGCCGCGCCGCCCGGCGGATCGGCACGGACCTCTCCCGTAGCCACCAGCGAACCCAATCCCGCCGCCAGGCCCGTGGTTCCGGCGGCCCGCAACCAATCGCGTCTCGAAATGCGAGTATTCATCGGTATGCTCCTTGCAGGTCGCGTGTAGGTCGGGCTTTCCAGCCTGACTTTACCGCATTCTCGTCAGGCTGGAAAGGAGAATGCCCAGGGGGTCGGGAGTGGGGAGGTGAAAGATCGGCCCTTAAGCGTTTTTGCCTTTATACCGGTTTTGTTCCCGGCGAATCGGTGTCTGGCGGGCTTCTCAGCCCCGAAGGGGCGCAATACGATAGCCCAGGGCAACGCCCTGGGGAAGCGGATCGGGACGAACGCGGAAGCCCTGAAGGGGCGAGATCGACGCTCCGCCGGATGGCTATCCCGCCCTTTCAGGGCTGCCGATTTCGTGATGAACTCCGTCCCCAGGGCGTTGCCCTGGGCTGTCACATTCCGCCCCTTCGGGGCTGGGGCGTGCTTCCGGCGCGACCGCCGGTCGCGGCTTTGTGACGTCACTTCGCTTCGACCCGCGGCTCGCCCCAGGCGGCCCAATCGCAGGTGAACGGGCCGTCGGAATCGGTCACCAGCGTCAGCACCACCGGCTTTCCCGCCCAGGGGGTGAGATCGGCAGTCAGCGATTCCCACTTCCCGGGCACTATCCGCCGCCGCGCGACCTCGCGCCCGTTGATCTCGACAAGGAAGACCACGCCGTCGGATCGCGAGCCATCGCGAATGCCGACCCACGTCTGGAATTTGGCCGGCGCCGTTGGCAGGCTCATGGGGAAGATCGCGACCGCACGGCCGTGATTGGGCGGATGGGCGAACAGACCCTCACGGGCCACGCCGCCGACGGTGTTCCGCTGACGGCTCACGCCGACAAACGGCGCACTCGGGATCGCCTGTCCGGAATCCGAAATCAGGAGCAGATGCCACGGGTGCTTCGCCAAGTCCAGCGGCACGCGCACCAGTTCGGGCTGCTTGTCGAGAAAGAAGACCGTGCCCGGCAGCGGAGCTTCCACGCGCTGGGCTTTCCCCGCCGAACGAATCGCCACCGGGCCGGAATCTCCAAGGGCCAGCCGCCAAGCCTTGCCCCCGGCCAGGGCCAGCGCGCCTTGCGACTGGCCATGACGCTCGATCCGCGGACGGAACCAGCGGGCCCAATCGAAACTCGGGTTGCGCTTCGGGCCGGGATCGACCGACAGCTCGACCGTCACCCGCTTGCCGGCAAACGGCGTGAGTTCCAGACGCAACGGCCGTCGCTCGGCCGTGGCGTTGTGCAATCGGGCTTCGATCTTGCGATCCCCGAGCCGGGCCACGGCGACGAACGTCACCCCGTCGCTCTTGTCGGCGCCCACGGCCCCCGAGTCGAGCGCCACCTCGGCGATGATCGCGATCTGACCCTCGGCCGGCAGATCGATTTCGTAGCGGGCGAAGGCCACGCCGGTGCCGGCGATCTTCCACGGCGGGTGGGCCGACAATCCGCCCGAATCGCCTTGGAAATGGGCGCCGTCGGCCGAATCGACCAAGGGGCCCTGCCTTTCCACACCCCGGCCTTCAAACGGCCGCGAGCCGCACACGGCCCGCTCGATCCCACGCCCGAGATCGACCACGACCGACACCGCACTCCGCGTGCGAACCATGGCCAGATCGGGCGTCTCGACCACGGCCTCGACGATCAGCCCTTCGGGCAACTCGCAAACGTGCAGCGCTGTGGCATCGCGGGGCTCGGTGAAGAACGGATACCACCGCTCGGGATCGAGGCCCAAGAGGCGATTGGCGTCGAAGGCCCGCCAGCCGGGAATTGTGCCCGTCCCTTCAAGTTGATTGACGCAGCTCACCACGCGGCTGATCTCGCCCTTGCCGCACATCAACCGCCCGTCGGTGGTGTGTGCTGCCCGCTGGCCGTCCGCGGTGCGCAAGGGAAACGCGATGTTGCTGGGCCAGGGGGCATCCATATCGATCTGGACGCGATTGCGCTGCCAGAAGGCCGCCTCGTCGAAGAACTGCCGGGCAAACCCGGTCGGCTTGGCAAGCGAAGCCAAGGACGGCTTCAAGGTGGGAATCACACCCCAGTGCTCGTACGCCTCTCTCCACGCGGCGTAGAGTTGATCGTCCTCGGGCGGGGAGCAGCCCAGGTATCCGTAGATTACCGTGTACGGCCGCAGCAGGTAGGAGCTGATCGGATGCGACGCTTCGAGCCAAGGACGATGCCAGCGACCGTGGGCGTGGTCCAGCCCCCAAACGTGCCGCTGCGCGAAGGCCTCGTAGCGGCCGGTGACCTCGTCGAGCCCCTCGCCGCTTAAAGCCACGTCCGGCAACGCCTCGCGGAGCTGCCGGTGGAGGGCCACGTTGCCTTCGATCATCGTGAGGCCGTCAATCAGGCCGTTATGATCGTTATAGATGCAAAGCGTCTGGTCGAGGTGCAAGGCATCGGTGCCAGAGCGCCGGCAGAGCTTCGCCATGGCCGCCACGAAATGATCGCGCCACTTCTTCAAGGCCGGGTTAATGTAGGCGAACTTGATCACCGGGTCGGCCTCGGTCCAAAGCCACCACTGTTTCTCGTGCTTGCCGAACGGGTCGCGGACCTGGTAGGGCTCGAACTCCTTGTAAAACGGATTCAGCGGATCGACCCCGAAGTAGTTCACGTGCAGCATCACGCGGAAGCCGAGCCCGTGGGCGCGCTTCACAAACGGCTCAAGCTGAGGCACGACTTTGTCGTACTCCGGGTAATCGCGATCGTAGCCGGCCGGCCGCCAATCGGGCAGATAGAGCAAGGTTTGCCTGGGATCGAGCCGCTGCGGCAATGCCTCCAGCACCGGGACATCCAAGCCCATGATGACGCACGCGCGGATGTCTTTGACCCAGCCCGGCTGCTGCCGCTCGACAGGCGTGGGATGGAAATGGGCCTCGCTCCAGTCGCGGTAGCGCCGCGCCGGCACACGCCAGTCGCCCTCGAACACGCCCACATGCCAGGCGACCGACTCGCACGCGGTGAGCTCGTCGAACGGGGCATTGTTGATCGTGATGAATCCCAGGCGCCAGCCGCTGGCTCGGCGTTCGACGGTCAGACGCTTGAATCGGCCCTTCACGTCGTCGGCCCAGACGTAGAACCCGTATCCCGGTCCTTCAACGACGACCAATTGGGCCTCCCACGCGATCGGATAGTCGAACTGGTGCAGCCCGCCGGGAGAATCGGCAGTCAGCCGAAGTCCTGAATTACCCGGCACGAGGATGGCGTACTCCAGCGGGATGTCGGCGATCGACCAGCTCACGCCCCACACGCCCTTGGAGGGCGAGACGGCTCGCTGGCGCAGCGTGAGCTCACCGCTGCTAGACTCCTGGCGGGACGTCATGTCGGCTGTGGCGCCTTCGAGGCCGGTGAACTTGCTCAGGCGGATCGTGGCGTCGGCCCCCGCCTTGCTGTCGGAGCGGCTGGCAGACGTGGCCCAATGGTTGCCGTCCAGAGCGTGGATCCCCGCACCGCGCGGCTCGCTCGGGGCTCGGACCATTACGCGGCCCGTGCGCTGCGTGAGCGATACGAGGGAGCCGCCGACGAATCGGGCCTCGAAATCCTTCGCTCGCAGCACCACGGGCTCCGCCCGGCACATCTGGCAAATGCAGCTTGCCGCCAGCAAGCACGCCAATCCCTCCAGCAACCGCATCATACAGTTTTGTTCCCTTTTTCAAGACCAAAGCAACATGATCGGGTCCGGAGTCATCTCAAGGAGCAAACGAATCACGAAAAGACGAAAGAACGAAAACCCGAAAGAGCCAATAGAGCGTGACCGGCAAGCATTCATCATTCCCTGCCTTTTTCGGGCTTTCGTCCTTTCGTGATTGCCCGATTTCCTTACGCAGTACTCGGCACGCCGTACTCAGTACAGGGTACTCGGTACTCAGGTGGAAGCCAAGGGGTCGGGAGTCTTTTTCCATGTCGGCGTTCAGGCTTATCCACGCGAGAAAGCGGTTTTCGCCGACATGGAAAAAGACTCCCGACCCCTTCGGTCACACCTCAATCCGCGCGCCGTGGTTGTCTGCTGCGGCCAACGTGAGTTCGAGATCGCAGGCGTCCGGGCGGGCACGGAGACGGGCGAGAAACTCCTGGGCCGACGACTCGTCGGGCAGGGCGGCAAATAGCGTCGGGCCCCAGGAGGTCTGGCCCACCCCGCGGATGCCGCGCGCGCGTATCCAATCCACCAGCGCGGCCAGCCGTTGCCCCGAAAAAGCGCCTCCTTGCCATGCGGCGAAGCTCAGCCCCGCCGCATGGCCGAACCGGTAGAGGCTCTCGCTGAACTCCTCAAACCGGCCCTCGGCCGCGGCCGGCAGCAAGCGATCGAGCGATTCCCGGCGAAGCATCTCGGTCCGCTCCACGGGCACGGGCGGCAGACCGGCGAAGGCTTCGCGCTCGGCCTCGTCGCAAAGCCCTCGCAGATCGCGAGGGCGCACGAGCACGAACCGCCACGCGGGCGGAAGCTCGACCCGCGCGCCCAGCGGAGCAATCTCCTCCTCGTCGGTCTTGCCCGATTCGTAGAGCAGCCCTCCGTGCGCGAATCCGTACAGCCCGATTGCCGAGCGCCGGCCGCGCCCGACGCAGCGGGCCAGCCAATCCGCCGTCACGTGGCTCGGTCTCTCCGAGACCGAGGCTATCGGCGGGCGTTGAAGCCAGGCGTTCAATCCGGCCGCCACGGCCATCGCCAACTGCGTTCCCGTGCCGAGTCCGACGTGGAGCGGCGGCGCCCGGAGGATTTCAATTCGGCACGGCGGCTCGCCAGCCTTACCGGCGCAAACTTCCGAAGTCTTGGAGACTTCGGAAGTTTTTGGGATAGGCTCTAACGACCGGGCGACGAGCCGGGCCGCCTGAAGGGCCCGGTCGGCCAACGGCCCCGCCGCCTCAAACCGCTCCGCCGGGCGAAAGATGACCTCCAGCCCGGGAGCATCGACCATCGCGCCGACGCCCCCATAACGTCTTTGGCCGGGCTGGTTCACCGACAGCATTCCGAAATGCAGCCGGCTCGAAGTGACGACGCGTACCAAGCGCTCGGTCATGGCCTTTCCTTAAACGCTCGATTCACGTAATCACTCAGCAGCGCAAAGGCCCTTTGCTCCGCAGCCCCGCCCGTCTTTTCGACGAGCACTGCCAGCCGGCCCATCGCGTCGCGGATTTCCTCGGGCGAGATCCACGCCACCCGCGTTGCCAAGATGGCCGCTTCCACGACCGCGTGCTTCGCGCGGTTTAGACCAAAGAAATCCCGCAGCCGCCCTTCGGCCACGACTTCGGCTTCCACCTTGGCTCGCGGGCCCGAAGCGTCGATGCTCGCCACGCGCAGGGCATACCAGCGGCAGGCGTCAGCCAGAATCCAGCCCTCGACGGCCTGGGCCGGCACAAGCTCCGGCAATACATCGAGCCGATCGAGCGCGGCCCGGGCCAGCAGCTCCACGTCGTCGGTGACGTGAAAAACGCCTTGCCCGGTGCGCGTCAGATTGGCCAGCGTGGCCGTCCCTTGGTAGGGCCGCAGCTCCATGCGCCGGATGGACCGCGGCTGGCCGTCGTCGACCACCGCGCCCATCGGCGCGATGTTCGCGCTGCCGTCCGCACAGAGCGTGGTGACGATTCCTTCCAGGATCACAATACGAAACTCCCGGGTTGTCGTTCTCTCTCAGACGTGCACAGCTCCTCGGCGATAGTGGGCAGCGTGGCGGGCACGGGCAGTCGCGCCAGCCGTAGGAACGCGGCAAGGATCGGATAACCATACTCGGTAAGCACCGACTCGGGGTGGAATTGCAGCCCCACGACCGGCAGCTCGCGGTGCTCAAGGGCCATGACCGTGTCGTCCTCGGTTCGGGCCGTGACTTCCAGCACCGGCGGGAGCGAAGCCTCGTCGACGACCAGCGAATGGTATCGCGTGGCGACTAGCGGGCTGGGCAGTCCGGCGAAGACGCCGCGACCATTGTGAAAGACCTGCGAGGTGCGGCCGTGGACCGGCTCCGCCGCACGCACGATCCGCGCCCCCAGGGCCTCCGCGATCGCCTGATGGCCCAGGCAGACGCCCAGGATTGGCAAGCCGGCGTGCAACTCGCGCACCAGATCCAAGGAGCAGCCGGCCTGCCAGGGCGCGCACGGTCCCGGCGAGAGCACCAGGGCGTCGGGGGCCATGGCCCTCACGCCGGCCACGTCGATCGCCGTGTTGCGCACGACTTCGGTGCGCTGGCCGAGTCGCTCGAAGTACCGAGCCAGGTTGAACACGAAGCTGTCGTAGTTGTCGATTACGAGCACAGTCATTGCATGGCGCGGAGCAGCCCGGCGGCCTTGTCCCACGTCTCCTGGTATTCTTGCCGAGGAACCGACTGGGCGACAATGCCGCCGCCGACGGGGGCTTGCCACCAGCCGCGGCCGGCGGTGATGGTGCGGATAAGGATGCTCAAGTCGAGCGAGCCGTCGAAGCCGAGATATCCGAGGGACCCGCAGTACGGCCCGCGCGCGGTCGGCTCCAGCTCGGCGATGATCTCCATCGCCCGCACCTTGGGCGCGCCGGTGACCGATCCGCCGGGAAACGCCGCCCGGATGAGGTCGACGGGCCCTTGGCCGTCGCGAAGCCGGCCGCGCACCACCGAGACCAGGTGCTGCACGTAGCGGTACACTTCCAGCCCGCACAGCTCGCTCACGTACACGCTCTCCGGGCGGCAAACGCGCGATAGATCGTTGCGCAAGAGGTCGACGATCATCACGTTTTCCGCCCTGTCCTTCTGGCTCTGGCGAAGCTCGTCGCCGGCGAAAAGATCGGCCTCGGGACTTGGGGACCGCGGGCGCGTGCCCTTGATCGGCCGCGCCTCGACCGAACGATCGCGGAGGCTCAGGAATCGCTCCGGCGATGCGCTGGCGATCTGGAATTCCCCCAGGTCGAAGTATCCGGCAAAAGGCGAGGGATTCCGCTCCCGCAAACGCCGGTACAACGTGACCGAGTCGACGTGCGCGGCGTGGAGCAGCCGTTGGGCCAGGTTGACTTGGAATACGTCGCCGGCGTAGACGTACTCGATCGCCCGCCCCACCGCATCGAGGTACGCTGGTTCGGAGAAGCTACTCGTCAACCCGCCCGGCGCCCCGACTGCGAATTGCGGGGCGAGTTGCTCGGCGCGAAGCGGTGCGCGTCGAGGAGTTGCGTTGCCGGCGGTTCGGTCGGGCGCCGTGCCGGTGATCCACGAGCGGACCTCGTCGAGCCGCTCGTTGGCGCGGCGACGTCTGGCGGCCGGCTCCACCTCGGGAAAGCCCTGCGAGACAATCCATGCACGCCGATCCAGGTGGTCCCAGGCAATCACGACGTCGTAGAGGCCGATCGCCAACACGGGAACCTGAAACTCATCGTAGGCCGGCCGCGGCAGCTTCTCCAAGTGCCGGCCCAAGTCATAGCTCAACAGCCCCGCCGCCCCGCCCTGGAACGGCGGCAGCCCTGCCAGTGTGTCGGCCGGGAATTGGGCCAGGCGTTGGGCGAGAAGAAAGAGAGGATCAGTCCCGTCGCCGGAGCATTCGACGTAATCGAACGGATCCGCCGCCAAGAACGAATAACGGCCGAGCATCGGATCCTGCATGGCACTGTCGAGGAACAGACA
This sequence comes from uncultured Planctomycetaceae bacterium, assembly GCA_964438165.1. Lineage (GTDB taxonomy): Bacteria > Planctomycetota > Planctomycetia > Pirellulales > Thermoguttaceae > CALFBP01. The sequence goes on along the minus strand of CAYTJV010000249.1, from coordinate 272 downwards.
ATGCGGCCAGCCGGCCAATCGCACAAAGACCGCTTCCGGCTCGGGAAGGGGGGTCAACTCCTCGACCACGGGCAAGGGGTGAGGCATGGTCATTCGCTTTCGTCCGAGCAGCCTTCTTCCTGACGACGGCGCGCCGTACGCAGCGCTCGGCGTTCCAGCCGGGTCAGTTCTCTCAGCGTGAGCATGCCCCAATCGAGCGCCTCGTCTTGGCGGTAGTTCTTGCCCAGAGTCAGCGCCGTCACGGCCTTGGCCATCTCGTAGCCCAAGTAGAA
>CAYTJV010000248.1:0-10776 GCA_964438165.1 uncultured Planctomycetaceae bacterium | reverse complement strand
CTGCGAAATTTTGTGCGCCTGGAGCTGGCCGGCGTCATCGCCTGGTGCCTGGTGCCAGTAGTTCCCGCAGCCGGCGGGCAGTAGTTTTTCCCGGATCGTCACGTGCTTTCCGACGATCGCAGGAAGTGTTTACCCGCTGGTCGCGACCGGGCCGGGCCGTTAGCATCGGCCTCGCAATGAACGAACGCGTCAACGCACCGGCCCGAGCTCGAGTCCTGCTGGCCGAGGACCACCCGGCGAGCGCCGATCTGCTGCGCGGGCTGCTGCAGACGACGTTCGACGTGGTCGCCTCCGTCGCCGACGGGCCCACCAGCGGCCAGACACCAGGAACCTCGACGTGGACGGTCGCCTATGCGACCGGCGGCAACGCACCGCCGACCCAGGCAACGCACACCGGCGTCCCGGCCGGCACCGCTCGCCCGGCTGCCGGCTCGGCAGCCGTGACCGGGCCTGGTCAGCAGGGCCAGCCTAACCCGAACGTGGCCCGGGCCTTCTTCGACTTGGGCAGCCGCGTCATTTCGATCCAGGGGGCCGGAAGCGAGAGCCTCCTCTTCTGGACCGACCGGCTCGGCTCGGTGAGCCACCAGCACATCATCACCACCGACGACGGCACCGCCGGCCGGAAGGGCCTGGTGACCGAGCCGCTCAAGGAATTGCTCCAGGAGGACGCCGAACATAGGATTGCCTGTGTGTATGCCATCGGGCCGGCCGTGATGATGAGGGCCTGTGCGGCCTGCACCGAGCCGTTCGGCGTCAAGACGGTGGTGAGCCTGAACACGGTGATGGTCGACGGGACCGGGATGTGCGGCGGCTGCCGCGTTGACCTGCGCGGCCAGACCCGCTTCACCTGCACCGACGGCCCCGAGTTCGACGGCCATCTCGTCGACTGGCAGCAGCTCCTCTCGCGGCAGAAGATCTACGCCCATCAGGAGGCATGCTCGTTGGATCGGTACGTGAAGGAGTGGAAAGAGCGTCATGAGTGAAAATAAACCCCAACCCCAAGGCGTTCGTCAGCCGGAGACTTCTGAAGTCTCGAAGACTTCGGAAGTCTTGGGGGCAGGTTCTAAGCCCGCACGTCGCAAGACCCGCGTTCCGATGCCGGAGCAGGATCCGGGCGTCCGCATCGCGAATTTCAAAGAGGTTCCCCTGGGCTATACGCCCGAGCAGGCCCAGGAGGAGGCGGAGCGCTGCTTGCAGTGCAAGAAGCCGTTCTGCATGGAGGGCTGCCCGGTCAACGTCGACATTCCCGCGTTCCTGCGCCTGATTGCCGAGGGGAAATTCGCCGAGGCGGCGCAGAAGATCAAGCAAACGAATTGCCTGCCCGCGGTCTGCGGCCGCGTTTGCCCGCAGGAAACGCAGTGCGAGGAGCGGTGCATCCTGGGCAAGAAGGGCGAGCCGGCGGCGATCGGCCGCCTGGAGCGGTTCGCCGCCGACTACGAGCGCGAAAACAACCTCATTAGCCTGCCGGCCAAGGCCGCCGCGACCGGGAAAAAGGTGGCCGTGGTGGGCGCGGGCCCGGCCGGGCTCACCGTGGCCGGCGACTTGATCCTCCTGGGCCACGAGGTCACGGTTTTCGAGGCCTTCCACAAGCCCGGCGGGGTGTTGATGTACGGCATCCCGGAGTTCCGGCTGCCCAAGGAAATCGTCGAAAAAGAGGTCGATTACCTCCGCCGCCTCGGCGTCTCGATCGAGCTCAACCAGGTCATCGGCAAGTCGATCACCGTCGATGAGCTCTTGGAGGAAGAAGGCTTCCAGGCCGTATTCGTCGGCGTCGGCGCCGGGCTGCCCACCTTCATGGGCGTTCCCGGCGAGAATCTCGGCGGCGTCTACTCGGCCAACGAGTATCTCACGCGATCGAACTTGATGAAGGCCTACGCCTTCCCGGAGTACGGCACGCCGGTGGTGCGCGGGCGGAACGTGTGCGTGGTGGGCGGGGGGAACGTGGCCATGGATTCCGCCCGCACTGCGCGCCGCCTCGGAGCCGAAAACGTCTACATTCTCTACCGCCGCTCGCGCGAGGAAATGCCCGCCCGGACCGAAGAGGTCCATCACGCCGAACAAGAGGGGATCATCTTCAAGCTGCTCTGCGCGCCCCTGGAATATCTCGGCGATGAGCGGGGCATGGTCCGCCAGGTCCGCTGCCAGGAGATGGAGCTAGGCGAGCCCGACGCTTCGGGCCGCCGCCGCCCCATGCCCAAGCCGGGCGCCGAGTTCGTGCTCGAAACCGACCTGGCGATCGTGGCCATCGGCTCCGGGGCAAATCCGGTCCTGACGCAGCAGACCAAGGATCTCGGCCTGAACCGGCGGGGCTACATCATCGCCAACGAGACGGGCCGCACGACTCGACAGGGCGTCTGGGCCGGCGGCGACATCGTCACCGGCAGCGCCACCGTGATCCTCGCCATGGGCGCCGGCAAAGCCGCCGCCCTCGATATCCACAATTTCCTCTGCGGCAACGGGCAGGTCGAGGGAGGTAACTCGGCCTCGGTTTGCTGACTCGCAGAGAAGTGATGTCCTTTGAGCAAGTCAGAGCCGGGGCGTGTCGCCCCGGCATTTCCGGGCCGACACGGCCCGGCTCGGTGGGAGGATGACGACATTGCTTTTCTGAGAGTCAAGAGCCCCCTATTGAAGCACGGAGGACGCGGAGGTACACGGAGGATTGACGGCCGATCTTCCTCCGTGCTCCTTTGTGTCCTCCGTGGTTAATCTCTTCCGTCGCTCCACCTCCGCCATGCGATTGGCTACAATACGGCCAGCGTCCGATGCGGAATGTCTCACGCCAAGGCGCAAAGACGCCAAGGTTCTTTGCGACTTGGCGCCTTGGCGTGAGGCTTTGTCAGAAAAGGAGTCGATCATGCGATGCCTCTTGCTGTTGGCCGTAACCACGATTTTCGGATCGCTCGGTGTCGCGCTGGGCGCGGAGCCGGTGAAGCCCCAGCCGCTGCCGGGAACCGCGGCGTTGGATTGGAGCGACGACATCGCCGTGAGGGTCGTCGACGAGGCCCATCGGTTCCTGGACCGGAAAACCGCCGAATCGATCGCCGAGCGCGCGAAATACTGGAAGCGCGACTTTTCCTCGCCTGAGGCCTACGCCAAATCGGTCGAGCCGAACCGACAGCGTTTCAAGAAACTCATCGGCGTGGTCGATCCGCGCGTGCCGGTAGTCATGGATCGGTACGGCGACGAGAACAATCCGGCCTTAGTTGCCGAAACCGAGACGTATCGCGTGTGGCAGGTCCGCTGGACCGTGCTCGATGGCGTGACGGGCGAGGGACTCTTGCTGGAACCGAACGGCAAGGCGCGCGGCCACGTGGTGGCGATTCCCGACGCCGATCAGACGCCGGAACAACTTGTCGGCCTCGCACCGGGAATTCCGGCACAGTCGCATTTCGCCCGGCGATTGGCCGAAAACGGCTTTCGCGTGGTGGTCCCACTGCTGATCAACCGCGCCTGCGATTTCTCCGGGAACCCGCAGATCCGCATGACGAATCAGCCGCACCGTGAGTGGATCTACCGACAGGCGTACGAACTCGGCCGGCATGTCATCGGCTTCGAGGTCCAGAAAGTGTTGGCGGCGGTCGATTGGCTGGAGCGGACGGCGGACAAGGACACCCGGATCGGCGTCGCAGGCTACGGCGAGGGAGGCCCGATCGCGTTTTACTCCGCGGCAGTGGACCAACGGATCAGCGGGTGTATGGTGAGCGGCTACTTTAACAATCGGCAGGGGCTATGGCAGGAGCCGATCTATCGCAATGTCTGGTGTCTGCTCAAGGAATTCGGCGATGCCGAGATTGCCTCGCTCGTCGCGCCTCGGGGCCTGATCATCGAGCGCAGTCCCTCGCCAAAGGTCGACGGCCCGCCGCCCGTACCGGCCGGGCGGGCCGGAGGCGCGGCCTTAGGCAAACTCGCCACCGCTGACCGGCTCGGCGTTTCGGCGGAACACCGCCGGGTTCAGCAACTCGCGAGGGCGTACGCCAAGTATATCTGGGCGCCAGTCAGACTTGGCAGCCACGGGCTCCCGGAGGAGGTCGTGACTGCCCCCGGGTCCGAAGGGGCATTGAAGGCTCTCTGCGCTTTTCTTCACGGGATACCGCAGTTGTCGCTCAACCCCACCCCACCCGTTGATGCCCGGAAAAGCGTTGATCCGCTCGCCCGACAAAAGCGGCAAGTGGACGAACTGACCAACTTCCTCCAGCGGCTTCAGCGGTACAGCGATCGCGTGCGGGACGAGTTCTTCTTGAACAAGGTCTACGGCAAAGGCCCCGAGGCGTTCATCGAGGGGGCCAAGAAGTACCGCTCGCTGTTCTGGAATGAGGCGATCGGCGAGCTGAACGATCCCCTCGTGCCGCCGAGCCCCAAGAGCCGCAAGGTGTACGACGAGCCTAAGTGGACCGGCTACGAGGTGGTGCTCGACGTGTTTGGCGAGCTGCACGCCTGGGGCATTCTTTGTCTGCCGAAGGATATCAAGCCGGGCGAAAAGCGGCCGGTCGTGGTCTGCCAGCACGGGCTGGAAGGCGTGCCGCGCGACGTGGTCGAAACGAAGGGCGACGGCTTCAAGTACTACAAAGCCTTTGCCGCCGAGCTGGCCGAGCAGGGGTTTGTGACCTTCGCCCCGTACAATCTCTACCGCGGCGGCGACCGCTTCCGGCTCCTGCAACGCAAGGCCAACCCATTGGGCATGTCGCTCTTCTCGATCATCGCCCGGCAGCACGAGCAGATCCTCAACTGGCTCGGCGGCCTGCCGCAGGTCGACCAGTCGCGGATCGCTTTTTATGGCCTGAGCTACGGCGGCAAGTCGGCGATGCGGCTGCCGGCCCTGTTGCCGGGCTATTGCCTCTCGATCTGCTCGGGTGACTTCAACGACTGGGTCCGCAAGATCACCAGCCTCGAATTCAACGCCAGCTACATGTTCACCGGCGAGTGGGAGATCTTCGAGTTCGACCTGGGCAGCACGTTCAACTACGCCGAGATGGCGTACCTCATTTTCCCGCGGCCCTTCATGGTCGAGCGCGGCCACCACGACGGCGTGGGCCTCGACTCCTGGGTCTCCTACGAGTACGCCAAGGTCCGCTGGCTCTACGCCAACTTAGGCCGGGCCGACAAGACCGAAATCGAGTACTTCAACGGCCCGCACTGCATCCACGGCGTGGGGACGTATGAGTTCTTGCACAAACACTTGAGGTGGCCGAAGAAGTGAAGAGAGTGTTCAATCCCACGTCTTCCCGTTCTTCCGCGTGCCGCAGAGCGAGACTTCCATGCCCATGGCGTCGGCCATGGCGGCCTTGGCCAGCAGCGCGGCGTCGGCCTCTTTGGGGCTGTTGGCGTAGACCACTTGGATGTGGTTGGCCTTGTGCTTGGCCATCATCTGGTCGCGCGAGACGCCGTACAAGACAGCGTGCATGATCGGCCACGGCGGGGTGGTCTCGTTCCAGCGGCGCTCGGTCTCTTCCTTGGGCAGCTCGACCACGCCTCCTCGGCCGAGGTCCATCTTGACGCTGCCTTTCTCGACGTAGATCCGCGACCAGACGATCTCGCCCGGCTTGGAGATCCCCTTGAGCGTGCCGCCGCCGAGGCGGAAGTACATCGCCGGCTGGCGCTCGCTGGAGGCGCCCTGCCAGCCGCCGATGAAATGGGCGGGCGGGGCGGAGCCGCTGATGAGGAACACCCACACGTAGTCCGGCACCGTGCCCGAGCGGTCGATGTCGCCCCAGCGCACGTCGTGCAGCGTGTTCTCAACCGGCTGTCCCATGCAGGTATGGATGCGATAGGTCATCAGGCCGTCCAGCCCGGCGCACTCGTCGACCTCGTTGAAGTGCGGCAGCGGCTGGCCTTCGTAGAGGATGCGCTTGCCGTCGCGGCTGGTGACCGGCGGGCGGTCGCTGTTGTTGAGCGTTCCTTCCACCAGGTCGCTGGCCGGCAGGAGGTCCTTGAGTCCCAACTGGTACTGAATGCCGATGGTGTGGCAGCCGAAATCGTCGGCGATCCGCAGGGCGGCAATGTACATCTTGCACTGGGTGAGGATCTGCTCCTCGGTGAGGTCCTTCTGAGGATCGGGCCCGAAGACGAACGTCATGCCCTGATCGGCCATCCACTGCTTGACGGCCCGAGCCTCGTCGTCGCTCACCTGCGTGGTCTCGTAGTAAAGGGCCGACTGGCTGAGGCGCTCCTTGTACACGCCCATCGGGTTGAGCAATTCATCGGGGATGATGGCGTTGTACATGCCCATGCACCCCTCATCGAAGATGCCCATGATCGCCTTCTGGCGATGGAGTTGGGTGGCCAGGGCCTCGCCCAGGCGGCGCTCGGCCGAGGGGATCTTCACTTTCTTTAGCGGAACCACGTGCTTGGTCTTGTGCCGGACCTCGCCTTTGCTGAGCCACTTGTCCAACAGCTCGCGGAAGCCGGCGTCGGCGAAATCCTCGGCCCAGAGGGTCGAGTACTTCTTGCCGGCCTTGGTCAGCGAGCCGTTGAGGTTCAACATGCCGACCAGTCCCGGCCAGGTGCCCGACCAATTCGCCACGGTGAGGATCGACCCCTTGTGGCTCAACAGCCCGGACAGCACGTGATGGGAGAATTGCCAAACGGCCTCGGCGACGATCAAGGGGGCCGAAGGATCGATGCCCGCAAAAACGCACATCCCCTCCTTCTGCGAGCTGATGAACCCGTGCTGCTCGTCCTCCTTGAAGGGATGGGCCCGGACGAGCTCGTAGCCGGCGTCGGCCACCGCACGCGAGAGCGCGTCTTCCATTTCCTTCTGCGCCGGCCAGCATTGCTGGTTGGCCGAGAGGCGCAAATCGCCGTTGGCCACGAGCAGGACTTGCTTCTTATTGACTTTTGGAGGCTTGGTTAGCGTGGGGACGTGATAAGCAGCCATCGCATAATCTCCTTCGGACGGATCGCGTAGGTCAGGCTTTCCAGCCTGACGGGAAGCCCAAAATGTCAGGCTGGAAAGCCTGACCTACGCACATCAGTACAAGTTGCAAGTCCCCTATGATAATCGCCGCGCCGGACAGGGGATAGTGGCGGCAAACCATCGTGGGCCGAACCGCGGCGCGATATAATGCATCCCTGACCCACGTTCGTAGTGCCGGCTTCAGCCGGTAGTCCGCGGCGGATACCGCCTAAAGGCGGGACTACGAACGGACATCCCGGCCGCTTGCAGTGCCCCGGTGGACTAGATCGATATACATCGCATGAGGGGTACCCGAGAAGCCATGCCGCCGACCGAATGGTTCTACACCCGCGGATCGAAGCGTTTCGGGCCCGTCTCGGCGGCCGAGCTCAAGCAGCTTGCCGACCACGGGGAATTGGCGGCCGAGGAGTTGGTGTGGCGGGAGGGGATGGAGCAATGGGTTCCCGCCCGGCGCGTCAAAGGACTTTTCGATCAGGACGCCTCCCCCGCTGCCAAGGAGGATGTTTTAGGCTCCGCGCCATCGCTGAAAAACGACGCGGTGGCGGGACGCCCCGAGCCGGCGAAGGTTGCCGAGCCGCCCACGCCAGCGGCGCCGCCGGCGAGCGACCTCGCCCCGGCTCGGCCGGCCCGGTCGACTTTTGAAAGCTCGGCCTCGGCGTTCGAGCGTGCCCGCGAGGGAAGTTCCCGGCACTTGTTCGATGCGATCCTGGAAACGGCCCGGACGGTGTTCAACGCCGAGTTCGTCCGCTCCACGGCGGCCCTGTTCGCCACGGTGGGACACTACGCGCTTTACGCCGCGATGGCGCTGCTGCTCGGGACCCAGTTGGCCTTGGGCGTGATGCACCGCTCGCTCTGGGCGATCCTTTTCGGCTTCGGCGCGGTGGCCGTGTTGGCGGTGCTCCAGTACGCCGCGCGGCGGATCGCCGGGGTCCTGGAGCGGCTCGACCGGGCGACCGTCAGCCGCATGCCCTCGCCGGTGTTTCTCGATTGCTGTGCCCTGTTGAGCTTTGTCGGCAGCCTGCTGGCGCTGGTGGGGTGGACAGTCTTTGCCGTCGCCACCCAGGACTTCGGTTGGATCTTCTGGGCGGTCATCGCCTTCATTCTTCTCGAATACCTGGCCGTCGTGGCCCTCAACCCCGAGTCGCTCCGCTTGACCGTGACGGCCGAGGCCACGGCAGGCGAGGAGGCGATCGGCATCCTGTCGTTCATGGTGAAGCTGGGCGTGCGGGCCGTGCCGGTGGTCTTCGGCGTCGGGGTGCTCTGGGGAGGATGCTTGCTGCTTTACGCGATCCTCCTGCTCGCCGTGCCCTCGATCGGCGAGAGTGCGATGCTCACCTTCGGGCCCGGTGGGCTCGGCCAAGGAGATCTCAAGGCCCTGTCGCAGTCGCCCGCTCAACTTGCCGCCGCTACGGCCGCCATGCTGTTGATGCTTGCGGCTGCCTGTCCGCTCCTGGCGTACCTGGGATTCCTGGTCTGCCACGTGGGCATCGAGTTGCTGCGGGCCCTGCTGGCGATCCCGGAGAAGGAGAAAGCATGACACCCCGCGAGCGCGTGCTGACCGCATTTGCCCATCAGGAGCCCGACCGCGTGCCCGCCTGGTGCGGGGCTTCGACCGAGTTCTGGGCCAACGCCAAGCGGACCCTGGGGGTCGATGACGACGGGCTTCGGCTGCGCCTGGGCGACGATTTCCGTCGCGTGGTCGCCCGCTATGCCGGGCCGGAAGTTCCGCTTTCGGCCGGCGCGGTCGCGCGAACGGTGTTTGGGATCGAGCGTCGCGGGCTGGGCTATGGGCAGCCGATGTCGCACCCCTTGGCCGGGGCGACGCTCGGCGAGGTCCACGACTACCCCTGGCCCGACCCCGCCTCGATGGACGTCTCCCACATCCGCGCCGAGGCGGAAGCCTACGGAGGCCGCTGGGCGATCCTTGGCGGCGACTGGTCGCCGTTCTGGCACGACCTGATCGACCTGGTCGGCATGGAGAACGCCTACTACCAGATGTACGACGCCCCGGCGTGGGTCGACGCCGTCCTTGAGCACTTGGCCGACTACTACGCCGCGGTCAGCCAGCGGATTTTCGACGCGGCCGCCGAGGCAATCGACATCTTCTTCATCGGCAACGATTTCGGCAGCCAGACCGGGCCCCTGCTGCGCGAGTCGATGTTTCGGCGGTTCTTGTTGCCGCATCTGGCGCGGCTGACCGATCTGGGCCATCAATACCGCCTCAAGGTGATGCTCCATTGCTGCGGCGGGTTCTACGACCTGATTCCGGCGATGATCGAGATCGGGCTCGACGGCCTGCACGCCGTTCAACCTTCCTGCGCCGGCATGGACCTGCGGCGTCTGAAGGCCGAGTTCGGCGGCACGATCCTCCTCAACGGCGCGATCGACTCGCAGCACGTGTTGATCGACGGCACGCCCGAGTCGGTCCGCCGACAGACCCGCGAGGTCCTCGAAATCATGAAGCCCGGCGGCGGCTACGTGGCCGGGGCCAGCCACGACTGGATCCTCGAAGAAACGCCGCTGGAAAACGTGCTGGCGATGTTCGACGCCATCCAGGAGTTCGGCGCTTACGGGGCGTGATCACCGCTTCGCAACACGCGGTGGTTTCATGTCAACCGCGGTTGTTGCCGAAACGCAACGTGCGGCGAGCGATGAAGCGCGGAGTCGCCTTTGCGGCTTCGCCGCAACTTGCCTTCCCCAAGAGACTTACCTGGCTGCGTAAGCCGATGCACAAGGGCCCGCTCCCGCGATGGCACCGGGTTTGCTCCCTCATCGCGTCACAGACTCCTCGGAACAGAGGACGAGGCCGGGTCCACGGGTCACAGGCCCGTGGGCCCGTTTTCTCCAACTTCAGCTTCGCTCTATGCACACGCGAGAACTCATCGACCTGGCAGCCGTGGTCGCGGTACACACACCGGTCCTGCTGCGCGCTGCCCGCGATATCTCCGAAGAAAATGTGGAAGCCTACTGGGTGGCCTCGAAGAGCCGGCTGGACCGCTGGGGCCGCGGGCTCAAGAAACTGACCACGACGATCCACTCCGGCGGCCTGACGCCAAACTCGCCCGAGCACCGGGCCTTCCGCGGCATCCTGGAAGAGATCCTCGCCGGCGAGGTGCTCACCCGGGTATGGTCGGCCGCCATGTGCGCGTATGACCGGACGCACGGCGCCGATCAGATGGAGCCGGTCGCACGCAGCGTGCTCATCGGACAGATCGAGGCCCGCCATCGGGTTCTGACGATTCTCGTCGGCCGCTCCGGGCTGACGGCCGAAGAGGCCATGCGTCTGGACTCGCTCCGCCGCCGCACCGAGCGCTGGACCGACGTGCTCGTCGGCCACCTCGCCGCGGAGTACGACGTGCGCGAGTTCGCGGTGGATCCCGATCGGGCCGGCGACTTCGCCGACGACTTCGCCCAGCAGCGACAGCAGGAAGGCGGGCGATTCGCCTGGCCGATGGTGCTGGCGTCGCTCCGGGCGGCGTTTCGCGAGTGGCTCGAGCCGGTCAGCCCGAACCCCGATCTGAACGCGAAAATCGCCGCCAGCATCCTCACCTGCTTCCCGGCGGAAGTCTTCGACGGCATGGGCACGATCCAGTCGGAGTGGCTCCTCCGCATCTCGCACATCACCAGCGAGGCCGAAGGCATGCTCGAAGAGCTGCTCGGGGACGCCCCGTCGCCGGCGGCCAATCGCGCCGGGGCAATCGGCCGCGAGCGTCTCGACCGCTGGGACAACTTCGGCGTCTGAGGATCGTAGAGCAAGCTGCCAGCTTGCCCGTGGGTAGCGCCGAACGGTCTTCCGCCCACTGGCCGCCAAGTTTGGACGTTGACGGTTGTCGTCTTCCCCACCGGCCCCGTGCCGGTGGAAA
>CAYTJV010000247.1:0-10782 GCA_964438165.1 uncultured Planctomycetaceae bacterium | reverse complement strand
TCGCCTCGTCAGCTTCGGCAACGTCGACTTGCTCTTCGACACCAATCTCCAGGGCAACGAGGTGTTCGGCGCCCTCTCCGAGGCCGTCCGGGGAACGGTCGATCTGCGCCCCGTCCTCGCCTTCAACACCCGCTTGGCCGACCTCCGGCACGGCCAGGGGATCAGCCGCGGCAGCATCGAAGTTTTTGACGGCCAGAACAGCCGCGTCATCGACTTGAGCAAGGCCGAAACCATCGGCGACATCGCCCGGTTGATCCGCGCCAGTCCCCCGGACGGGAACACCCTCGACGTGGAAATCGGCGCGCGGGGCTTGATCATCGAGGCCGCCGGCGGGAATCTCGCGATCGAGGACGTCGGTGGAACGACGGCCCTGGAACTCGGCATCCTTGTCCCCAGGGGACAGTCGAGTGGACCGAAGGTGGTCGGTACCGATCTGGACCCGGCGGTCCGCCCCACCACGCTCCTGAGCGACGTTCTCGGATCGCGGGCCCGCACCGTCCTTCGCCCGGCGGATCCCGACAACGACATCGTCCTTCAAGCCGATCACCATGGAATCGATCTCAACGGCGTAACGGTCTCCGTCGTCGACGACGGCAGCGTGCAGGCGGGCCAAGAGAAAGCGATCTACGATTCCGGGGCGAAGACGCTTACCATCTATGTGAGGAACAACGTCTCGACGGCCCGGCAGGTCATCGAGGCCGTCAACCAGGCCCACCAGCTCGACAAGGCGGCCATGCCGTTTACGGCCACCCTGGACCCGCTCGACGACCAGCGCGGCGGCGAGGGGCCGATCTCGGTCGCCGGCACTCCCGACGCACTCACCCATGACGGCGACGGCAGCGACCTCGACCTCGCCCACGGACTCCAAATCGTCAACGGCCCTAACTCGCGGACGATCGATCTTTCCGAGGCCGAAACGGTCGAGGATCTGGTCAATGCCCTCAACGTTTCCGAGATCGGCGTGCTGGCCGCGATCAACCAGGCGGGCACCGGGATCGACGTGCGGACGCGGCTGAGCGGGGCCGACTTTTCGATCGGGGAGAACGGCGGCGTCACGGCAAGCCAGTTGGGAATCCGCACGTTCGACACCGGCACGCCGCTGGAGCAGCTCAACTATGGCCGCGGCGTGGGCGACTACGAGGGGCCCGGCAACACCGCCCAGGCGAAAATCCGCCCGCCGGGCACGAACAACGATCTCGTCGTCGAGGCCCGCAATCCGGGGCCCGATTGGGACGGATTCGCCGTCAATCTCAAAGCGGTCGCCGGGGCGGAGCCGGAGCGCGTCGACTATGACCCCGGCAATCGCGTGATCGACGTCTACGTGCGATCCGGCGTGACCACCGCCAATCAGGTCCTTGCGATGATCAATAGCGGTGGCGCACTGGCGCAGGACTTCACGGCCCGACTCGATCCGACCGACGACCGGTCGAACAACGGAACCGGGACCGTCTCGCCGGTGTCGGCGTCGACGGTCGGCGGGACGGAGGATGGGGCCGATTTCTCCATCACCCGCAACGACGGCGTGACGTTCGAAATCAACGTCCAGGGCGCCAAGACCATTGGGGACGTGATCCAACGGATCAACGACAATCCGATCAACAACGATCCGTTGCTCGGAGTCCCGCTCGTGGCCCGGCTCGCGTTGTTCGGAAACGGCATCGAGCTGGTCGACGACAGCGTGGGCCCCGGCCGCCTTACCGTGACGCGGCTCAACGGCAGCACCGCCGCGATCGATTTGGGCCTGGTGGCGCCGGGCCAGGAAAGCCGCTCCAGCGCGACCTCGGGCGCCGATCCCGATCTGCTCACCGGCAGCGACGTGCATCCGCAGGAAACGTCGGGCATGTTCACCGCCCTCATCCGCCTGCAGCACGCGCTGTTGATCAACGACAACTGGGAGATCCAGCGGGCCCTGTCGATGCTCGAACAGACGACGACCGACATGAACTTCTCCCGCGCCGAGCTGGGAGCCCGTCAGCAAGGACTCGACGTGCTCCAAACGCGGCTGGACAACGAAGAAGTGGAACTCCAGCAGAACTTGTCGCAGAACTACGACGTGGATCTCGCCCAGGTGATCTCCGATCTGGTCGCCCAGCAGGCCGCGCTGCAAGCCTCGCTCCAGGCCACTGCCAAGGCAACGCAACTGACACTCCTGAACTACCTGTAGCGAAGTGTCGGAAAAGTCGACTTTTCCTCGTCTACCACAATTCCCCGAGACGATACAGTCTATGTGCGCTACCGTAGTTCGCTAAAGAGTGGCGTGCCGGAAAGCCCTGGGAGGGTTCGCCGCACAGCCCGCCCTGCTGCGGAGAAAGGGTTCCGCCAGCAGGCCCATTCCCTTGATCCACTGGTTGCCCCCGAGGGCACGCCACCAACCCTGGATGTGAAGGTCATGGAAGTCCAGACCACGCGGTTCGGTCCGATCCAAGTTGCGGCGGACGAGTTGATCCGGTTCCCGGAGGGAGTGCCGGGATTTCCCGAGTGCCGCGACTGGGTGCTCTTGGCCGACGGCCGCAGTGCTGCCCTGGCGTGGCTTCAGAGCGTCGATCGTCCGGAGGTCGCGTTTGCCGTGGTGAGTCCGCGAAGGCACGTGCCCGGCTACCGGCTTCACGTCGCCCGCCAGGAGTTGGAGCCGCTGGAGTTCGAGGATCTGCAGGCCGCCCGCGTGCTCGCCATTGTCGGCAAGAACGCCCGTTCGGTAACGCTGAATTTGAAAGCCCCGCTGGTGATCAACCTCGACCGGCGGCTGGGACGGCAGGTGATTGCCAACGGCGAGTTGTCCGTGCAGCACGAGCTCGAGAGCACCGTGGCCGCCCGCAAGAGAATCGCCTGATCGCGAAGGAGCCCCCGATGCTGGTCCTATCCCGACAACGCGACGAGAGCATCATCATCGGCGAGAACATCGTCGTGACGATTGTCGACATCCGCGGCGACAAAGTGCGGCTGGGGATTGAGGCCCCGACGGAGATCCCGGTACACCGCCGCGAGGTCTTCGAGGCCATCCAGCGAGAGAACGTGCAAGCCAGCCGGGTGCAGCCCAGGGATGTCGGGGGTCTGAAGCAAGCCCCGCCCACCCGCCCCAACCCCAAGACCGGTTGACCCCCGCAGGCCGTAGCCGAATTCGGCTACGCGCACCCTGGGCGAAAATCGGCAAGCCCTGCCGATTCTGCGGGCGCCCCGACAACCGGTTCGCCCCCACGCCTCATTCCTCCTGTACCGGTTGAAAGCCTAATGCCGACATAGCATCCAAGGAAGATGCCTGGTATTGACCAGATCGGCCACAAATTGCCTAAAGTGCCCATTTTGTTCATCCGATATGATTCGCTGAAGGCACCGTTGGGTTGCTCTTCCGCGGCGGTCGCGCGGGGTGCGCGCGCCGGCTCGGATAGGGTGTCGCCCCCCGATGCGCCCAGGATTTGGAATACACGGGGCATTTGCGTTGAGGACCGCCCTCGACCGACGTAGTTCGAGGCGGCGTACGAACAAGCTGGTCCGGACGAGTCGGCTCCCCGCACTCCGGTCAGGCTTGACAGAACTTTAACTCTATCGAGGATGTCTAGCATGACTCGTATTAACACCAATGTCAGCTCGCTCAACGCCCAAAAGTCGTTGGCGAGGTCGAACGCCCAATTGCAGGAAGCACTGGCCCGTTTGAGCACCGGTTTGCGGATCAACACGGGTAAGGACGATCCGGCCGGCTTGATTGCCAGCGAAACGCTCCGCAGCGACATCGTCAGCACGCAGAAGGCGATCAGCAACGGCGAGCGCGCCAACCAGATGATCGCCACCGCCGACGGCGCCCTGGGGCAGGTCAACTCGCTGTTGAACGACGTCCGCGCCCTGGTGACCGAGGCGGCCAACAAGGGCGCCTTGAGCGACGAACAGATCGCGGCCAACCAGTTGCAGATCGACTCCTCGCTGGAGGCCATCAACCGCATCGCGCAAACGACCTCGTTCCAGGGCCGAAAGCTGCTCGACGGCAGCCTGGACTTCATCGCCACGGCGGGCGCCGGCTACTCCACGAAAGTCGCCAGCAGGCAAATCGACCAGGCCACCATCGGCTCGTCGGGCTCGGTCTCCATCCGCGGCACGATTACCACGGCCGCCACCCAAGGGCAGATCACGACCACGGTGGGCGCCGGCGCCGTCGCGGCCGCGGGAACAGTGACCTTCGCCGACGCCGACTATATCACCGTCACGGCGGCGGCCACCGGCTCGTCGATCAACGGCACCACGATCAGCATCGTCGAGACGGCCTCGGTTCCCGTCGGAACTCCGTTCGCCGAGTATGACAGCGTGGCAAAGACGATCAAGGTCTACGTCAACAACGCCGCCGCGACCACGATGGCCAACATCAACACCGCCATCGACGGTCTCGCCGCGTTCACCTCGGCGTACACCCAGAATGGCGCGTTAGACGCGCTCTATACGCCGGCCGGCGAGGCCCCCGCCGTGGCCACCATGGGCGGCGGCTTGGATGCCGGGGGCGGCCTTGCCGCCAGCCTGGTCTTCCAACTCAGCGGCCTGAAAGGCACCCAAGTATTCAGCTTCAGCGCCGGCACCTTGGGTGGGGACATCGCCAGCGCGATCAACCTCGTCAGCGATGCCACAGGAGTGACGGCGACCTTTGGAGGGAGCACGTTGACGATGAAGGCGGCCGACTACGGGTCGAAGGCGTTCGTCGACGTCTCGGTCATCAGCGAAGGGGGCGGCGGCGCGTTCGCCACCGGCCTGAGCGCGACCCGCGCCAGCGGCGCGAATGCCGTGGCTTCGATCAACGGAATCGCCGCCAATGCCGATGGCAACGACATCTCCGTCAGCACGGCAACCCTCTCGATGAAGGCCACGCTCAAGGCCGCCCAAACCGGCGCTTTCGCACTGACCATCACGGGCGGCGGCGCCCAGTTCCAACTCGGACCCGACGTGGTCGCCAACCAGCAATCGCGAATCGGCGTGCAGAGCGTGGACACGGGCAACCTCAGCGGCAATAGCGGACGGCTGTACCAGCTCGGCACCGGCGGCAGCGCCGCCCTGGCCACGAACCCGACCACTGCGGCGAAAATCGTCGACGAGGTCGCCAGCAAGGTCACCTCGCTTCGCGGTCGTCTGGGCGCCTTCCAAAAGACGACGCTCGACACCAACATCGCCTCGCTCAACGACACCCTGGAGAACCTGACCAACGCGGAAAGCTCGATCCGCGACGCCGATTTCGCCACCGAGACGGCAAGGCTCACCCGGGCGCAAATCCTCGTGCAATCGGGCACCTCGGTGCTGGCACTGGCCAACCAGAGCCCGCAAAACGTCCTCGCCCTGCTCCGCACGTAGTCGCCCGCCCAAGGCCAATGACTCTCCGGTCCGATCGCCCCGGCGATCGGACCGGTCTTGTGTTGGTCGTAGGGCAAGCTGCTAGCTTGCCCGGAGCGGCCACGGGCAAGCTAGCAGCTTGCCCTACGACCGTGGCATTTTCGTTGAGTGTCTGGCGGCCTCACAGCCGATCTCCATTCCAAGCGGATCGTGCTGTTCGCAAGGAGTCGCTGCGCGCAAACACCCATGGGCCGAATCCAGACCAACGTCGGATTGATCTCCGGGCTTCCGATCGGCGATACCGTCGACAAGCTCATGGCGTTGGAGTCCAGGCCGCGCGACATGCTCGTCCAACGCAACGACGCGCTGAAGCAGGAGCAATCGGCGATCACGCAGTTGGCGGCCCTGCTGGTTTCGATGCAGTATGTGGCCAAGAACCTCGGGAAACCAGATCTCTACGTCCAGCGAGGCGTCGCCAGCAGCCATCCGGCGGCACTGACGGCCACGGTATCCGGCAATCCGGCCCCCGGGAGCTATTCCTTCATCCCCCTTCGGGTCGTTCAAAGCCACCATCTCCTCAGCTCCGGTTTCCAGAGCGATTCAGCCCCGATCGGGGCAGGAACCGTGTCCTTCCGCTTTGGGGACGACGTCGAGAGGAGTGCCGGACTAGGGCTCTTCGGGGGCGGCCAGGGTTTGGTGCGCGGCAAAATCCGCATTACCGACCGAAGCGGGGCCTCGGCCGAAATCAACCTCGCCACCGCGCAGACCATCGACGACGTTCTGGCCGCGATCAACGGCAACTCGGCGGTCAACGTTGCCGCAGTGGTGGCAGGCGATTCCCTGCGGCTGATCGACCGCACGGGCCAGGCAGTCTCGAACTTGAAAGTGCAAGAAGTGGGGGGCGGGAGGACGGCCGCTTCGCTCGGGCTGGCCGGAATCGACGCGGCCGCTAGCGTCGTTGACGGACAAGATATGCTCCGCCTCTACGACAATATGCAGCTCTCCGCACTGAACGATGGCCGGGGGATCCGCGCCAGCACCGTGATGCCGGACATCGAGTACAAACTCCGCGACGGAACTACCGGCACGATCGACCTCTCGCCGATCCTCCCCGGCGGCTCCCAGGTCGACAAGGAAACCACGCTTGGCCAGGTCCTCCAGCGGATCAATGCCGCGGCCCCAGGGAAACTCAAGGTAGAAATCGCTTCCGACGGCAAGCGGCTGGTGGTGACCGATTTGACTCAAGGCAGCGGCCCGTTCGAGCTGAATCCCCTCTACGATTCGGCCGCGTTGGCCGACTTAGGGGTGAATGTCCCGTCGGTCGGCGGAGTGATCGGCGGTCGCCGCATCCTGGGCGGCGCCAAGAGCGTGCTCTTGTCGAGCTTGGCCGGGGGCCGGGGACTCGGACCACTCGGGGCGCTCTCGCTGACCGATCGCAGCGGTGCGTCGGCTACGGTCGACCTCTCCCCCGCGGAGACGCTCGCCGACGTGATTGACGCGATCAACGCCGCGGGAATCGGCATCACGGCCCGGATCAACGGCGCTCGCACCGGAATCGATCTGATCGATACGACGGGCGGGTCGTCGAGTCCCATGCTCGTGGCCAGTGCGGATGGACAACAGACGGCCGAAAAACTCAATCTCGCCGTCAACGACGCCGTAACCGTCAAGTCGAGCGGCGATCTCCACCTCCAGGTCGTCGCCCACAACACGCGGCTGGCCGATTTGAACGGGAGGGCGGGCGTCGCCCGCGGCACGCTGACGATCCAGGACAGCACCGGCAAGCGAGCCGTGCTCAATCTGAACGAGACCGGCATCGAGACGGCCGGCGACGTGATCCAAGCCATCCATCGCTTGAACTTGAGCGTCCGCGCCGAGATCAACGACACGGGCGACGGCATCCGCCTCGTGGATACCGGCGGAGGCTCGCTCGCGCTGGCCGTCAGCGAAGGCTCCAGCACCGCGGCCAAGGACCTGCACTTGCTCGGCGGGACGAAGACCATCGAGGTTGGCGGGCAGCCCACCCAGGTTGTCGACGGCTCGACCACCTACACGGTCGAGCTCGATGCGACGGACTCGCTGGCCGACTTGCGGCAGAAAATCAACGACCTTGGAGCCGGAATAACCGCGGCCGTGCTCAACGACGGCAGCAGCACGCCGTACCGGCTGACGCTGGCCAGCAATCGCCCGGGGCGCCTGGGACGCATCGTGTTCGATGCATCCGGAGTCGGCGTCGACGTGCAGGAGACTTCGCCAGCCCGGGACGCCCTGTTGCTGTACGGCAGCGCCGACCCGGCCGCCGGCATCCTGATCAGCTCCGCGTCGAACACGTTTCGGGACGTGGTGGCTGGCGTCACGCTGCAGGTCAAGCAGGCCACCGGCGACCCGGTGACGGTGACGGTCGACACGGTGGACACGAATCTTGTGGCCAGCGTGAAAACAATGGTCGACAACTACAACAAATTCCGCAAGCGGCTCGCCGAGTTGACCAAGGTTAATGCCGCAGAAAACAAGGGATCCACGCTCACCGGCGACGTCGCCGCGCTTCGCATGGACGTCGATTTGGGCTACGTGCTCTCGGGCCGGTTCAACACCGGCGGGTCGCTCCAATCGCTTGCCGCCATCGGAGTGACCCTCAACAGCGACGGGACGCTCACGCTCGACGAAGAGCGGCTGCGCACGGCCTACAGCAAGGACCCCGATGCGGTCAAACAGCTCCTCACCCAAGAGAACATGGGGGTCTCCGCGCGGCTGGCCGGCGTGATCGAACAGATGGCCGGCGCCAAGGTGTCGCTGGTCACGCAGCGGCTGAAGGCGATCAGCGACAAGATCGACGCCAACCAGGACCGGATCAACTCGATGAACAAGCGCCTCGAAAATCGGCGCGAGCGGTTGCTGTGGCAGTTCTACCGCATGGAGGCGGCGATCGCGAAGCTGAAGGACAGCATGAATGCCTTGTCCGCCATTCAGCTTCTGCCTTCGTTGCTGAGCCAGAGTTCGACGCAAACACGCTAGGCCCTTGCGACCGGAGTGCCGCCGTGTGCCACTTCAGCTTGCTCGCTGCCAGCCGGCATTCCGTTCCGACCCAAGTGTTCCTCCCCAGCGTGCAAGCAGTGCCACACCCATTCCAGGGTCGTGAAACCTGACGAGGAGATACCACATGGATAACTTGCCGCGTGATGCGTACCTGGTGGGGCAAGTAATGACCGCTTCCCCTCAGAAACTGCACCTCATGCTGATCGAGGGGGTGACACGCCTCATCCACAAGGCGCGACAGCACTGGAGCCGCCAGGAAGACGATCAGGCCGGCGAAGCGTTGATTCGGGCCCAGGAAGTCGTCGGCGAGATCTTGGCGGGATTCAAGCGCGACATGGACCCGGACCTGGTCAAGCAGGTTGCGGCGGTCTACGCCTTCGTCCTGCGAAGTCTCGTGGAGGGTACCATGCTCCACGACGAGCGCAGGCTGGCCGACGCCCTGAAGATCCTCGATATCGAGCGCGAAACCTGGCGCCAGCTCTGCCAGCAAATCGGCGCCGAGCAACCCGGTTTCAGCGTCAGCAGCCCACCGCCAGCGCCCTCGATTCCCACGGGAATCTTTAACGCCCTGCCGGCCGGGGAGCAGCCCGGACGCTTCTCCCTCGAGGCCTGAGAGCCAAGGATGGCACATCACTCGGGAGTGTGCTATCATGGGGGACTTGGAGTGCGGTAGCTTGGTACCGCTTTCTTTCTTGGTGTGCTGCGCCGTCGCCCTGAAAAAGAAAGCGATGACGAGTCATCGCACTCCAAAGGGCCACTCTCTCGGAAAAGCATCACGATGAGCGAATCGACCTGCAAAATCCGTGTCGGCCACAGTCCCGATCCCGACGATGCGTTCATGTTCTACGCCCTGGCCAGGGGCAAGATCGCCACGGGCAGATATCGCTTCGAGCACGAGTTGGTCGATATCGAAACGCTCAACCGCCGGGCCCTGTCCGGGGACCTGGAGCTGACGGCCGTGAGCCTCCACGCCTACGCGTACCTGACCGATCGCTACGTGCTTTGCACGTGTGGGGCGAGCATGGGCGACCGCTACGGCCCGATGGTCGTTTCTCGTGAGCCTCGCGCGTTGGGCAGTCTGGGTCGGGCTTCGGTCGCCGTTCCCGGCACGCTGACCACGGCCTACCTCGCACTGCGCCTTGGCCTGGGCAGCGAGTTCTCGCACGTCGTGGTTCCATTCGACAAGATCCTCGACGCCGTGGCCGCAGGCCACTACCTCGGCCAGGCGGTCGACGCCGGGCTGGTGATCCACGAGGGGCAGCTCACGTACGCCGAATCCGGGCTTCACCTGGTGGTCGATCTCGGCGACTGGTGGTTCCAGCAGACCGCCCTGCCGCTGCCGCTGGGCGCCAACGCGATTCGCAAGAACCTTGGGCCGGAAGTGATCCGCGACGTCCACCGCCTGCTCTTGGAGAGCATCCGCTACGGCCTGGAGCACCGCCAGGAGGCCCTCGATTACGCCTTGGCCTTCGGCCGCAACCTCGATCGCGCCAAGGCCGACCGGTTCGTGGGCATGTACGTGAACGACTGGACCCTCGATTTCGGCCCGCGAGGCCGTCAGGCGGTCGCCGAGTTACTTGCCCGGGGTCACGCCGCTGGAGTGATCCCGGCGCTTGTCGAGCCCGAATTCGTGGCCTAGTCGGGCCCGATCGCTTTACGCGCCAGGGGACGTTTGGTAAGTTGGGTTCAGAACGTCCCGGCATGGAGTCCCAACAATGAAACCAGCGATACCGATCTTTGCTTTGCTCACAGCTTTCCTTGCGGCGGGAGCCGCTTCGGCAGCCTCCGGGGTCTGGATCGAGGCCGAGCGGTTCCAGGACCTCGGCGGGTGGACCAACGATGCACAGTTCATCGACCAGATGGGCTCGCCCTACCTGCTTGCCATCGGGTTGGACGGACCCGTCAAGGATGCCGTTACCCGGGCCAAGATCCCGGCGGCCGGCAAGTATCGCCTCTGGGTCCGCACGCGCGACTGGGACTCACAGCACAGTCCCGGCAAGTTTCAGATCGTTTTAAACGGCAAGCCGGCCGGACACGTATTCGGGCACAGCAAAGCCAAGGGGTGGACATGGGAAGACGGCGGCGTACACCCGTTGGCCGCCGGTGAGCTGGAGGTTCGGCTGCGCGACCTTACCGGCCACTACGGCCGGTGCGACGTCCTCCTCCTGACCGACGACTTGGAGTATCGCCCGCCGAGCGATCGCGAAACGCTCTTGGCAGCGCGTGTGGCATTCGGGGGAGTGAGCCGAGAAATCGAGTCGCGAGGGCCTTACGACACCGTGGTGGTAGGCGGCGGGCTGGCCGGAACGATGGCGGCCCTGGCCTCGGCCCGCACGGGCGCCAAGACCGCCCTGATTCAGAATCGGCCCGTGCTCGGCGGCAATACGAGCACCGAGATCCTGGTCGAACCCCAAGGCGACACGACCCGCGAGCCGCTCGATCCCG
>CAYTJV010000246.1:0-10788 GCA_964438165.1 uncultured Planctomycetaceae bacterium | reverse complement strand
CAGTCGACGTCAAACCCGGCCCGGCGGCCGAACTCGGTCATGACGCGATCCGAGCGGCTCGGCTGGCCGCCAGTGCATACGACGGGCGGATGCTCGAAGCCGACGCTGGCGGTGAAGTAAAGGAGCCGCTTGCGCTTCGGCTCCGCCCCGATTGCCCGAGAGATGGAGAATGTCGACAGCCCAAGGGCGGCGGCCGAAGCTGACTTGAGAAAATCACGGCGCGTGCTCGCGTTCATGGCAACGTCTCCTCCTGCGTTCTCCTATGTCGCCCCTTCAGGGCTCCCATTTCGTGCTCGACACCTTTCCCCAGGGCGTTGCCCTGGGCTTTCGTATTCCGCCCCTTCGGGGCTGAAGCCGCCCGGGCAAACGCCCCTGGCACTCTGATCGGGATACTAACTCCCGGCACCCTTCAGGTTCTTATGGTACCAATCGCAGCCGAAGTTGCCCACCTTGTACTGTTCGATGTGGCCGTCGGCGGCCGGGTCCTTGGTCTTGTCCAACAGCGAGGTTACTTCGGCTTCGGTCATCGGCTTGAAATCGCGGGCGATCGCCAGATCCTGCCGGAGGTTTTCTCGCGAGGTAATCCCGCACACCAATGCGCTAATGGGCAAGGAGAGGACATAGCGGCGGCACACTTCGGCGCTCAAGCCCAGATCGCGCGGCAGGCGTCCCTTCTGAGCGGCCAGGGCCTTCATGCCGATCGGGCCGATGTTGCGCTTGGTCAGCTCGGGCAGGACCTGTTTCTGGAAACTCTCGTAGTGCGCGTCGAGGATGTTGAGCGGCAGTTGGACGGTGGCCCAATCGAACGGCTTCTTGAGCATGGCCAGATGGAACTTGGGATTCTTGTGGCCGGTGAAGCCGATGTGGCGGACCTTGCCGGCCTTTTGGGCCTCCAGGGCCGCCTTGAGGGCGCCGTTTTCGCCGAAGATCAGCTCCGGGTCGTCGTCCCACTGGATGCCGTGGAACTGCCACAGATCGAGCCGATCGGTTTGGAGTCGTCGCAGGCTGTCGTCGAGGTGCTTCTTGGCAGTGCGGTAGTCGCGTCCGCAGACCTTGGTCATGAGAAACACCTTGTCGCGGCGGCCGCCGGTGGCCAGGGCCTTGCCCATCAACTCCTCGCTGTGCCCGTCGTGGTAGTCCCAGCAGTTGTCGAAGAACGTGAGTCCGTTGTCGACGGCCTCGTGCATGAGGGCGATCGCATCGCGCTCGTTGGCGTTGCCGATGTCCCATCCACCCAGCGCGATGATCGAGACCTTCTCGCCGGTCTTGCCCAGCGGGCGCGTGGGCAGGCCGTTGGGACTCGGCTCCTGGGCGGCCAGGACGGTGGAACCGAATTGGGCCGCGGCCAGGGCGGCCGCCGCGGATTTCAGGAACTCACGGCGCGTACTTGGGTCCATGACGGTGTCTCCTCGTGAGTGACGGCAGGGGCGAGCACAACACGCGGCCGCTCCAGCCGCGCCGGCTTGGCATTCATTAGAAACGCGCGCAACGCGGCAAGCAAGCCCCGCCGCCGTGTCAGAGACCGAGGGCATTCCTCAGACAAACGCCGATCCGTTGCATGGTGGCGGCCGAAAGAGCGCCGATCACGTGCGTTACTTGTTGGCGACCGACGGTCGCAAGATTCGACGTATTGATTACAGAAGGAAGGCGAAGCCCGGAATCCTTCCAGTCCGGGTGCGCGGGATCCACAAGGTGTTGCGTGTCCTCTCGCGCGCGGCTGACGTTGCTGGTGATCTGTGCGATGATGGTCCGCTGCATCCGTGCATTGTCTCGGTCGTTCTGAACGACTAGCGCGGGCCGGACCCTGGCGTTCGGGTCCGTGGGATAGAAATCGACGATGGCGACCTCCCCACGGTGGACCATCATGGGCGCTTGTAGTCCTGATAAGCATCCAGACCGGGATCTTCTTCTTGATCCCATGCTGCCAGGACGGCTGAATAAGTTTCCTCGGGATTCGCCTCGGAATCGTCGTAGTCAATCACCTGCTTCACCCGATTGTACACGTCTTGCCGAAGGACGACGCACGCCCGGCCCTCCACGGCGACGGGCACTGCATTGCCTTGGTCAAGAGCCTGGATTTGGTCATTGGTCAGATTCATAGGGCACCTCCCCTTGTAATTGTGGTCGGCGGGCGGGGTCTTGGCAAGGTGGTTGCGAAGCTCCCCCGACCGCGGCAGGATCTCGCTGAAGTACGGACCGACAGGGAGGAGAGATTTCACGCCGTCACGGCGCAGGCCGGGGCGGGCATGCGGCTTTCGGCGCGGCTGGTGTCCAGCGCCAGCGTCATGGTGACGCTCCAGCGGCCCTCGGCGTCGGGGGTGACGAACCAGTGGGGCAGCACGCACACCGACTGGTGTACCAACTCGAAGCCGCCTTCCGATTGGCTCACCGTGGCGACCGGAAAGGTCCAGAGGTGCGTCGGCTTGGAGAGCTTGAAGTCCACGTCGATGCCCAGCCACTCGTCGACCAGGCCCAGGCCGTACGCGTCGGAGAGGTTCAGTTGCGTGCCGAGCTGGCCGAGGCGATGCTGGTCCAGGTTGCGGAAGTAGCGATCGTCGGCCCCGGCGGGCAGGCCGGCGAAATTGAGCTCCACGCCGAAGTGCAGCGTCCGGTCGCGCGGGAGCCCTTCCAGCAAGTAGGCGATCTCCAGCACGGGGCTGCCGGAGTTGAGCGTGACGCCCTTGGTGATCCGCACGGGCAGGCCGGCGGCCATCCCTTCGCGGATCATGAGGACCTGGATGCGATCGGGGTTGCGGCGCACGCGGGCCTCGTAGATCGCGGCGAGGAAATCGCCCCGCTCGACAGCCTGGCCGCGGGCCGCCATATCGAGCGTCGCCTCGTTGTCGAAGAAGTGGTCCAGGAGGCTCTTGCGCAGGTGCTGGTCGTACTGGAGCTGGCGGTCGAGCCCTTCCTGCTTGAACACGACGCGATCGTGGATGCTCGCCACCTGGCCGGGGCCCGCGTTGGATCCGCCCGCCACCTTGCGGTGATAGGCCTCGGGCCGGCGGGCGAGCGTGGCCAATAAATTGTGGCGGATGGCCCGGCAATCCAACTCGTACATCTGTCCCCCGGAGCCGGGCGCCAACAGGGCCACCAGCTTGTCGTTGGCGAGTTGGACTTCTTGGCGGGAGTCGAAGTTGAAATCGTCGATCTTGGCCTCGATCCACCCGCCGTGGGGCCGCGTCGCCTGGTCCAAGAGGTTGTCGGAGGCGATCAGGTGATGGTACACGGCGTTGCGCAAGTGGGGCAGGTAGATGCCGCCGAACGCCCCGTGCCAATAGCTGCAATTGCACTGGGCGCGGTAGAGCTCGGTGCGGGCCTGATCCACGAGCTCGCCATCGTGCCCACCGTCGACCGCCTCGGCCAGCCGGCGGCTGACGCTCATCATCCGCGCGTACATCTCGTTGGCTTCAGGATACTTCGCCCTGAAGTTCCGCCAGTAGCCGCCACGCACAAACTGCCTCAGGGCCGGCCACCGCGGATCGTGCTCCATGTCGCGCGACACCTGCTCGTACTGCTCCTGCTGCCGCACCGGCAGGGCCCACTCGGTCATTTCCCGGTAGCTGCTGTCGGGCAGGTAGATCTTGCCCAGCGGGGGCACGTTGTCGGCCGCCTCGGCCAGCGTGGTCATCTGGATCCATTCGCGGTTGGCCACAAGGGCGTCGAAGAACCGCTCCAGCCAGCGGTCGGTGTAGACGTGCCTCTTGGTCTCCGGCCAGGTGCCGAATTTTTCGCCGTCGTCGCCAAACACCGCCACGGCATTGGGGTGGTCCTGGGCCATGCGGTCGAGGTAGTTGATTGTCTCGTGCGGGTCGGCGAAGGGGATCGTATAGCGGAGCCGCTCGCTGCCCGGGAAAACGGTGAGCACCCGGCCGTCGTCCTCGGTGAGGTAACTGCCGTAGAGATCCGACTCGGTCAGGCCGGCGTTCTTGAAATGGAAATCGTCGAGCACCGTGTACTCGACGCCTGCATCCACGATGTCCCGGGTAAATGACTGCTCCCAAACCCGCTCCGGCACCCATAGGCCGCGGACCGTGGCCCCGAGGCGGTTCTCCAGCCATCGGGTGAAGCTGCGGATCTGGCCCACGCGGTCCCGCGAGGGAATCATTGCCAGGATCGGCTCGTAAAAGGGCCCGCCGATGATCTCAATTCGTCCTTGGGCCACCAGCTCCGCCAGCCGGTCGAGATAGTCTGGATGGGTGGAATCAATCCACTCCATCAGCGAACCACTCACGTGCAACGAAATCCGCAAGGCCTCGTACCGCGAGAAGACCTCCAGAAAGGGTAAGTAGCTGTCCTGGTACGCTTGCTCGAGAACGTGCTCGAAGTTGCCCACCGGCTGGTGGTTGTGGAGAACGAGTGCGAAACGAATATGCTTGGCCATATAGTCCACGATTGCGCTTTGGTGCCTATCCCAAAAACCGCCGATCGGCAGGCGTAAACTTCCGAAGTCTTCGAGACTTCGGAAGTTTTTGGGCAGGCTCCGAGTTTGGCTGACCCCGGCATTCGGCAATCCGCGTGCCGTTTCCCCCTGCGGAATCAACTACTTCATCGGCAGCCACGTCCTATTTTATCCAGTCCCCCTGTATGGAAAATTTTGTGAGTCGACCGCCTCGATTTTGATTTCCGGCAACCGTGCGACAGCCGCAAAACTGGTTTGCAGATGCCGGGACGGCACAGGCGATCCTGGATCACGCAAGGTCATTTTGGGTCCAGCGAGGGTCTCCCGGACAGTTGGAATAATCCCCATACACCAATGATAATGCCCCGGCTCCCAGGTGTCGAAGGGGGCGGAAGGAATGATAGAGCGGTCCGCCGGTCGGGCCAGGGCAGAAGGGAGAAGGGAGAGGGGAGAGGGGAGAGGGGAGAGGGGAGAACGCAGATGCGCAGAGGATTTGGTTTTCTCCCTTCTCCCCTCTCCCCTCTCGCCTCCGCGTCTTCCTACGGGGCGATCGGTCGTGCCCGGGCGATGGTCTGCTGGTACAGTGCCTCGTACTGCTTGGCGCTGTTGGCCCAGGACCAATCTTGACGCATGCCGGTAGCGATCAGGCGGGTCCAGACTTCGTCGCGACGGTAGGCAGCCAGCGCGCGGTGGAGCGTCTCGCTCAACGCGGCGGCGCTATCCTCGCTGAAACTGAAGCCATTGGCGGTCCCGGCTGCCAGCGCCGCTTCCGTGGCGTCGACGATCGTATCGGCCAGCCCTCCGGTCTGACGCACGACCGGCACCGTGCCGTACCGCAGGCTGTACATCTGGTTCAGACCGCACGGCTCGTAGCGGCTGGGCATGAGGAAGATGTCGGCCCCGGCCTCGATGCGGTGGGCCAGCGGATCGGAGAAATCGAGGCACGCAGCCACTTTCGCAGGGAAGCGTCGGGCCAGGCTCTCAAACAACTTGTGATACCGCGGCTCCCCCTTGCCCAAGATCACCCATTGCGCATCGATCGACGCCGCCCACTCCGGGATCACCTTGGCCACCAGGTCGAAGCCCTTCCGATCGGCGAGCCGGGCCATCCCCCCGATCAGGGGCACGTCGGGCAGCGACGGCAGCCGCAGCTCGCGCCGCAAGGCCGCCTTGCACATCGGCTTGCCTTGCGCCACGGTTTGGGCGGAGTAATGGGCCGGAAGATGTTTGTCGTCGTTCGGGTCCCATACGCGATCGTCGATCCCATTGAGGATCCCCGACAGCACGTCCCGCCGATGCTGCAACAGGCCCTCCAGGCCGCCGCCGAATTTGGGCGTCTGGATCTCCTGGGCATACTGCGGGCTCACCGTGCTGATCGAGTCGGCGAACACCATCCCCGTCTTCAGCAGGTTCAAATGGCCGAAGAACTCCATCTGGTGCCAATTGAAGTACTTCCAATCGAGGCCCGTCAAGAGAATGTCCCAGTGCCAGAAGTTGCCCTGGTAGGCGATGTTGTGGATCGTAAACAGCGTGGCGATCCGCTGATAGCGAGGCAGCGAGCGGTACTCGATCTTGAGGTACGCCGGCACCAGGCCGGTTTGCCAGTCGTTGACGTGGATCACGTCGAGGTCCAGTTCCAGCAGCCGAACCGCCTCCAGCACCGCCCGGGAGAAGAAGACAAACCGTTCGCAGTTGTCCGGATAATCTTCGCCGTCCTGGCGGTACAACTCGGGCCGGTCGTAGTACGCGTCCTGCTGAACCAGGTAGACGGGAACGTCGCTGCCCGGCAGCCGGCTCCGCAGCAGGCGCCCGGGCACGGTCTTGCTGCCGATGGGCACGATGAACTCGATCCCCAGCGGCTCGATGCGGTGGCCGCCGTAGCGGGTCTGCCGATACGCCGGCAGGATCACGGCTGCCGAGTGGCCTTGGCGGGCCAGTTCGATCGGCAACGCCCCGCAAACGTCGGCCAATCCGCCAGTCTTGGCGAAGGGCGCCGCCTCGCTAGTGGCCATCAAAATCTTCACGCCGCGAAACTCCCCTCGCTAGGGCAAGACAATTGTTGTCGCCGATCCCCTGACGGAGCAACGCTGTTTAACCATCATAGGGGAGGCAGGACCGATAAACGAATTCTACAGGCACACCCTGATTTCCTAATCAAATTCTACAACAAGAATGGGGGATTAGGAGGAGTGGGAAGTAGATCGTAGGGGACGAGTCCGCGAGTCCCACCCTACAATCTGACATTACTCCGGCTCCCCGTCAGGCTGGTAAGCCTGACCTACAAGAGAATACTACGATGGCGGCGTCAAACCGAAGTCACTGATGGTGAAGAGACTGGCGAAGGGCAGACCGCGCTCGGCAAATGTCTGCGCCCCACCTTCCAGGCGGTCCACAATGCCGATGACACGCGTCACCTTGAGCCCGAACCCCTCTGCCCGCTCGATCGCCGCCAACGACGATCCGCCGGTCGTCACCACGTCCTCAACGATGACCACGTCATCGCCTGCCTGCACGGGCCCTTCGACGTACTGGTTCGTTCCGTGGCCCTTGGACTCCTTGCGGATCATGAAGCCCCGGATCGGGGTCCCGCGGACCGCCGACATGGTGACCACGGCAGCCGTAATCGGGTCGGCCCCGATCGCCATGCCGCCGATGGCCTTGGGCCGGCGATCCTGGGCGAGCATGTCGAGGATCCCTTCGGCCACGAGCCGGGCGCCGGCCGGATCGAGCGTCACGTGCTTGCAGTCGAGGTAGTAGCTCGCTTTCTTGCCCGAGGCGAGCGTGAAATCGCCGAAGCGGAGCGCCTTCTCTCGAATGAGCGCGGCCAATGCGTCGCGGTCGTACACGGTCGTGGCTCCCTGCTGGTGGCAAGGTGAAGAGGTGACAAGGTGACAGAGTGAAAGTAGTGGGCTTTATGGGTGCGCGAGGCACACGCTAACCAGGATGACAAGGAAAGCGGAGAAACGCAAGCCGTGGCGCTTCACCCTGTCACCTCTTCACCTCTTCACCTTGTCACCTTGTCACCTTACCTCGCTCCTCAATTCACCACATTTCTCACCGGCAGGCCGCACATCGCGCGGCGGCAGGCCTCCGCGCCTTTGGACCGCATCTCCAGTAGTCCTTCTTCGCAGTAGAACGCCGCATGGGGATTGACCAACAGGCGATGGTAGGCCGGATGGGTGGGGTCGCGCCACGCCCGGGCCAGCGGCGAATCGGGCGGAGGTGGCTCATGCTCCAAGACATCAATCCCCGCCCCCGCCAACTGACCGGAAGCGATGGCCGACGGAACTACGTCCGCATCGACTACTGCCCCCCGCGCGGTATTGACTAGATAACTCCCAGCGGGCATCTGAGCCAGCGCCCGGCCATCGATAATGTGGTACGTTTCCTCAGTGAGTGGACAGTGCAGGCTGAGGACCAGGGCCTGGGCGAGCAGTTCCGCGAGGCTTTCGACACGGCGCACGCCGAGGGCCTTGTCGTAGCCGTCGGGCTTGTAGGGGTCGTAGAACGCGACGTCCATGCCGAGGGCCTTGGCCCGAAGCGCTGCCGCGGACCCGATCCGGCCGAGGCCCACCACGCCGAACACACGGCCGCGGAGCCGTCGAAGCGGGACGACTTGGGTGTACATCCAGGGGCCTTCGCTGCCGCGGAGGCGGGAGTTCATGAAGGCAATGCC
This sequence comes from uncultured Planctomycetaceae bacterium, assembly GCA_964438165.1. GTDB lineage: Bacteria > Planctomycetota > Planctomycetia > Pirellulales > Thermoguttaceae > CALFBP01. Next base: position 2,710 of record CAYTJV010000246.1, on the reverse strand, counting down.
GCGGGTCAGGGCGAGCATCATCCCGATCGCCGTGTCGGCCACTTCCTCGGTGCCGTAGTCGGGGACGTTGGCCACCACGATCCCTCGGCTGCGCGCGAACTGGCGGTCCACGTTGTCGTAGCCCACGCCGCAGCGGACGATCAGCTTGCAGTGCTCCAATCGCTCGATGGTTTTCCGCGACAAGCTAAGATTGTGGAAGAGCATGATCGCGTCGGCGTCTTCGATCCGGCCCACGAGCTCGTCTTCGTGGTGCGCATCGAGCGCAACCACGTCGGCCAGGTCGCCGAGGATCTGCCGTTCCGGATCGAGGGCATCGTGGATGAAATCGGTAACAACGACCTTATAACGACGGGCCATGGACACGCTCCCTCCGGCGGGTTGTCGCTGGAAAGCGTCGATGATATCCTAACGTGGGGTACGTTTTCAAGGTGCCGTCTCTCGTTCCCACGCTCCGCGTGGGAACGTACGCTTCGCCGCTCTGCGGCGCGTGACACCGACGGAAAGCCGTTGCCTGCACGACACACGCCGCAGAGCGGCGGGGCTTGCGTTCCCACGCAGAGCGTGGGAACGAGGAGTTACGAATAGGCCTGACCTACATTTCGGAGCGACTTGGATGGGCGAGAAAATCCGCGGCATCCTGACGCCGCACATGGTCCCCCTCGATTCCCAGGGCCGCATCGACGAGACGGAATTGCGGCGCTACGTCGATTGGCTCATAGCCAAGGGCGTACACGGGCTGTATCCCAACGGGTCCACGGGCGAGTTTGTTCGCTTCCTGCCCGAGGAACGGCGGGAGATCATCCGCATCGTGTGCGACCAGGCGGCGGGCCGGGTGCCCGTGCTGGCCGGGGCGGCCGAGGCGAACATCCGCGAAACGATCCGGGCCTGCGAGACCTACGCCGGCTTCGGCGCCCAGGCCGTGGCCATCGTCTCCCCCTTCTACTACAAGCTCAGCCCGGAGTCGGTCTATGCCTACTTTCGCGAGATCGCCCTGAACAGCCCGATCGACGTGACGTTGTACAACATCCCCATGTTTGCCAGCCCGATCGACGTCCCGACCATCAAGCGGCTGGCCGAGTTCGAGCGGATCGTGGGGATCAAGGACTCGTCGGGCGACGTGGCCGTGATGATGCGGATGATCGCGGCGGTGCGGCCGATCCGGCCCGACTTCTCCTTCCTTACCGGTTGGGACGTGGTGCTCGTGCCGATGCTCCTGGTGGGCGCCGATGGCGGCACCAACGCCACCGCGGGCATCGTCCCGGAGCTTACCCGCAAGCTCTACGACATGTTCCAGGCCGGCCAAATCGAGGCCGCCATGCGGATCCAGTACCGGCTGCTGGAACTGTTCGACACGATGCTCTACTCGGCCGATTTCCCCGAGGGATTCCGGGCCGGGGCGGAGATCCGCGGGTTCCGCATGGGCGCCAGCCGGCAGCCGTTGAGCGACAAGCAGCGGATCGATCGCACCGGCCTGGAACGCGTGCTGCGGTGCATCCTTTCCGACTTCGGCTACGTCGACGCCCCGAGCGAGGGCTGTGTGCCGCGGACCGGCGACCTGGGCCAGGATCGCGTCAGCCAAATCACCGCCAGCGTGCTGGAGACTTTGCGGCAGCGGGGAGTGATCGGTTGAACGAATCGCTGGGACTCCTGGAGACCTTCGGCCTCACGCCGACGCTCGTGGCGATCGACGTGATGGAGAAATCGGGCGACGTGCGCGTGGCGCAGTGCGAGCTGAACGACATGGGGGGCGTGGCCACCAAGATTTTCGGTCCGACCGCGGCCGTGGAAACTGCGCTGGAGCGGGGCCGGGCCGCGGCGGAGCAACTCGGCGGCCAGCCCGTGGCGACCGTTCTCCACCGCCCCGACGACCGCGCGTGGCAGGCCATCGAGTCGCCCCGACAGTTCAACCCGCTGATCGAACAAGACGTTGTCTTTTTCCCAAGCTATGAACCGGTCGCTGCGACCGCTGAGGACTTACCCATGACCAACGAAGCATCGCTTGCCCTGGGGTTCATCGAGACGCAAGGCTTCACCGCCGTGTTCGAGGCGATCGACACGGCCTGCAAGGCAGGCAACGTGCAAGTGCTGGGCAAAGAGAAACTCGGCGGCGGCTACGTGGCAGTGATCATCCAAGGCGACCTGGCGGCCGTGACCGCGGCCATCGAGGCCGGCAAGGAGAAAGTCGAGGGGCTGGGCAAACTGATCGCCGCCCACGTCCTGGCCCGGCCCAGCCCGTCGGTGCTCGCGCTGTTGCCGAAGTAGTCGGGCCGTCAGGTGTCCTTGTGCTCCATCAAATCGCCGATGAATTGGCTGACGCCCTCGTGGTCGAAGATAACCGGGATACCTCCCGCGCCGATGTATACGGCCACTCCGTCCCTCACCAGCAAGGCGTCTGGGTAGTCCACCTCGAAGCGGTCCCCGTTCGCCAATGCCACCGTGAACGGCCGGAACGGACTCCGTCTCTTGAATGCGTCCAAGGTACGGTCAAAGTTGTCCGTCTCCATCGGCTCACCCCCGTGATTGTGCTGCGCTCAACGCCTCAGAGAATCTTACCATAACCCCCTGCTCTCGGGCAAAAGAGAAAAGGGGACGGGAGTCGTTTTGCGGTAAGAAACGAGTAAAAGAGGGGCCAGGAGTCGGGAACGGGGGAGCGTTTTCTCCGCCACGAAGAAAACGACTCCCGTCCCAATAGTGTTCGGCTCGGGGTTTG
>CAYTJV010000245.1:0-10868 GCA_964438165.1 uncultured Planctomycetaceae bacterium | reverse complement strand
ATGCAAGTATGTCGAAATGTGGGTAATACTGAGCGCAGAGCGTGGGAACGAGAATTGCCGCCCGACTCTCCCCACCCGTTGCTTTGCCCCGTTCGCACGGATATCCTTTGAAATGGTTGACGACCTGCAACGGTAAAGCGGTTGCGATCTGGAGACGCACGCCATGGCGATGATCTTTCCCGGAATGGACCCCTATCTGGAAGACCCGCGGTTGTGGCCGGGGGGCCATAACGCCCTGGTGGTTTACTTGCGCGATCAACTCCAGCCGCGACTGCGCCCCCGTTATGTTGCGGCGATCGAGGAACGGGTGTTCATCGAGGGACCGGATCGCGAGGTTATCCCCGATGTCTTGATTCGTAGGACGCACGACACGGAGAAGGGTGGAGCAGCGGCCGTGGCTGAAATCGATGCGCCGACCCGAGTTCACGTGGAGGGGCTGGAAGTCCACGAATCGTATATCGAGATTCTCGATCTTCAGTCGGGCAAGCGCGTGGTAACGGTGATTGAGGTCGTCAGCCCGGCTAACAAGTTCCCGGGCAAGGGTCGCCAGTCGTACGAGGACAAGCAGCATGAAGTGCTCCAGAGTGCAACGCATCTGGTCGAGATCGACCTCTTGCGCGCCGGGCAGCATGTCGTTGCGCTCCCCCAGTGGCGCATCCGTGGGGGCGAGCCGTACGATTACCTCGTGTGCGTCAATCGCGCCGAAGGCCTCCGGGACTGGTACGATCTCTATCCGCGGCCGCTCCGCAAGAGATTGCCGCGGATCGGAATCCCGCTAGCCGGCGGCGATCCGGATGTGCCGCTGGACGTGCAAGCGGGCATCGCCCAGGTCTACGACGCGGGGGCTTACCGGCACCGCATCGACTACGGTGCCCCCTGTCGGCCGCCGCTTTCCGAAGTGGATCAGGCTTGGGCCAATGCGTTAGTGAAGCAATCTGCGCTAGCCGGTTGACTCGATCGGTCGACTCACCTTTTCCACAATTATAGGATCTGCCATGAAATCGGACTTGCCTCTGCCGCGTGGGATTACGGTCGTTTGCGCCTTGCTGTTCGTCGCCGTGCTTTGTCTGACCGGGCTTGTCATCGCATGCGCGGCGGAAACGCCGGGCGTGGTGACGGTGGCCGGCGTCAAGAGCACGCTCCACATGGCCGTCTCCCTGCCGGAAAGAGCGTTGCCAGAGCGATCCGGCCACTTCACGTTGACGGAGGTCGATCACCCCGAGGGCGTCGTACCGGCGCAGCGGGTCGCCGCCATGGCGCCGGACGGAGCGGTGGCCGAAGGGAAGGCGTGCCTAGCGGCGAGCATTCCGCCGCGGGAAGGTGCTTCCGGCACGCGGCGATTTCGCGTTGAGGCGGCGGCAGCGTCAGATGAATCGGCCGGGTTCCGCTTTCGCGAAATCGACGATAAGTCGCTCGAACTACTCGACGCCGGCAAGCCGGTGCTGGTCTACAACTACGGCGTGATCACCAATCTCAAGATCCCCACCAGCGACGCCCGCCGCAGCCGGGCGTGTTTCGTGCACCCGGTCTACGGGCTCAACGGCGAAGTGCTCACCGAGAGCTTTTCCAAGGACCATATCCACCATCACGGCATCTTCTGGGCCTGGCCCCATGTTGGCATCGACGGGAAGGAATACGACCTTTGGGTCTATGGCAACATCCAGCAGCGATTCGTGCGGTGGATCTGCCGCGAGGCGGGCCCGGTGGCGGCCGTGTTGGCCGTCGAGAACGGCTGGTTCGTCGGCGACAAGAAGGTGATGATCGAGCGCGTGTGGCTGCGGGCCTACAAGCCGGCCGACGGCGAGCGGTCGCTCGACGTCGAGTTCGCCTTCATCCCGGTCGATAAGCCGATCACCCTGCGGGGCGCGGAAGGCAAGAGCTACGGCGGCCTGAACCTGCGATACGCCCCGCGCAAGGATACGGTCATCACCGTGCCCAGTGGCCGGACCAAGGAAGACCTGCCCGACACGCCGCTGGCCTGGGTCGACCTGACCGCCAAGTTCCCAGGCGCCCCGGGCCCAAGCGGCGCCGCCATCTTCGTCGCCCCAAAACACCCCGATTTTCCGCCCACCTGGCTCACCCGCCACTACGGCATCCTCTGCTGCGGCTATCCCGGCGTCAAAGGCAAGACCTTCCCGCCCGGCGAACCGATCCGGCTGGACTACCGCGTTTGGATCCACAAGTCGGCCGCGGAACTCGCGGATCTACAAATGGCGTTCGAGGGCTACGGTGCGGGGAAGAATGCAGCGAGCAGTAAGCAGTAGTGCAGAGGGCGGTGTGTGGCATGCCGTCACTCGGCGCAGCCGAGGGTCGGCATGGAAGACGTCATAGCGAGCCCCATGCTCACCCGCCGCTTCGCGTCGTGAGAGCATGCCACCCAACCATCCTTCATCCTTCATCCCTTATCCCTCATCTTTCATCCGTATGTCCTCCCCCGTCACCCCCATGATGAAACAGTACCTGGAAGCCAAGCAGGCGTGTCCCGACGCCTTGCTGCTGTTTCGCATGGGCGATTTCTATGAGATGTTCCACGAGGATGCGAAGACCGCCGCCCGGCTGGTGAATCTCGCCCTCACGAGCCGCGAAAAGGGAGAAAACGCCGTTCCCATGGCCGGCTTTCCGCACCATCAGTTGGAAAGCTATCTCGGCAAACTGATCGCCCTGGGAATGCGCATCGCCGTGTGCGAGCAGGTGGAAGACCCGAAAAAGGCGGTCGGGCTGGTCCGCCGCGAGGTCACCCGGGTCGTCACGCCCGGCACGGTGATCGACGACAGCCTGCTCGACCCGCGCGAGAGCAACTACCTGGCGGCGGTCACGCCGGGCGATCCCGCCGGGCTGGCCTGGGTGGAACTCTCGACCGGACGTTTTGTGGCGGCCAGCTTCCCGCGGCGGCAGTTGGCCGACCAGCTTGCCCGCATCGCACCGGCCGAGTGCCTGGTGGCCGAGGATTCCGAGCCGCTTCCCGCGCAGGCCGCTTCGGCCATGATGGTCACCCGCCGCCCGGCCTGGGCCTTTGCCTCGGCCACCGCCCGCGAGGGCCTTACCAAGCACTTCGGCACGGCGGGCCTGGAAGGATTCGGATTCACCGACAACGCCGAAGATGCTCAGGCAATCCGCGCGGCCGGGGCGATCCTCGACTACCTCAACGAGACCCAAAAGACCTCGCCGGCGCACATCGATCGCCTGATCCCCTACCGGGTCTCTAATGCCCTGGAGATCGATCAGGCCAGCCGGCGGAGCCTGGAAATTACTCGCACCATTCGTGAGGGACGCCGCGAGGGTTCTCTGTTGGCGGTCTTGGATCAGACGATCACCGCCATGGGCTCGCGGCTCTTGGCCGATTGGGTAGCCAATCCGCTCACCGACGTGGCGGCGATTGACGCCCGACTGGATGCCGTGGCGGAACTCGTGGCCGACCCGCGTCTGGCGTCCGAGCTGAGCGAAGCACTCCGCCGCGTGTACGACCTGGAACGGCTCCTGGCGCGAATCACCACGGGCCGGGCCAGTCCTCGCGACTTGAGCTTCCTGGGCCGCACGCTCCGCACGCTGCCGGCGCTCAAGGCCAAGCTCGCCGCGCGCTCCAGCCGACTACTCGGCGATCTGGAAGGGCAGATCGATCTCTGCGTCGAATTGCGGGCCCAACTCGACGTGGGATTGGTGGACGATTGCCCGCTATCGAGCCGCGACGGCGGATTCATCCGCGAAGGCTTCAGCCCCGAGCTTGACGCCCTGCGTGACCTCATGCGCGGCGGCAAGCAGTGGATCGCCGCCTATCAGGCCAAGGAAACCGAGCGGACCGGGATTCCGAACCTGAAAGTCGGCTTCAACAAGGTCTTCGGCTACTACCTGGAAGTGACCAACACGCACCAGGGCAAAGTACCCGACGACTATATCCGCAAGCAGACGGTCAAGAACGCGGAGCGTTACATCACGCCGGAACTGAAGGAGTACGAGGAAAAAGTCCTCACGGCTGAGGAGAAAACGAAGGAGCTGGAGTACGAAATTTTCGTGAAGCTCCGCGACGCGGTGGCCGTGGCCCGCCGCCAGGTGCGAATCACGGCCACCGCGCTGGCTGAAATCGACGTGCTGGTCTCCCTGGCCGAGCTGGCCCGGGCCCGCAACTACTGCCGCCCGCAGGTCGTGGCCGAGCCGGTCCTAAGAATCCTCGACGGGCGCCACCCCGTGCTCGACGTGATCGAGCCGCAAGGCACGTTTGTGCCCAATGATACCCATCTCGGCGCCGACGCGGGCCAGATCCTGCTCATCACCGGGCCGAACATGGCCGGCAAGAGCACGTACATCCGCCAGGTGGCCTTAATGACGCTCATGGCCCAGATCGGCAGCTTCGTCCCAGCCCGGGAGGCCACGATCGGCGTGGCCGACCGCATCTTCGCCCGCGTGGGCGCTAGCGACGAGCTGACCCGCGGCCAGAGCACGTTCATGGTCGAGATGACCGAGACGGCCCGGATCCTCAACACGGCCACCGCGCAAAGCCTGGTGATCCTCGACGAGATCGGGCGCGGCACGAGCACCTACGACGGCATCTCGCTGGCTTGGTCGGTGGCCGAGCACCTGCACGACCGGCTCGGCTGCCGCACGCTCTTCGCCACGCACTACCACGAGCTGACCGACCTGGCCCAGTCGCTCGGCCGGGTCAAGAACCTCAACGTCGCGGTCCGCGAATGGCAGGACGAAGTGGTCTTCCTGCACAAGATTGTCGAGGGCGCGGCCGACAAGAGCTACGGCATCCACGTGGCCCGTCTGGCCGGCGTGCCGCGGGAAGTGATCGAGCGCTCCAAGGACATCCTCGTCCAACTCGAAGACGAGCACCTCGACGCCGAAGGCCGCGCCAAGATCGCCCGCCCCGCGCAATCCACCCGCCGAAGCCACCTCCAACTGACCCTCTTCGGTCCCGCCGACCATCCACTATTGGACGACATCCGCCAACTCGACGCCAACCAACTGACCCCCCTCGACGCCCTCGGCTTGGTCCACAAGTGGCAGGACCAACTGAGCACCGATAAGAACAAACGGCGCTGATAGCGGCGAGCCGCGTCTTGTCATGTGCGGCGACGTCTCGCAACTTCTGTCAAACGGTCCGCCATGCCGCAATTTCGCACATGTCCGAGGTGGCATTATACCACCCGATGGAACGTCTGCTGGCGTGTCTCTTTTCCGCTGACAACCGGTTGCATTTCTTGACAGCAACAATGTTGTCGCTTTAATATTGTATTGAAGCAACAAGATCGTTGCTTTGCGAACTAGATTACCGGGAGAAATGCGATGGCGGAACCACATGGAACAGCGAGTTGGAGTTCTGCGAGCTCTTGGCCGATCTCCAGTGCGACTGGTACCTGGTGCTCGACCCGAACACGAACGAGTACCGCTTCATGCTCGATGTGATGCGCCAATGGTGGCAGCGATGGTTTGCCAGGCCGAAGCGCGCTTCGGCCCAGGAGGGAAATTGACGATGGCCGTTGTTGAATACAAATACACCCCGGATCAAATGCCGATTGAGGAGCTTAAGCGAACATTCGCCGCCCGGCAGGGACTCCTCGGCCTGGTGCTCAGACACTTGCGCCAACAGACCCAAGCCGCGAGCCTGAGCAGCTTTCTGCTCATCGGCCCGCGCGGGTCGGGCAAGACTACGCTCGTGCTGATGCTCTGCCAGTGCATCCGTGAAGACCCCGAATTGGCTGCCGCGTGGCTGCCGCTGCGGTTCCGCGAAGAACAGTTCGAGGTCTGTTCGCTTCGGGATCTGTTGGCCGCTGCGGTCCGCGGCCTCGCCGACGAGGGCGTGCCGGGTGCCGACGCATGGTCGTCGCGCGTGGAGCAGGCGACCGACGACGAGGAGAGCCAATCGCTGGCCGTGGCGGCACTCCGCGACCTCGCCAAATCGCAGGGCAAACGTTTGATCCTCTTCATCGAGAACCTCAACCTGCTCATGGCCCGGGCCTTCGACGAGACGAGCCAGGCCACCCTGCGCCGGCTCCTCATGGTCGATCCCTTCTTGATGCTCGTCGGCACCGCCGTCCAGATGTTCGAGGAGGTTGAAGGATACGACAAGGCCCTCTTCAACTACTTCCATCCACTCCACCTCGATCGGCTTACCGACGAGCAGATGTGCGAATTGCTCACCCGACGGGCCGAATACGATGGCAACACCGAGTTCATCGAGCGACTCGGCGAGCACCGGCCCAAGCTTCGCGCGCTGTCGCGGCTCACCGGCGGCAACCCGCGGTTCCTCCTCATGGTCTACGAAATCCTCAGCGAAGGCCGCCTGACCAGTGCGGTCGAAGCGCTCCGCCGCCTGGTCGACGACCTCACTCCGCAGCTCAAGCACGTCCTGGAAAACCTGCCACCCCAACAGGCCAAGATCCTCGACGCCCTGATGCGCGCCGGCGGCACGTCCACGCCCGCCGGTCTCGCCCAGTCCACGCGTCTGAAGCTCAACTCCGTTACCGCCCAGCTCCGCCGCCTCAAAGACAACCGCATGGTCGAAGTCCTCGGCGGCGGCAAAGGCCAAACCGCCTACTACACGATTCCCAACCAGCTCTTCTGCACATGGTACCAGATGCGCTACCTTCGCCAGAATCGCCGTCGGATCGAGCTTTTCGTCGAAGTCATCCGCGCGTGGTTCGAGGCCGAGGAACGATGGGCCCATCTTCACGGCTTGGCCGACCGTGCCAGGCAATGCGACGGAACGGCGGCTCGTTCCTGGGCCGAGTCGGCCGAATACTTTGCCGACGCGCTTCACGGGACAGGTCACGACGACGCGGCGAAGGAGGTGATGATTCAGCTTTGGCTTCGCGCAGGCGACTTCACCGAAGCCGTGATGGCCTTCGCGGATAAGGCGTCGGTCGCGGACAATCGTGCAGCCAGTTGCGACGCAACAGGAATTCGCGAGTTCTCGACTTGGTGCGGCGAGCATGACTTGGCCTCGATGGCGATCGAGACGGCGCGGAAAGCGGCCGACGAGCACCCGCAGGACACCCGAGCCCAGCTCGCGTACCTGTGGGTTCTTGATCGTAAAGCTGATTATCAGTTGTATTCTGATCAGTTCGACAGATGCCTGGCCCTGCCGAACCTCGGAGTGGGGGCTATTATTGCGTTTGGAGGATCGGAAAACCGCACGTCGTGGCCTGCCTTGGTGCGGAGAGTGTACGAGAGACTGCCGCCGAATGCTGCGAAGAGAATCGAGTTTCTGTTGCCGGTGGCAGACGTGCTGGAAGGGAAGAGCCGGAGCATACTCGACGGGTTGCCGCCCGAAGAGCGGGCCCTCGCTCTAGAGTTGTTGGAGGATTTTGAACCCGAAAGGGACTAGCCGGAGGCGGCCATCGCTCTGGAGGACACAGAAAGAGCGTGACGGAGAGTTCGATCGTCCGCTGTCCAAATGACGTGCGGCGGCTTTTGCGCACTGGTGCCACTGGCGTGTCGTCACTGGGGAGCGACGCTCAACGCTGTCACTCCCAACACCTTGGCACGGATGAGCCTCTTGAATGTGGACAATCAACTCCAACGCATTCTTAGATGCGATGATTCCTCTCACATCGCCACTGGCGACACGCCAGTGGCACCAGTGCGGAAAGTCAGCCTGGAAAGCCTGACCTACGTCCGGCGACGGTTGTGTCCCGTGGGACCGCCGCATATCATGGGTCCCGCCGACGGGAAGATTTCTGTACCGACGTTCCACTGGAGAACAGAGCATGAGACGGCGTGATTTGCTCGGGACTGCTGCTGGGTGGTGGGTGGCGTCGGCTTGTCTTCCGGGGGCATCGGGCGAAGGGCCCCAGGGGGTCAATCGCAACGTCGATCGGGACGGGCGGTGGTTCCTCAAGCCGCCACGGGAGTTGTTGTTTACGGACCTGCGGCATGTGGATGCGGGCGATCTGGTGTGGCGGGCCTCCGACGGGAAGGCCATTCCCGTGGCCGGGCCGCCCGAGCCGCCGGTGCCGGTCGTTCCCGATCCCACGCGCGTGGTCCGCGGGGTCCGCTTTGTGGCCCAGAAGGCCAACAAGGAAGGGCCGATCGAAGGCCAGCCGACCAGCGTGATCTACGTCGATGGGCTGTATCGCGCGTGGCGCATCCGGACGAATTATTCGGCGGGCCGGAACCTCGGCTCCTATTCGCTCGCGCCAGCCAACTCCATCACCGTCGAGTACAGCGAGTCGAAAGACGGCTATGCGTGGCGAAAGCGCGATCTCGACGAGATCAAGGTCTCGAACCTCACGGGAATCGACGGCGACGGTTTCTTCGTCGATCCTCATGGACCGGCAGAAGAGCGCTACAAGGGCATTCTTAACGCGCGCGTGCTGGCAGGCGTTGCGGGGTTGTGGCGGCAGTACGAGAAGGTGCACCCGCGGAATCGTCACGTCAGCCTGGGGCCGGATTACATCTACTGCCTGTTCGGGCTGACTTCTCCCGACGGGATCCGGTGGAAGCTGATCCCTGAGCCGCTTCTGATCCACAAAGGGGACACCGACAACACGGTCTACTACGACCAGTGGCTTGGAAAGTACGTGCTCTATACGCGACTGATGCGGTACGACCGGCGGATCATCGCCCGTTCGGAATCGGACGATTTCCGCCGCTGGACGCCGGTCGAGCCGATGGTGACGGCGAGCCTCCAGGACCCGTGCTCATACGACGTCTACACGAATGCCCGCACCAGTTGTCCCGGCCTGCCGGAACAGCACCTGATGTTCCCGATGATTTACCGCCGCGACAGCCAGGGCTCGGAGATTCACCTCTACACGAGCATGGACGGCGTACTTTGGGATCGAGTGCCCGGCGGGCCCGTGCTCGAGCCGAGCGATCCGGCCGGATGGGACGGGAAATTCGTCGTCGCCGGCAAAAACCTGGTGCCGCTGGGTCAAGATCGGGTGGCGATTCCCTACTGGGGCGCCAGTCATCCGCACAAGTATCCTCGCTGGCCGGGCGTGATCACATCCAAGGCCGGCTGGGCCTGGTGGCCGAAAGGACGCCTGGTGGCCCTCGTCGCCGATCAGGAGGGGCAGTTTCATACGTTCGGCATTCCCGTGACCGGCGGGCAACTGCGGATCAATGCCAGGGTGCGACCGGGCGGGCAGATTCGCGTCGGCATCCACGGTCCGGCCGGTCGCTCGACAGCCGACTGCGACCCCGTGACCGGCGATCACCTGGCGCATCCGATCACCTGGCGCAGCGACGCCAAGTGCGGGGCTGCCCTCGGTTCCACCGTGCGACTTCACTTCCAGCTTCGCGCCGCGGAACTCTTCGGACTCCAATGGTCGTAAAACGCGTGTGCGTATTCTGCGGTTCGAGTCACGGCGCCCGTGCTCGGGGTCTCCATGCCTGGCACAAGGCGCAGCGGCGGGCCGGGTGGATTTCTGTTGAAATCGGGCCAGCGGACTTGGTAGGCTGACCGTCGTGTCAGTGCCGTTGCCGGAGCGATCACAAAGTGAGCAGTCCCGACGCCCACCGCGTCACGTCACTTCATCCTTCATCCATCATCCATCAAAAAGAGCGGCCCGAACCAGGAGGCTCGGACCGCTCTTTCTTGACGCAACCAGGATCGTTTCTGGAAGTTGTGAGCAGGACGCGCTGCTCGACTTCGGCCTTAGCCTCCGCAGTTGCCCGCGGCGCCATCGGCGGCCGGCGCCGGGTCAGAGCACGCGGTCGGGCAGCCGCTCGGCTTGCAGCACTTCTTGCAGGGCTTGCAGCAGGGGGTTGGGCAGCGGGGCATCGGGCAGCAGACCTGCACCGGGACCTCTTTGCACACCACCCGCGGCACGCACCGCGTTACCGTGTAGGGAACCTGCTTGGCCACGCAAGCGACGGTGTTGATCGTCTTCTCGTAGCACACCGGCTTGCACACCGTGTACGGCACTTGCTTGACGCGCTGCTCGCGCTGCATCGTGCAGACCTGGTAGGTGCAGGTCTTCACCCGCTGCTCGGGCACCATCTTGCAGACGGTGTAGCAGCGGGTCCGCTGCTCCGGCACCATCTTGCAGACCTTGTAGGTGCAGGTCTTCACGCGGGTCTCTTGCACCATCCGGCAGACCTGATAGGTGCAGGTCTTCACGCGGGTCTCGGGCACCATCTTGCAGACCTGGTAGCTGCAGGTCCGGGTCTCCGGCACCATCTTGCAGACAGTGTAGGTGCAGGTTCGCTGCTCGGGCTTCATCACGCACACTTTGTAGCAGCAGGTCTTCACCCGGGTCTCGGGCACCATCTTGCAGACGGTGTAGCAGCGGGTCCGCTGCTCGGACACCATCCGGCAGACCTTGTAGGTGCAGACCTTCACGCGGGTCTCCGGAACCATCCGGCAGACCTGGTAGGTGCAGGTCCGCTGCTCGGGCACCATCTTGCAGACCTTGTAGGTGCAAACCTTGACGCGGGTCTCGGGCACCATCCGGCAAACGGTGTAGGTGCAGGTCTTGACGCACTTCTCGGGCACCATCCGGCACACGGTGTACGGAACCTTCTTCACGCAGGTCTCTTGCACGTACTTGACGCACTCGATCTGCTTCTCGCAAACCTCGGGAATCCAAACCTTCTTGTAGCACTTGATCGGCGGGCACTGCACCTGGACAGTCTTGCACTCGCCAGGGACATACACGCAGCGGCAGGTGCACGGATCGAACACCCAGCAGCCGGGATCCTGGATGCACTTGGTGATCACTGGGCCCGGCTTCTCGTAGCACTGGGTCTCCCAGCGGCCGGAGCACACCTGGATCGTCTTCGTGTACGTCACCGGCTTGCAGACCGTGTAGCACACTTCCTTCTCGAGGGTCTCGTAGACCGGCTTCATCACCGTGTAGCAAATCTCCTTGGTCCGGGTCTCGTAGACCGGCTTGCACACCGTATAGGGGATTTCCTTCGTGCAG
>CAYTJV010000244.1:0-10873 GCA_964438165.1 uncultured Planctomycetaceae bacterium | reverse complement strand
TTTTCCCCACCGGCCCCGTGCCGGTGGGAACGGGTTTGGCAACTACGGCGGCCATGCGGCGTCCGCTTTCGTCCCGGCCGGTTTTGCTCGTCCCCACCGGCCCCGTGCCGGTGAGAACGGGTTTGACAACTACTACGGCGGCCACGGTAGTCATCAAACCCATTTCCACCGACGCGGGGTCGGTGGGGACTTTGTGGGATCCGTGTCCTTTCCCGTAGTCGCCAAACCCGTTTCCACCGACGCGGGGTCGGTGGGGACTTTGTGGGATTGGTTTCCTCTCACGTGAAATCGTACCTCGCTTCTCGTTTTTCGTCTTGAAATTGGGCCGCGCCCCGTGCTACGTTGAGTGGCTGACCGCGGGTATCGGCCGAGCCCGAGAAACCGGGTATCCCAAGAGCCCGCCGGTGGACCACGATCCACCGGCGGGCTCTTCTTTGGAGTGCGGCGACTCGTCGCCGCTTTTCCTTGCCGGTACGAGTGGCCACCGCCTAAAGAAAGGGCGACAAGTCGCCGCACTCCAAAACCGCTGAAGGATGCGCTGATGAAAGAGAAAATCCGCGTGGGGCTGCTCACGCCGACGCTGTTGTTCGGCGGGGCGGAGCGCTGGGTGGCTGCGCTGGCCGTGGGATTGGATCCATCGCGGTTCCAGGTCGTCGGAGTGGCGATTCGTGACGCCGGGAAGCTCTTCCCGGCAATCGCCGAAAAGGTCAGGCGTCGCTGCCCGATCCTTCAAGGCGATGCTTCCTTCGCGACCCTGGCCGCCGACTGCGACGTGCTGATCGCCTGGGGGCTCCCCGATCTGGCGATGCTCGCCGGTTTCCGCGGCCGAGTGGTGTTCGTGGGCCACGGGCACTGCGAGTGGTCGGTCAACTGCATTCGCTCGTGCCTTCACCACGTGACCGACTGGGCGGCCGTGTCGAAACACGCCGTAGACTCGTTCCCCGATCCTTCGCGCGTGACAGTGATCCACAACGGCATCGACACCGACCGCTGCGCCCTCGTCCGGACGCGGGAAGAAATTCGCTCGGCGTGGAGCATCGAGCCGGGCGAAATCGCCGTCGGATACGTGGGCCGCATGTCCGCCGAAAAGAACCCATTGGCTGCCGTGGAGGCGGTGCAGTGGCTTCGGGCAGTGGAGGAGAAGAGGAGATCCGCAGCCGTGACTTGCTCCTCCACTCCTCCACTCCCCCACTCCTCCACTTCCCGCTACCGGGCCGTGCTGGTCGGCGACGGTCCGGGCAGGAAGTTCTTTCTGGAAAGAGCCCGCGCGATGTTGTCCGACTCGGTCTACCAACTGCCGGTCGAAAACGTCGGCGACGTCTATCGGGCGCTGGATTGCTTTGTGCTGGCCAGCCGGTTCGAGGGCTTCTCGCTCGCCCTGGCCGAGGCGTGGTACTGCGCCTGCCCGACCGTCGCCACGCCCGTCGGGGCCACGGAATTGGCCGAATTGCACGGCACGCTCTACGTGCGCGTGCCGGTCGGCTGCTGCCCGCGCGAGCTGGCGCGGGCCGTACGCACGGCCATTTCGCCGGAGAACCGTCCCACCGTGGCCCACGCCGCCAAGGTCGTGGCCGCACACTACACGGCCGAAGCCATGTGCCGGCGGTGGGAGAAGTACCTCGAATCTCTCCCGCACGGTGGACGCCCCCCAGGCGCACCCCCCGAAGCGGAAAAACCGATGATCTGTTGACCAAAAAGACCAACGAGGCTTCCGCCCGCACGCGGGCCACATGCCAGAAGCGCAGAGCGTGGGAACGAAAAAATGAATACGGAATACTGAATACTGAATACTGAACGAAGAATGGAGGGCCCGGATTCAGTCGCCTGGCTGTATTCATTCCTCATTCCGTATTCAGTATTCGCTATTCCGTATTCGTTTCTTCCTGCATATCTTGCTCGGCGAATCCTCACCCTGCCGCTTGCACGGCGGGCACCGAGCGATAACAATAATGGGCACCCGCCGACCTGGATCGCCGGGAATTCATCTACAGTTTGAGCACTCAGGAGACCTCCATGTCGGACGCAAAAACCAAGACCACCGTATCGCGACGGGACTTTCTGAAGGCCACGGCGGCGGCCGGCGCGGCCGCGTCGGGCGGGCTGGCGATCGCCCGCTCGGCCCATGCCGCCGGCAAGCAGGAGATCCGCATTGGCATGATCGGCTGCGGCGGGCGGTGCTCGGGGGCGGGCGCCCAGGCCCTGAGCGTCGGCAAGGATGTCAAGCTGGCGGCCATGACCGACGTCTTCGAGAGCCGCATGAGGGCCAAGCAGAAGTGGTTCAAGGCCCAGTACCCCGACCAATTCACCGCCACCGACGCCACCTGTGCCCACGGCCTGGAAGGCTACAAGGCGGTCATCGCCGCCAGCGACGCGGTGCTCATCGCCTGCGCCTCGAAGTACCATTCGTTCTACGCCGAGGAGGCGGTCAAGGCGGGCAAGCATGTTTTCATCGAAAAGCCGCACGCCATCGACCCCGCCGGCTGTCGCCGCCTGCAACGGGTGTGCGATATGGCCAAGCAGAAAAACCTGGCGGTGATCTCCGGCCACGAGAGCCGCTACAGCGTGCCCTACCAGGAGCAAGTCAAGCGGATCCACGAGGGGGCGATCGGCAAGCCCGTGGCCATCCAGTCGATGTTCCTCCGCGCCCCGTATCAAACCGTGGGCCGCGACCCGAAGCTCAACGAGACCCGCTACCAGTTCTCCAATTGGTACCACTTTCGCTGGCTCTCGGGCGACGACGTGAGCCAGTCGCTGGTACACAATCTCGACCGCATGCGGTGGGTCCTGCACGAAGAAAACCCCACCTGGTGCTTCGGCCTGGGCGGACGCTCGACCTCCTTCGGCGAGGTCTACGGCGACATGTTCGACAATCACACGGTGGTCTACGAGTTCAAGAGCGGCGTGCGACTCTACGCGGTGTGCCAGACCCGGGCCGGATGCTACGGCAATTGGGACGACATCATCATGGGCAGCAAGGGCGTGTGCCACTGGTCCGCCTGCCGGATCGAAGGCGAAACCAAGTGGCACTACCAGGGCCCGCAGAACGACCCGCACACCGCCGAGCAGGAGCGGCTGGTCGGCTCGATCCGCTCGGGCAAGATCATCAACGACGGCCATACGATGATCGACAGCACGTACATGGCCATCATGGGCCAAATCGCCTGCTACACGGGCACGCCGGTTACCTGGGAGCAGGTGATGGCCGCCGACTTCGAGTTCGAGCCGAAGATCGCCAACGTGAGCCTCGACATGGAAGCCCCCACCAAACCCGACGCAACCGGCAACTACCCGCTGCCGCTGCCGGGCATCACCAAGCTGATGTGAACGATGTAGGTCAGGCTTTCCAGCCTGACGGAGTGGTTAGCCTGTAGGGAACGCCCTCCGTGGCGTTCCGTTGAAGCGCCACGGAGCGCGGAACGCCACGGAGGGCGTTCCCTACAGGTCGCTATGCACAACTTATTTCCGCGCAAGTTCAGGAGACGATCGATGATTTGCTCCAACAGCAAGGCTTGCACAATCGCGGCCATGACGCTCGGGTTGATGGCGATGGGCGCCGTGGCCCGGGCGGAAGAAGCGGCCTGGACGCCGAAGCTCTATGGGTTCTGCGTGCAGACTCACGATGCCAAGCATCGGTCGCTTCCGGAGCAGGTCCAAATGCTCCGCGAGTTGGACTTCGACGGCGTCGCCTATTCCCAGTGGCTCGATGAGAATCTTGAGAAGAACCTGCGGATTGTCGACGAAGCGGGGTTGAAGGTCTACATGCTGGAGGCCTCGGTCAACGTGAATCCGAAGGAGCGGCCCTACCATCCGCGGCTTCCCGAGGCGATCCGCAAGCTCAAGGGGCGGCCGGTGACGATCAGCTTGACGCTGCGGGGCTTCCCGCCGGGCGATCCGCGGGGCGAGGAGCCGGCCGCAAGAATCCTCCGCCGGCTCGGCGACGTCGCGGGCCAGTGCGGCCTGCGGATTTCCATCTACAATCACACGGGCGACTGGACGGCAAGCCTGCCGTACGCGCTGAAAATCGTCAAGAAGGTCGATCATCCCCAGGTTGGAGCGAACTTCAATCTCTGTCACTGGCTGATGGTCGACGGTGACAAGGACTACCGGGCCTTGCTGCGGGAGAACGCCGCTAAGATCTTCGTGGTGACGATCAACGGGGCCCAGATCGGCTCCAAGACCTGGACCAACGGACTCATCCAGCCGCTGGACAGGGGCGACTTCGACAACCGACAGCTTTTGGCCACGCTCCGCGAGATCGGCTACCGCGGCCCGATCGGCCTCATGTGCTACGGCATCCCCGGCGACGCCCGCGAGCACCTCGATCGATCAATGAAGGTCTGGAAGACCTGGCAAACCGAATGGGCGAAGAAGTGACGTTTGTCCGGACGGGATGTGCGGTGTCGGACGGAATCGGAGGACCTTACGTCGGCGGCCTTCTTGGCGGCTGCTCTCCCCCTTCCATATTGTCGATGTAGCGGCGCAAACGCTCCAGCTCGTCGGTAACATGGCGGAGCTTGAGCATGATTTCGACCCGCTTCAAGAGATCCAGCTTGTTGATCGGCTTGCTGAGGAAATCGTCGCAGCCGGCAAGCACGGCCCGCTCGATGTCGCCCGGCTCATTCAGGGCGGTCACCATGAGCACCATGATGTCCTTGGTGGTCGGATCGGCTTTGACTTTCTTGCAGACCTCGAACCCGCTGAGCTTGGGCATCATGATGTCCAAGAGGATCAGGTCGGGCTGGAAGCGGGCCACTTTCTCCAGCGTGTCGCGCCCGTCCACGGCGGTGGCGATCTCGCACGGAACGTCGGCCAGGTAGACCTCCAAGAGCTCGATGTTGGTTTGGTTGTCGTCCGCGATCAGGATCTTGCTCTTCGCCATAGCTCCCACCAGGACGGGCCTTTGGAGTGCGGCGACTCGTCGCCGCTTTCTTTTTCTTCTTGCGCGGCAGCCCCACCGGACGCTTGCCACCCCGCTTGGTCCAATCCAAAGCGGCGACAAGTCGCCGCACTCCAAATATACGCGATGTCCGCCCGCCTCACTAGCTCACTCGTCCGCCGTCGCGCGCCCTTCGCCCCGGACTTCGACGGTGAGCGTGCCGGCGTTGTCGTCGAGCTCGGCGGCCGAATCGTTGATCCGCAAGAACAGGGTCCCCGACTGTTTCGGCGCGAGCGTGGCCTGGAGGCCAATGGCGATGGGCACGACAAATGGGCTGGGACCGGGCGAGGGCGCGTCGGGCCGCACGGCGGCCAGCAGGATCCCCAGCGGCTTGCCGCGATAATAGCGGATCGACACGCCGTTCGGCTCGCACCACCAGATTTGCGGTTTGGTTGCCACCTGATAGCGGCCCGCGGCACGAAGCCGGTACGTGCTGCCTGCCTCCAGGGCCATGCCGCTGTTCTGCCAGCCGCGGTCGGCTCGAACGGTCACTTGCCCTCCCGTTGGCTCCAGCGGCCGCCCCGGCGTGAAGTCGATCGCGGTGCGTTTCAAGTCATAGCCGTACTCCAGGTCGGCCACGAAGACCTGCCATTCCTCCAGGAGGTTGTCCCAATCGGCGCCAAGGAGTCGCCGCCACCGGGCGTTGAAATCCGGCTGCCGCACGACCTTGATGAGCGTGCGGAAGCGTGCTTGATAGCGGGGATGACCATCCAAGAAAGCCGCGGCTGCCCAACACCAGCCGTAGGGCTCCGTTCCCGGTTGGGTGGCCGGGTCGTAGGCGAGCACGTCGGGAAGGCGTTTTGCCCGATGGGCGGCCAGCGCGTCGCGCACGATCTTGATCCGGCCCCACATCGGCGTTTCCTCACGGCTAGCCGGGAAATAGCCCAGCGTCAATTCGCCGTCGCTCCAGCGGTGCGTTCCCAGCAGTTCCGCAATCCCCTCCCGATACCACGCCGGACCACACGAGCCCAAGAGCGTATTCATGAAGCTGTGTACTCCCTCGTGCAACAGCAGGTGCCGGCGGTAGTAATCGCTCGACTGGTCGAAGACCCAAAGATCGTGGTTGTACGAGAAGCCGTTGTCGAACGGCGGCAATGCGTCGGGCAACAGCTTCAGTCGCTGAAAGAGCGACTTGTCTTTCATCAGGCAGCCGGTCACTTGCCAGTCGCCATGCCGGGCCGGACTGACGCCGAAATACTTGCACCATTGCGGGAATGCCTTGTCGAAGACCTCCGGCAACTCGTCGACGGCGGGAAGCGAGGGCAAATCGGTTAGGAGAAGGATGTGCTTGCCGGTGAGTTGGCGTATCCCGGCGTCCGTTGCCTGCGGGGTGAGGCGAAGCGTGGGGTCGTCGGCACCAAGAAGAGGATTGCAAATTGCAAATTGCAAATTGCAAATTGCAAATAGCAGAATGGGCAGCCGTGGCACCACGTCGTTGTTCCGTAAGTTGCATCCTGGTTTGCATCCTGGTTCCCAAGCTCTGCTTGGGAACCCTCGTTCGCGAAGCTCTGCTTCGCCGGCAGGCACGAAGCAGAGCTTCGAGCAGGTGCGTGCCCAAGCAGAGCTTGGGCACGAGGAAATCTCTCGTTCGTCATCCCTCATCCTTCATCCCTCCTTCCCCCGCCCCTCCCCGTTGCGTCTCACGGGCCGGGCCCTTACGCTATTGTACGTTGTCGGCAGCTCACTTTGGATCGGGGGCAAAGCAAACAGGAGTCTGTCCATGAATACCATTTTGGGGAAGTCTTGCGGAGGGGTGCTGTTGGTGGCGGCCTGGATGACAGCGGGTGCGGCTTGCGGCGATGATTCGGCCGTCGTGAAGAAGATCTTCGCCGATCCGCCGCGCGAGTATGCTTCCGCTCCGCTTTGGGTGTGGAACGACATGCTGACCGAGGAGCAGGTGGTGGGCACGCTCCGCGATCTGGCCGCGCAGAAGGTCAAGCAGGCCTTTGTACACCCACGGCCGGGCCTCATGACCCCCTACCTCGGAGCCGACTGGTTCCGCCTCTGGAAAGCCGCGCTGGCCGAGGCCGAGCGCCTGGACATGAACATCTGGATCTACGACGAGAACTCCTATCCTTCCGGGTTCGCGGGCGGCTGGGTGCCGGAGGTGATGCCCGAGTCGCGCGGTCGCGGTCTGGCCTTTCGGGAGGCCAAGAGCGTCGAGAAGCCCGGGCCCGAGGTAGTGGCCATCTACCGCCTCACCGACAAGGGGTGCGAGAACGTCACCCAAGAGGTCCGATCGGGTGAAAAGTTCCCTGAGGGGCGCTACCTCGTGGCGCACGTGGTGCGAGCTACCAATTCGACCTGGCATGGCGACCGCTGCTACGTGGACCTGATGTATCCCGGCGTGGCGGAAAAATTCCTTGAAGTGACCCTCGATGCCTACAAGCGGGAGATCGGCGACCAGTTCGGCAAGCGGGTGCCGGGCTGTTTCACCGACGAGCCGAACATCCGGCCGGCCGGCGGACTTCCCTGGACCGACCACCTGCCGCAAGAATTCAAGAAGCGATGGGGCTACGACCTGCTGGATCACCTGCCCAGCCTCAATCGGCCCGTCGGCCCCTGGAAACAGGTCCGGCACGATTACTTCCAGGTCATTCTGGAGCAGTACATCGAGCACTGGGGCAAACCGTATTACGACTATTGCGAGAAGCTGGGCCTGGCCTTCACCGGGCACTACTGGGACCACGAATGGCCCCACTGCACCGGCGTGCCCGACAACATGGCGATGTCGGCCTGGCAGCACATCCCCGGCATCGACTGCCTGATGAACCAGTACCGCGAGGATACCCATGCCCAATTCGGCAACGTCCGCATGGTCAAGGAAGTCAGCAGCGTGTGCAACCAGCTCGGGCGCAAGCGATACCTGTGCGAGATCTACGGGGCCGGCGGCTGGGACCTGCGGTTCGAGGACATGAAGCGGATCGGCGACTGGCTGGAAGTACTCGGCGTGAATTTCTTGGACGAACATCTTTCGTACGTCACGTTGCGCGGGGCGCGCAAGGCCGATCATCCGCAGTCGTTCTCCTATCACGAGCCTTGGTGGGACTCGTACCACGTGATCGCCGGCTACTTCACCCGGCAAACGGCGGCCTTGTGCCACGGCGAGCAGATCAATCAGATCCTCGTGATCGAGCCGACGACCACGGCCTGGATGTATCAGGCCGATCCGGCCCACGCCGCCCAACTGAAGCAGGTGGGCGATACCTTCTTCGACCTGCTGATGGGTTTGGAGCGGGCCCAGGTGGAGTACGACCTCGGCTGCGAGGACGTCATCGCCCGGCACGGCTCGGTGGAAGGCGACAAGCTCCGGGTCGGCCAGCGGGCCTACCTGCTCGTGGTCCTGCCGCCGAAAACCGAGACCCTCAACGCCAAGACGATGGAACTTCTGGAATCGTATGCCAAGGCGGGCGGGCGGATCATCTCATGCGATGCGCCGCCGGCAATGGTCGACGGCCGCACTAGCGACCGCGGCCAGAAGCTCGCCCAGAGCCCCGGCTGGCAACAATTCCCGGCCGTCTCAGTCCCCGAAAAGCTGGCGCCGACCCTTGGTGCAGACACCTTTTCCATCCGCCGCGCTAAGGACGACAAGGGCATTCTCTTCCACCAGCGACGGCAATTCAAGGACGGCGATTTGGTGTTCCTGGTCAACACGAGCATCGACGCGCCGTCGTGCGGCTTCCTGGAATCGCGCCGGGGCGCCAGCGCCGAGCAGTGGGATTGCCACAGTGGCCGCGTATCGCCCTTCCCGTTCTCGGCCGAAGGGGGATACATCAAGGTGCCCTACACGTTGCCTCCCTGCGGCAGCCTGCTGGTGTTCCTCTCGACCCAGCGCGCCGAGCCGGTGAAGGCCGCGGCGGAGAAGCCCCAGACGATCGCGCCCCAAGGTCCGATCCAGGTCCGCCGCCTGGATCCGAACGTGCTCACGCTCGACTACATGGACGTCACGGCCGGCGGCGAAACGAAGAAGAATCTCTACTTCCACCGCGCCAACCAGATGGCCTGGCAGAAGAACGGCATGGAGCGCAACCCGTGGGATAGCGCGGTGCAGTTCAAGGAAGAGCTGATCTCCAAGAAGTTCCCGCGGGAAAGCGGCTTCGAGGCCGCCTACCGCTTCACGATCGAAGGCCAGGCGCCCAAGCCGCTTTGGATCGTGATCGAGCGGCCCGACCTGTACGCGGTTGCCTGCAATGGCACGCCGGTCGCAGCCGCCAAGGACGCCTGGTGGCTCGATAAGGCGTTCGGAAAGATCGACATCACGGCGGCGGCCAAGCCGGGCGAGAACGCGGTGACCATCAAGGCCTCGCCGTTTACGATCTATCACGAGCTGGAGCCGGCCTACGTGCTGGGGGATTTTTCGCTCAAGCCGGCCAAGTCGGGCTTCGTGATCGCCCCGGCCAAGCCATTGACGCTCATCAACCCCGACGACGCAGCCAAACGCGGCCTCGCCTGGAACCAGCAAGGGCATCCGTTCTACTCCGCGGGCGTTGCCTATACCGAGACGTTCGAGGTCGCCCAGCCGTCGGGCCGCTACCGCGTGGCCGTGCCGTCGTGGTACGGCTCCGTGGCCAAGGTGCTGGTCAACGGCAAGCTCTGCGGCCACCTCGTCTCCCAGCCGTGGGAGTGCGACGTGACCGACACCCTCCGCCCCGGTTCCAACACCGTGGAAGTGATCGTCATCGGCACGCTCAAGAACACGCTCGGCCCGCACCACGCCGGCAGCGGCGTCGGCAGCGCCTGGCCGGGCATGTTCCACCAAGGCCCCGTCCAAGGCCCGCCGCCCGGCAATGCCTACCACACCCTCAGCTACGGACTGTTCGAGCCGTTCGCCCTGAAACGGGTAGGCGATTGAACACAAAATGGGGCACTCGATGCATCGGTTGAGTTGTACGGGTCCGCGGGTGACAATAGACGCTCAAGAAGATGCACTTCGGAACTGCTGCGAGGTCCGCATGACAAGCCCGCGTACAACCCGGCCGGCCTCAGTCAGATCGCCTCGCCGATCTTCGTCTCTGAAACCGGCAATCCGCCGGATGGCGAAGCAGATCGTCGATTCCTTCCATCCGGAGCGGATCGTTCTGTTCGGTTCGCACGCCTACGGCCGACCGACCTCCGAGAGCGATGTGGACATCCTGGTGGTGATGCCCACGAAGAACCCGATCGCCCAGGCCGGCCGCATTCGCTTGGCCCGTGGAGCATCCCTTCCCGCTGGACCTGCTGGTGCGCACGCGGGAGCACCTCGAGGCAAGATTGGAGGCCGGCGACTCCTTCTGGCGGGAAGTTCTCTCCAACGGCAAGGTGCTGTATGAAAAGGTTGACGGCAGAATGGGTGCGAAAAGCCGAGGCGGACTTCGTGGCCGCAGGGCAATTGGCCAGCGCCAAGCCGCCCGTGCATGACCCGCTCTGCTTCCATTGCCAGCAGCACGTTTTCCGGAACGGGCAACCAGCATGAGCACTTCTGCGAAAGTCACGGCGATCATCGGAAGCTACCGCAAAGGCGGCGTGATCGACTCGGCAGTCGAGGAGATTCTCGTCGCGGCCAAGGAAGCGGGCGCGGAAACGGCGAAAATTTACCTGCTCGACAAGCACATCGAGTTTTGTACGAACTGCCGAGCCTGCACGCAGCAGGAGGGGCCAAAGCGAGGCGAGTGCTCTATCGCCGACGACATGAGCGCGATCCTGGACGAGATTGAGCGGTCGGACGCCATCGTGCTCGGCTCCCCCATGAATTTTTGGACGGTCACGGCGCTGACGAAGCGGTTCATCGAGAGGCTCATGTGCCTTGCCTACTGGCCGTGGGGCACGCATGTCCCGAAGTTCAGGAACCTACGGCGCACGAAGCGCGCCGTGGTCGTCGCCTCGTCGGCTGCTCCCGCGCTGATGACCCGGCTGTTGACTCCGATGGTCGGTTTCCTGAAGAAAGTCGCCCGTCTCCTC
>CAYTJV010000243.1:10013-10883 GCA_964438165.1 uncultured Planctomycetaceae bacterium | reverse complement strand
GGGTGCGCAAGGCCGAGGAGCTGGCCGGCGTGGAAAGTTTTTACACCGCCGGCAACATGGAATGGCCGCACCTGATCGACAACTCCCTGAAGGCCCATCACCTCTACAAGCGCGACGTGAACTACATCGTCAGCCAGGAGGGCGAGGTGGTGATCGTCGACGAGTTCACCGGCCGCCTGATGCCGGGCCGGCGCTGGAGCGACGGCCTGCACCAGGCCGTCGAGGCCAAGGAAGGGGTCCGCATCAAGGAGGAAAATCAGACCCTGGCCACGATCACGCTGCAGAACTACTTCAAGCTCTACAACAAGATTTGCGGCATGACCGGAACGGCGATGACCGAGGCCCCCGAGTTCTGGAAGATCTACAAGCTCGACGTGATCGCCATCCCCACCAATAAGCCGCTCTACCGCATCAACAATCCCGACGTCATCTTCCGCAGCGACCGGGAGAAGTACAACGCGATCGTCGACGAGATCGAGCGGATGCACAAGTGGGACGTGATCAAGCAGGGCCGCGACACCGAGCTGCTCGGCACAATCGTCCGCGAGACCGACGAGGCGATCGAGTTCCAGCCCAAGGGCGAGAAGCACAAGGACACGATCCCCCGCAAGGAAATCGCGGCCTTCGAGCGGCGGGGCCGGCCGATCCTCGTGGGCACGGTCTCCATCGAGCGGAGCGAAATGATTTCCGCGATGTTGGAGCGGCGGGGGATCAAGCACCAGGTGCTCAACGCCAAGCATCCCCAGCGGGAAGCGGAGATCATCGCCCAAGCCGGACGCAAAGGGGCGGTGACCATTTCCACGAACATTGCCCGCCGCGAGGCCGACACCAACCCCCGCGGCAAACCCGCGGCCATGCCCCGGGGGCCTC
>CAYTJV010000243.1:0-10003 GCA_964438165.1 uncultured Planctomycetaceae bacterium | reverse complement strand
GCTCGGCGAGTTCACGCTCGAAGGCGCCAGTCTCCAGCTGCGCGACGCGGAGTTCCAGTTCCAGAAAGGGAGCGTGCAGCTCGCCGGAACGCTGCCGCTGACGCTGCAGCCGCTGGCCATCGGGCCGTCTTCGGCGCCGCTGGCGCTCGATCTCAACGTGCAAGGCCTGGACCTGGCGGCCTTCGGCCCCCTCATCCCCGGTGACCCGCATCTGGCGGGCCGGCTGGACGGCCCCCGCCCCGAATGGGACGGGCTGGTCAACGGCATCGAGAAGCGCGAGCAGATGAAGGCCGAGGGGGGCGAGGTGGCCTCGATGGGCGGCCTGCACATCATCGGCACCGAGCGGCACGAGGCGCGGCGCATCGACTTGCAGCTCCGCGGGCGCTGCGGCCGCCAAGGCGATCCGGGCAGCAGCCGCTTCTACCTCTCCCTGGAAGACGACCTGATGCGGATCTTCGCCGGCGAGTGGGTCAAGAACGTGCTCACCCGGCTCGGCATGGAGGAAGGCCAGGCCATCGAGAGCCGGATGGTCTCCCGCCGCATCGAAGGCGCCCAGAAGAAAGTCGAGGAGCGGAACTTCGAGGTCCGCAAGAACCTGCTGGAATACGACGAGGTGATGGACGAGCAGCGCAAGCGGATCTACGGCTACCGCCAGAAGATCCTCGACGGGGCCGACTGCAAGCACCTGATCCTCGACATGATCCACGGCGAAATCGAGCGGCACCTCAGCCAATTCCTCGACCGCGATTACGGCACCGAATCGTTCTGCGAGTGGGTGAGCAAGCGGCTTGGCGTGGAGTTCGACGCCCGCGATTACCGCGGCATGGATTTCGCCACCGCGGAAAACCATGCCCGCGACACCGCCGAGCGCATGGCCGAGAGCCAGGTCTTCGAGATGATCGAGGAGAACCTCCCTTCCGAGGAAGACACGGAAGAGTGGAATTGGGAGGCCCTGTCCAAGACGGCCAACGCCCGCTGGAAGCTGAGCCTCCGCGACCGCGACCTGAAGCGGCTGGGCCGCGAGGGCGTCGGCGAGCTGCTCATCGAAAAGGCGCGCGAGTCGCTCCAGAAGACCGATCTGAGCGAAGGGTCTCGGCTCTTGGATCCCGACTTCGGCCTTGCCACCGCCTGCGCCTGGGTGAAGCAGAAGTTCGGCATTGCGATGGTGTTCGAGGAAGTCCGCGAGATGGAGCCGCCGGCCCTGAAGCAGCTCGTCCGCACGCGGGCCGAGCAGGCCTACGACGAAAAAGAAGTCGAGTTCCCGGTGATGGCCGGGCTGTATCATTTCACCATGAAGGACGCCTCCGGGCACAAGCGCTACGATCGCGAGAAGCTGGTCGAGTGGGCCCGGGAGCGGTTCGGCGTCGAGCTTTCCCTGGAGGACCTCCGCAACAAGCAGCGGCACGAAATCCACGCCCTGCTGATCGAGCACAGCCGCCGCGCCACTACGGCCGCGCGGGAGAAGATTCAGGAGGCCCACCAGCACCTCACGGAAGTGCTCGAGCGCCGCACCGGCGCCGACGGTCAGCTTTCCCGCGGCAACGGCGAGCTGGGCTCGTTTGCCGATTGGCTCAAGCGAATCGTCCAGTTCGAGCTTACCCTCGACAAACTTGCCCAGTTCAATCCCGAGGAAATCCAGAACCGCGTCACCGACGCGCTGGAAGAGCGCTTCCGGCCGGAAATGCGGCGGCTGGAACGGACCCTGCTGTTGGAGATTCTCGACGCCGCGTGGAAGGATCACCTCCTGGTGATGGACCACTTGCGCTCGAGCATCGGGCTGCGGGGCTACGCCCAGGTGGATCCCAAGGTGGAATACAAGCGCGAAGGGATGCAGACCTTCGAGACGATGTGGGACAGCGCCGGCCAGCGCGTGACCGACCTGATCTACCGCGTGGAACAGCTCAACGAGAGCTTCATCGGCTCCACCTGGCGGGAGGCCGAGGCGAAACACGAGTCGGCCCCATCCACCAGCGAGATCGCGCAGCAGCAGCAGGCGGCCATCGATGGCACGCAGGCCGATCACAAGCCGGAGCCGATCCGCAACCGGCAGCAGCGCGTGGGCCGCAACGATCCCTGCCCCTGCGGCAGCGGGAAGAAATTCAAACAGTGCTGCGGAAGAGCGCGGTAGGCAGTAGGCAGAGAGCAGTCGTTTAGCCGGGAGCCAACGGCGACGGGAGGGAAGTCGTTTAGCCCGGAGCCAACGGCGACGGAGGGCGATGGGCAACAAGGCGACGCCAAGAAGCGCTAGGAGGTGTGGAATGATAGACGCCGCGATCCAGGACGCACTCTTGAAAGAGCTCGATCAGCTTCCGCCATCGCTTCAGCGGAAAGTCGTGGATTTCGCACATTCGCTCACAGAGACGAAACCTCGGGGCACCCCGGGTAGAGAGTTGCTGAAGTTTGCGGGCATTCTCAGTCCCGAAGACGCGAAGGCGATGATGGACGCAATTGAAGAAGGCTGTGAGCGAATCGAGCCCAATGAATGGTAAACGCCTGCTTGACACCAACATCGTAATTCGCTTGTTCGCGCACGATCCGGCGGTAGAACAACGGTTCGACGCCAATCCCGATGTGATCCTACCGATATTCGTGCTCGGCGAGTTGTACTACGGTGCCCAGAAATCACGTTCGGTCCAAGAAAACTGCGAGAAAATCGATAGGTTTGTTGCGAGCATCAAAGTTCTTGGCGGAAACCTTGGGACGGCATCCGAGTTCGGCAGAATCAAGAACGAACTGCGGCTGAAAGGCCGAATGATCCCCGAGAACGATTTATGGATTGCCGCACTCGCGCGCCAATACGATCTTACCCTCGTGTCCGGTGACCAGCACTTCGCGGAAGTGGATAATCTGCGTTGGGAGTCTTGGTAAGAAGTTCCTACGATGTATGATCGCGCTGCATAGCCGAGTTATCGTGACCAAGCGAGTTTTCGAAGAGAGCTTGTTCCCCGGCGACGTTGGCACCGTGGTGGAAGAGTATCGCGATGCACACGGAGGGATTGTCGGTTACGAGTTGGAGTTGTTTTCCGCTGATGGCCACACTTTGGCCGTGTGCTCCGTGCCCGCCGACGCGGTCCGTGAAGCCACGCCCGCGGATCGACTGTGTTCCCGAATGGAAGCAACAGGGGTGTGATGCCGGCCAAACCCATGAACAGCAAACGCGATTCCGAGCTGGCACGAATCCGCGAAACAAAACTGCGGATCTCGGAGGAGTTCAATCATGATCCCGAACTCATGGTAAAGCACTATATCGAACTCCAAAAGCGGCACCGAGATCGTCTTGTGTATTCCACCGAGGCCGGCATTGGGGAACTGCCCAAAGAGGCCGAATGAGACGGCGCGGGAGGCATCGCACACGATTGCTGACGTGGTTGGGAAAGGACTCCGCGAGTGCCGTATCTGCTTAATCTCGTTTACCTGCTGGCGATTCTTCTCGCCTTGCCTTGGCTCGTCTGGCAGTCGATCCGCAAGGGCAAGTACCGCGAGGGGTTCGCGGCCAAGTTCCTGGGGCGCGTGCCGCGGCGGGAGTCCGATCGCCGGTGCGTTTGGCTGCACGCGGTGAGCGTCGGCGAAGTGAGCCTGCTGGCCCCCTTGCTCAGCGCGCTGGCCCGACGGCGGCCGGATTGGGAGTGCGTCATCTCGACCACGACGATGACCGGGATGGCCTTGGCGAAGAAGAAATACCCCGGGCATTCTGTGTTCTATTGCCCTTTGGATTTCAGTTGGGCCGTGCGCACGACCGTGCGGCGGATCCGGCCCGATCTGCTCTTGCTGGCCGAGACCGAGCTTTGGCCGAACCTGATTCGCGCGGCGCGGGAGTCGGGGGCCAAGGTGGCGATTGTCAACGGCCGGTTGAGCGAGCACAGCTTCCGCGGGTACTGCCGGATCCGCCCCCTGGTTGCCCGTCTCCTCCGACAAATCGAGCTGATCGCCGTGCAGGACGATGCCTATGCCGAGCGATTCCGGCGCCTCGGCGCGAGGCCGGAGACGGTTGCCGTGACCGGTTCCATGAAATACGACGGCGCTCAAACCGATCGCAACAATCCTGCCACCGAGCGCCTGCGGCACCTGGCGGGATTTGCCGCAGAGGACATGGTGTTCTTGGCTGGGAGCACCCAGGAGCCCGAGGAAGAAGCCGCGCTGGCGGCGTTTCGCGCCCTTTGCGAGGAATGGCCACAACTGCGGCTGGTACTAGTGCCTCGCCATCCTGACCGCTTCGAGTCGGTGGCCCGCCTGCTCGACCACTCCGGCCTGCCATGGCAAAGGCGGACAGAGTTGCAGCTCGATGACAGGTCGGGCGGCAGGGAGCCTGAAAGGCTCAAACATGATAGCCCAGGGCATCGCCCTGGGAATGCGGAAGGTGAGAGATCGTTCGCCCTGAATGGGCATAATAACCCGACGGATATCTCGCCCCTTCAGGGCTCCCACGTCGTTGATGACCGTCTTCCCCAGGGCGTTGCCCTGGGCTTTCGTATCCCAGCCCTTCAGGCTGGCCCGCAACCCCGAATCCTCTTAGTCGATACGATCGGCGAACTGGGTGCCTGGTGGGGGACGGCCCACATTGCCTTCGTGGGCGGGAGCTTCGGCAACCGTGGGGGGCAGAACATGATCGAGCCGGCCGCCTACGGGGCAGCCGTCTGTTTCGGCCCCAATACCTGGAACTTCCGCGACATCGTGGCCACGATGCTCGATCGTCAGGCGGCCGTGGTGGTTCACAATTCCGAGGAAATGTCGCAGTTTGTGCGCCGCTGCCTCGCGGATCCCGACTTCGCTGCCGCACTGGGCGCTCAGTCGCGGGGCCTGGTGGCAGGCCAAATGGGCGCTACCGAGCGCACTCTCGACCACGTGATTCCGCTGGTGGAAGCCAAGCCTGCCGTCGGGCAGCGCGGGCCTTTAGCGGCGTAAGGTTTTCTCGAAACACCCCTCGTTTAGCGGGTTCAATCAGGGCAACATCGCTTGTGGGCTCGCGTCAGAATTGTCTAGAATATAGAGTCTGTTCGTTCGGCTTAAAAGGGTAAGTAAGGAGGACGGTTCCGTGGCGAAGGGGAAGTACTTGTTCACGAGTGAAGCGGTCAGCATGGGTCACCCGGACAAGCTGGCCGACCAGATTTCCGATGGAGTCCTGGATGCCCTGTTTGCCAAGGATCCGTTCAGTCGCGTGGCCTGCGAGACGATGGTCACCACGGGCATTGCCATCGTTGCCGGGGAGATCACCACCAAGGCGGTGGTCGACTATGCGGCCGTGGTGCGGAATGTGATCGAGAAGGTCGGCTACGTCGACGACGAAATGGGCATCTGTGCCCGCACTTGCGCAGTGATGCTCTCCCTGGACCGTCAGAGCCCCGATATCGCCCAGGGGGTGGATGCCAACGACGCGTCGGGCAAGGAGATTGGGGCGGGCGACCAAGGGCTGATGTTCGGCTACGCGATCAATCACACGCCGGAGTTGATGCCCCTGCCGATCGCCCTGGCTCATCGCATTCTTGCCCGCCTCACCGCCATCCGGCAAAACGGCGACGTGCCTTGGATCCGGCCCGACAGCAAGAGCCAGGTCACGGTCCAGTTCGACGGCGACCGCCCGGTCCGCGTCGACACGGTCGTCGTCTCCACGCAGCACAGCCCGGACGTCAGCCACCGCGAGATCCGCGAGTATACAATCGAGAACGTCGTCAAGCCGATCCTGCCCGAGGAATTGGTGAACGGCGACATCACGTACCATGTCAATCCCACGGGCCGGTTCGTCACCGGCGGTCCCCACGGCGACTGCGGGCTGACCGGGCGGAAGATCATCGTCGACACCTACGGCGGGTGGGCGCGGCACGGCGGCGGGGCCTTCAGCGGCAAGGATCCGACTAAGGTCGACCGCAGCGCCGCCTACATGGCCCGGCACGTCGCCAAGAACATCGTTGCCGCCGGCCTGGCTGACCGGTGCGAGGTGCAGTTGGCCTACGCGATCGGCGTCTCCGATCCGGTGAGCGTGCTGGTCGACACCGATGGCAGCGGCAAAGTAGAGGACGAGCGCCTCTGCGACGTGGTCCGCGAGGTCTTCCCCCTCACGCCCGGCGGGATCATCAAGTATCTGGATCTCCGCCACCCGATTTATCGGCTCACGGCCGCGGGCGGGCATTTCGGACGCAGCGAGCCGGAGTTCACGTGGGAAAAGACCCACCGCACCGCCGACCTGTTGGATGCCTGCGGAGCGCTGGCGGCCGTCAAGTGACAGAACCTCGATGACGCGTCGATCCTTGGTATGGTTGGCAATCGCGGGGTTGGCCGTTTATTTCGTCCTGTTCTATTCGGCGGAGATGCCCAGCCTGACCCAATTGACTGGGAAGGCCTTTTACCGAGCGCAGCTTCTTCTCCACTACCTGCTCCTCCCCGAAGAACTTGCAGAGTTCTGGTTTGGCACGCCTGCCGAGTTCTCGCTGGCCGATCGGGTCCCGATCGTGCTCTTGGCCGCGGGCATTCTCGCTTGGGCGATTGCCTTGGGTTGGCTTCTGCTGATGTTGTGTCGGCTGGACCGGGTGCTGACAAGGCTGGAAACGCTCGTCTTCGCTACCGCGGTCGGGCTGAACGCCATCTCGACGTACGTTCTGGCGGTCGGACTGCTGGGTTGGCTTGGACGTACAGCGCTGGCGGCGCCGGCAGCCGTCACCTTCGCGGCAGCGTTGTGGTGTTGGCGAAAAGAAAAAGGGGACATTCTAAATGACTTTTCACGATTCCGGGAGGGCGAGGCTCCTGCCGAGCCGTGCCAGGATGCCGGTTTGCCCGTTTCAAGAGCGGCTCGGCAGGAGCCTCGCCCTCCCAGGATTACGCAAGACTATTTAGTTCTTCCTGAGAAAAATAGAATCTCCCCTCTTCTTCTCGGCGCAATCCCGTTTGTCGCGATCATTGTTCTCGGCGCGATGCTGCCGCCGGTTGAGTTTGATGTGCGGGAGTATCATCTCCAGACGCCCAAGGAGTTCTACCTGCAGGGCAGGATCGGATTCCTGCCGCACAACGTCTACGGCAACATGCCGATGGGAACCGAAATGCTCAGCCTGCTGGGCATGGTAATCGCCGGCGATTGGT
Organism: uncultured Planctomycetaceae bacterium; assembly: GCA_964438165.1. Taxonomy (GTDB): domain Bacteria; phylum Planctomycetota; class Planctomycetia; order Pirellulales; family Thermoguttaceae; genus CALFBP01. Next base: position 2,935 of record CAYTJV010000243.1, on the reverse strand, counting down.
GGCTGGGGGCCCTGACCGGAAAAACGGTCATTGCGTCGTACGCCGTGCTCACAGCGCTCGGTTTGCTGGCCGCTGGCCGGCGTTTCGAGTGCCGGACCGCCGGAGCGGTGGCGGCGCTGGTCTATATCTCCGTTCCCTGGGTCATTCAGGTCTCCACACTCGGATTGGTGGATGCGGCCCTCGGCTGCTACTTGTTCCTGGCCTTCTATGCAGTGTGCTTGGCAGCCGGTCCCCTTGTCCAATGGGAAAGGGCTAGGGTGAGGGAGCACGACGAACGAAGCTCACGCTCGACAGAGGTTCTTGCACGCCAACCGACGAAGCTCTTCACACGGCAACGAACGAAGCAAGCAAGGAAGAGCCTGGAACAAGCCGCGATTTCTCCTCATCCCAGCCCTCTCCCGGAGGGAGGCACGAAGCAGTCTTCCTTCTTGATTCTTGCCGGATATCTCGCGGGCGGCGCGGTCTCGTGCAAGTATCCCGGCGTGCTGTTCGTGGTGCTCCCCTTGGCGCTATGGATTCTGATTGGGTTCCGTGACGTCGCCCTGCCCTGGTGGCGGATGGCCTGGAAGCCTGCTACCGTGTTTCTCCTTGTCGCAGCCGTCGGCTGCGGGCTCTGGTTCGCGAAAAACTGGGCACTGGCGGGCAATCCCACGTACCCGCTCTTGTACTCGGTCTTCGGCGGCAAGACCTGGACGCCCGAGAAGGACCGCCAATGGAACGAGGTACACCGTCCTCACGACTTCTCGCTGCCGACGTTGGGTCACGATATGGCCCGCGTCGCGCTAGCCAGCGAGTGGCTCAGTCCGCTGGTGATGCCGCTTGCGGCGATGGGGCTTCTCGTGCGGCCGCGGCGACGCCTCGCGATCGGCTTGACGGCGTACTTTGTCTTCGTCATTGCCACATGGTGGCTCTTGACGCACCGCATCGATCGCTTCTGGATTCCCGCGTTGCCCCTGGCCGCGATGTTGGCCGGCATGGGCGCGGTGTGGAGCCAAGAGCGGCTGTGGCGAATCGCCTTGTTGGTGGTCTTGATCTTGGGCGCGGCGGCCAATTTCCTCGCCGCCAGCTCCGTGGGCGGCGGGTACAACCGCTACTTCGTTTCGCTGGCACGGCTCCGCGACGATCCCGAGCGCGTCGACGCCTGGCACCGCTACCTCAACCGGCACGCGAAGCAAGGCCGGGTTCTCCTGGTCGGCGACGCCCAGCCGTTCGATCTTGAAATGCCCGTGCTCTATAACACCTGCTTCGACGATTCGATCTTCGAGCAGCTTGTCAAAGGCCGCTCGCCGCAGGAGGTCCGTGCCGCATTGGCCGAGCAAAGCATCACGCACGTATACGTCCACTGGGGCGAGATTGCCCGCTACCGCCGCACCTATGGCTTCACCGAATTCGTTCAGCCGGCGGTCTTCGAGCAACTCGTGTCCCACGGCATTCTCGCCCCGCTCCCCGAGATCCCCGATCACCCCGGCCGCGGCTATCGCGTGGTCAGCCTACCGTAGGGGCAAGCTGCCAGCTTGCCCCGATGTACGGGCAAGCTAGCAGCTTGCCCTACGGCGCCAGGTGCCGCCGAGCATCTTCCAGGAGCTTGTCGACCGCCTTGCGCACGCCGTCGTCCATCGGCGCCGGCGCGTGCTCGCGGAGGATGCGGTCCTTCATTTCGCGGCAGCGGGCGGCCATGTCTTTCTTGCCGTCGTCGAACCACGACTGGAAGTAGCGGCGGTCCAAGAGTTGCGGGAACCACAGTTCCCGGCGGAAGTGCCGCACCGTGTGCTCTTCCGCCAGAAAGCTGCCCGCGTCCCGGGCCCGGGTCAGCACCTCCAGGCCCAGCGTTTCCTCGCTGATTTCGAGCTCGCCGAGGAGCCTTTCCACATAGGCGATCGCTTCATGCTGCATGACGAGCATCGCCAACGAGCTGCCCTGGTCCACGCCGCAGATGCCGAAGTGACCGAAGATGTCAGCCCCGGCCAAGGCCCCGCACGCCAGGGTGATGCCGGCCTCCAGTCCGGCCTGGGCGTCGGGAATCTTGCTGTCGGTCAGGCCCACGTTGACGTACACCGGCAGACCGTAGAACTTGCCCAGCTCGGTCATGGCCACGGCCATCAGGGCTTGCTCGGGGCCGGCAAACACGAGCTGCGTGGTCCGCATGTCGAAGACGTGAGGGATCCCGCCGTAGCACACGGGAACCCCCGGCCGAATCCGCTGGACCAGGCAGATCCCCGCCAGGATCTCCGCGTTCTCCTGGGCCAACGTGCCGGCCAGAGTGCCGGGAGCGGTGGCGCCGGTCTGGGCCATCGGCCCTACCGGCACCGGAAGGTTGAATCGGCAGGTCTCGAACAACAGGTCGATCCCATTCCGCGGGAACCGCAGCGGGCTGATCGGCTCCAGAAAGGGATAGGCGAACGGATAGCGGATCGCTTCCTCTTCGCTCCCGGCCACGATCGTAAACAACTCCAGGATAAGCCGCGCCGAAGCCCGATCGTGAAACCAGAACATGATGGGCTTCGTGGTGTTTGTCAGCAGCTCGGCGGCCACGAACACGCAGCGGCAGGCCGGTGCCAGTTCGTGCGGGTCCGACATCGCGCCCACGATGTTGATCCACGGAAGGGCGTCGCCAAACCGGCTCGCCGTGCGCACGTCCTCGAGTGTCGCCGGCCTCCGCCGCAGGTCGTCTTCGAGCCAATGGGCCTGGCCGGCGGTCGTGTTGTAATTCCGTTTGCCGACGCCGAACTCGGCCCGCTTCGAGCGGTCGCGGCCGTAGATCGTGAAGCCCTTGCCCGCCACGGCCAGGCTTTCCAAGACCAGCTTCTCCGGAAGCCTGGCAAGTTGGGCGTGCTCGTCGATGTCCGCCCCCGCCTCGGCCAACAGCCGCAGCATCTCCTCGTGGGGCACGTGGACGCCGAGGGTCGCGAGGATCCGCAGCGAAGCCTCGTGAAGC
>CAYTJV010000242.1:0-10930 GCA_964438165.1 uncultured Planctomycetaceae bacterium | reverse complement strand
AGAACATCGCCCCGCGCGAGATCGAGGAGCTGCTTTACGAACATCCCAAGGTGGAGCAGGTCGCCGTCCTCGGCGTTCCGGACCGGAGACTCGGAGAGGAGATCCTGGCGATGATCAAGCTCCGTGCTGGCGAGTCGGCCACGGAGAGCGAAATCCGCGACTTCTGCCGCGCCCGCTTGGCCCGTTTCAAGACGCCTCGCTACGTCAAGTTCGCCGACGCTTTCCCGATGACCGTCACCGGCAAGATTCAGAAGTACAAGATCCGCCAACAGGCCATCGAAGAACTGGGGCTGCAAGACGACGACGCCGTGGAGACGGCGTGATATCTCCCCTTTCCCTTTGGGAGAGGGGCAGGGGGTGAGGGCACGTCGATCCTCCCAGGCTCACGCAAGGTGACTTAAGGACCATGAACGGCCAGTCGTTTCTCATCGCCGGTGGAAGCTCGGGCCTCGGCGCGGCGTGCGTGCGCCGGCTGGCCGGCGCGGGCAGGTGCGGCGTGATCGCCGACCTCAAGCCGCCCGAGCCGTCGCTGCTCGACGAAGCCGGCCGCCGCTTCGTGTTCTGCCCGGCCGACGTAACCGACGAAGCGGCGATCCGCGCGGCCCTGACCACGGCCCAGGAGCGATTCGGGCCGGTCCGCGGCGTGGTGGTTTGCGCGGGAGTGTTGCACGCCCGGCGGATCGCCGGGCGCGAGGGATTGCACGATCTTGATGCCTTTCGGCGGGTCGTGGAGGTGAACCTGATGGGCACGTTCAACGTCCTCCGCTTGGCCGCCGGAGTGATGCAAGGCAACGAGCCGGACGGCGAAGGCCAGCGGGGCGTGATCGTGATGACCGCCTCGACCGCGGCCTTTGAAGGACAGGGTCAGCGCGGTCTGCGGCCCAGAGCCAGGCTCATTGTGAATCCGTACTGCACAGGAATGCCTCAGAAAATCGGCAAGATTGCCTGAGCTCTTCTCAGGCGTCCGGCACGGCAGTATAATCCTTTCTGGATCGCCGAAGCGCCAGTACTCGATACGGGACATCGCATGCCTGTTGTGTTGCGAATCAAAGGCTATCGGTGTTTCTTCTACGAGGCAGATCTCGATGAACCGCCGCATGTCCATGTAGCGAAGCAGGGGAACGAAGCGAAATACTGGGTGAATCCCCTAGCGCTGGCAAAGTCGAGAGGGTTTCGAGAACACGAACTGAACGAGATTGAGGCAATCCTGGCGGAACATCAGGAAGACATTCTGCAGGCGTGGCAAAGGGAGCAGCAGAAACGTGATCGCGGTTAAAGCTAGAATCAAGACCCGCGAGGGCCATGTATCCATTGTGCCGATCATCATTCCCGACCTGGACGAGGTCAGGAAGTATGCGGCCACACGACACGCTCAAGGAGGGCCATGGGAGGGCGAGGCGTTTGGATGGCCTGCGGAGTATAACCCTGAGCGGTTGGAGCCGCCGCTTGATTCCAAGATGACTTTCACTCCCGCCGATTTCTGCATCGGGGAAAGCGGCATCTGGTTCTTTTCGCTCCTTTGGGAGCACGGCAGGGAGGCCGAACCGACGGAGTTCTTGGATGATCGCAACATTCTGGGCGCGGCCGTGAGGTGAAGCCGATCTGCCTCACGGCACCTTCTGCTCCGATTCGAGGACCCGTCTTGCCGCGTGGAGCACCGCTTCGTTCTCGTGATCGTGCACCCTATGCAAGCACTCTCGTATTCGGCGTGCCGACTGTTTTAGGAAGAGCGTGGCGGCCGCCGGCTCCCAGGCGGTTGGGTTGTCGCGATGGGCGTCGCGTTGCAGCTCCGCGTCGCGGCGGCTTAGGACGCACAGCGAGGCAAACAGCTCCATGGCGGCCTGGGCGATCGGCTGCTGGACGAGCTGCCGGTCGAGGATCGCTTCGCGGTGCCGGACCAGCGCCCACTCGATCGCCAGGCCGAAGCGGCGGATCAGGCCTGCCAGGGACCGGGCGTACACGGCCAGCTCGGGTGATTGCACGGGGATGCGCGGCGTTTGGAAAGGGCGGGCGATTTCCTCGGCGGCAAATCGGGCCAGCGTGAACCTCTCTCGCCACGGATTCGTGAGCGACTCCCAGACCACGCGAAGCGATTCGCCGCGGTCGCGCATTCCCACCAGCGCGATGAACGACGTGAGCACCTCGTTGGCCCCTTCGCCGATCAGGTTGATCCGGGCATCGCGGAGGATGCGCTCCAGGGGCAAGTCGGTGAAGTAGGCAGCCCCGCCGTGAATCTGAAATGCGTCGTTGACGATCGTCCACAAGGCCTCCGTGCTGTAAACCTTGAGCATGGCCGTCTCGAGCATGTAGTCGTCCAGGCCGCGGTCGATGAGGCCCGCGGTGACGGTCGTCATCGACTCCATGGCATAGGTCCAGGCGGCCATCCGCGCCAGTTTCTGTTGGACCAGCTCGAACGCGCCCAGCGGGCGGCCGAACTGGACCCGCGTGCGCGCGTGCCGGGCCGCCAGGCGGAGGCAGGTTTTCGCCAATCCGGTGCAGCACGCGCCGAACGTCGTGCGCCCGAAGTCGAGCACCGTCAAGGCCACTTTCAGCCCTTTGCCGAGCGGCCCGAGGATGTTCTCCTTGGGCACCGGCATGTGCTCGAAGGCCAGCTTCGCCGTGGCCGTGCCGCGGATGCCGAGTTTCTCCATCCGCGGCTCGACAATCCGGAACCCCGGCATGTCGGGCGTGACCAGAAAGGCCGTCACCTGGGTTTCCTCGCGCCCGGGGACCGGGGTGCGGGCCATCACGGTCAGGACGTCGGCGATCGCCCCGTTGGTGATGTAGCGTTTCTCGCCGTGGAGCACGTACTGCGAGCCGTCCGGCGAGGGCGTGGCGGTCGTCTGCACGTTGGCGGCGTCCGAGCCGGCCTCGGGCTCGGTGAGCGCGAACGCCGCCAGTTTCTTGCCGCTGACCAGGTCCGGAAGCCAGCGACGCTTCTGCTGGTCGGTGCCAAACAGCAGGAGCGCCCTCATGCCGATCGAATGATGCGCGTTGACGAAGATCGACGTCGAGCTGCACCGCGAGCCCAACTCTTCGAGAATCCGGCAGTAGGCCAGTTGCGAGAAGCCACGTCCGCCGACGGACTCGGGCGCCGTCATCCCCAGCACGCCCAGCCGGGCTAGGCCGTCGATTACGTGGCGCGGGATGTCGGCTTGGCGATCGATCTCAGCCGGGTCGAGGTGCGCGTCGCAGAACGCTTTCAGTTCCCTGAGCGCTGCGGCGACTCTTGGCCGCTGGTCATCCGCAAGGCGCGGATAGGGGAAGACAAGATCGGCCGCCAGCCGCCCCCAGAAGAACTCCTTGGCAAAGCTCCGGCGGCGAGGCCCGGAAAACAGCAGTTCCTCCGCCTGGCGAATCTCCCGTTCGCGTTGGGTTTTCTCTATCGTCGGGGCGATCATGAGATGCCTCACACCAAGAGTCGGATGTCAGCCTGGAGCCACCACGAGCCTGTAGGGAACGCCCTCCGTGGCGTTCCGTGGTATGGCCGCCTCAACGGAACGCCACGGAGGGCGTTCCCTACAGGCTATTCATTCTATGCCATCGGACCATTTCGGCTGGCGGCGCTCGCGAAACGCGGCCAGGCCTTCGCGGGCCTCATCGCTCAGCCGGGCCCGCTTGTGGTATTCGAGGGCCCGCGAAAACCGTTGTGCGGGATCGGAGCCGTGAAGCTCGCCGAGCAGCCGTTTGGTCTGCCGGACCGCTTCCGGAGCGCCTTTCAGGAGTGTGGCGGCGAGTCCTTGTGCTTCTGTCATAAGTTGATGCACGGGCACGACCCGATCCACGAGCCCCATGCCGAGGGCCCGTTGGGCGTTGATCGGCTCGCCCAAGAGCGCCATTTCGCGCAGGTCGCCGGCCCGCAGACGACCGCGCAGTACGACCGTGACGAGGGCCGGCACCAGCCCGCGGCGGACTTCGGGAAAGCCGATCCGCAGATCGTCGGCCGCCACCACGAAGTCGCAGCAGGCCATCAGGCCGGCGCCGCCGGCATACGCTCCCCCATGAGCCGCCGCGATGGACACCAGCGAGGTGCTGGCAAGCGTCTGGAACGTGCGTGCGACCCAATCCGCGCTTCGCTCGAACGCATCGATTTCCGCGGCCTCGAAGAGGTCCAACCCGGCGCAAAACACCTGGCCCGCGCCGCGAAGGATAACCACGCGCCGCCGCGGCTCGGCCGCGAGGGATTCCAAAGCACCGCAAAGCGATTCCATCAACTCAATCGAAAGTGCGTTTCGCCGATCCGGCCGATTGAGCGTGAGCAGAGCGGTCGACTCATCCAGGCGTTCGACGATCAGTACGGGATCATTCATTGCGGCTTTCTTCCTCCAGCGGCATTTCGAGCAAGACCTGTCCCAGGGCCTTGCCTTGGGGGTCCACTCGCAGCGGACTATTCAGCAGTCCGCGGAGGACCAGGTTCAATGCCCCAAGGTTCGGCAGCTCGTATCGCCGTATTACACTAGCGTCGGCCATTCGAAAATACGAGGCCACACGCTCGGCAGTCGCTTCGCGGCACAGCCTGGAGAAATCTTCCGGCCGACGGGCGATCAGCCCGATATTGGCATGGATCCCCTTGTCGCCGCTGCGCGCGTAGGCGATGTCTGCCAATCGTCGCGGCCCATCGTGCTGCTGAATCGCCTGGCCAGCATTCCGCTCGCCCGACCCAGTTCCCGCCCCTCCTTTTTCCTCTCTCCGCGTCTCCGTGTCTCCGCGTGCCCGCGTCTCCCCCTCTCCCCCTCTCCCGATCTCCGCATCCAGCACGTCAACCACGGCCCTGACCCGATCCCGCTCGATCAGGCATGGCCAGAAACGGAAGAGCGGATGCACTCGCGGGCGTCCCTCGGCGTAGCCGGTTATCCCCTGGGGCCCGGCCGCCACCAGGGGCATCAATTCCCGGGAGAATCGCTCCACCGCCTCGCGGGAATCGTCGGCCACGGCGATTCGCAGAATGACCTCCTTAAGCGGTTCGACCGCGGCCGGGCCGACGCCCTGCGGCCAACACGCCCCCGCGCCGAGGCATTCGACGACCGAATCCCGCAACGAAACGCCGGCGCTGCGGAGCCGGTCCAGCACGGCCTGGGCGGCGCGGCGGGCCTTGGGCACGGCGTCGGTTCCAAACACCGTCAACTGCCCTTGGGCCCGGAAACCATCCTGGTAGGTCGCGCTGACCTTGTACGTGGGCGGCGCCGGCCGTCCCCGGGCGCCGCTGACCCGAACACGGTCGTCCCCTTCGTCGTCGAGTCGTAGCGAAAGGAATGAAACAGTCACGTCGGGCGACAGATAGGCGTCGGGATCGGCGATTTCGTAGACGAGCTGTTCCTTGACCGTCTGCCGAGAGACGCGGCCACCGGCGCCGCGGGGCTTGGTAATCACGCACGTCCCGTCTTCCGCGACCTCCGCAATCGGGAACCCGATTCGGTCGACGTCGGGCACGTGGAGCCAGTCCGTCGAGATGCCGCCGGTCACTTGCGTGCCGCACTCGATGAGGTGCCCGGCCACGGTGGCCCCCGCCAAGCGGTTCCAATCGTCCCAGGACCAGCCGAATGCGTGGGCGCAGGCCGCCACGGTCAGGCTGGGATCGGCGACCCGGCCGGTGATCACCAGATCGGCGTCTCGGGCAAGGGCCTCGGCGATCGGTTGTGCCCCGAGATAGGCGTTGGCCGTCACGAGTCGGTCTCGCACGGCGGCGATCGGCTCGCCGGTATCCAAATTCCGCAGCAGCTCGCCGTCGCAATGCCCTGCTCGAATCAGATCGAGCACGTCATCCCCGGAGACGACGGCGATGGTGCGGCCGGTACACCCCGCGTTTTGCAGCACCTCAAGGCACGCCCGCGCACAGCCCATGGGATTGAGCCCGCCCGCGTTGGTGATGATCCGGCAGCGTCCGCCGCTTTGCCAGTACGGGGCAATCGAGCGGAGGATTTCGACGAAATCCCGCGGCCAGCCGGCCTCCGGGTCGCGCGACCGCTGTACGGCGAGGATCGACATCGAGACCTCGGCCAAGAAGTCGAGCGTCAGGAAGTCGATCTCCGGCTCCAGCGCGAGCATCTCCATCGCCGCGTCAAGGCGGTCGCCCCAGAAGCCGAGGGCATTGCCGATGCGAACTGGACGCGACATACGACTCTCCGTGGCGGGTGAAGAGGTGAAGAGGTGACAAGGTGAAGAGGTGAAGAGGTGAAGAGGTGACAAGGTGATAAACTCGGCGGTGCCTCAAATTGTCCCCTGTCACCCTGTCACCTCTTCACCTCTTCACCTCTTCACCTTGTCACCTTGTCACCTTGTCACCTCTACACCTGCAGCATTCCCGTGCGAAACTGTCCCCACGTCGATTTCTCTGGGATCATCGCCAGCGCGGTGGCTAGCCACTGCCGCGTTTCGTGCGGGGCGATGATGGCATCGACCCAACCCCGGGCCGCTCCGTAGCGGATGTCCATCTGCTCTTCGTAGCGCCGGCGGATTTGCTCCCGCACGCATTGTTTCTCCTCTTCGGGCAGCGATCGCCCCGCGCGCTGGGCGTCGCGCAGATGGAGTTGCAGGACCGTATCGGCAGCCTGGTCGGCCCCCATCACGGCGTACCGGGCACAGGGCCAGGCCAGCATCAGCCAGGGATCGTAAGCTTTCCCGCAAAGCGCGTAGTTGCCGGCCCCGAACGATCCGCCGACCACCACGGTCAGTTTGGGCACCACGCTGTTGCTGACCACGTTGACCAGCTTCGCTCCCGAGCGAATGATGCCCGACTGCTCGGCCCGGCGCCCGACCATGAATCCCTGCACGTCCTGCAGGAACACGATCGGCAGCGACGTCTGGTTGCACTCCATCACGAACCGGGCCGCTTTCTCGGCCGAATCGCCGTAAAGCACGCCGCCGATCTGAATCTCTCCCTCGCCCGTCCGGCACCGGCGCCGCTGACTGGCCACGATGCCGACCGAGCGGCCGCCGATGCGGGCAAACGCCGTCACCAGCGTGCGGCCATACTCGGCCCGGTACTCCTGCAGCGAGCCCGCATCGACCAGGCACGCCAGCACGTCGCGGGCGTCGTACTCGCCGCGTCCGTCGGCGGGGACGATCTGGTAGAGGTCCTGAGGATCTCGCTCGGGAGCGTGCCGCTCATCGGCCAGCGTCTCGCTCGTTGAGTGCGGGCTGAGCTCGATCAGCGATCGCAGGCGCCGCAGGCAGGCGCGATCATCCGGCTCGCGATAGTCGGCCGTGCCACTGATCTGAGCGTGCATGCGGGCGCCGCCCAATTCCTCCGGGTCGACCCGCTGGCCGATCGCGGCCTTGACCAGGGCCGGCCCGGCCAGGTAGAGTTGGCTTCCTTCGGTCATGAGGAGCGTGTCGCAGAGCACGGGAAGATAGGCCCCGCCGGCGACGCAGTTGCCCATCACGGCGGCGTACTGCGGAATGCCCATGGCGGAGATCACCGCATTGTTGCGGAAAATCCGCCCGAAGTCGTCCTCGTCGGGGAAGATTTCGTCCTGGAGGGGCAGGAACACGCCGGCCGAATCGACCAGGTAGACCAGCGGCAGCCGGAATGCCATGGCGATCCGCTGCGCGCGGAGGACCTTCTTGACGGTTTGTGGAAAGAAGGCCCCGGCCTTAACGGTCGCGTCGTTGGCGACGACCATCCCCCGCCGCCCGCCAACGCACCCGATGCCCGTCACGACTCCCGCGGCCGGCACGTCGCCCCAGTCGGGATACATGCGCCAGGCCGCCCAAAGTCCGAGCTCCAAGAACGGGACCCCCTCGTCCAAGAGCTCGCTGAGGCGCTCTCGAACCGTCAATCGCCCGAGTTGCTTTTGCCGTTGCCGCCCCGCCTCGCCGCCACCGTCACGAAGTGTCTCTTCCTGAGCCTGCAGGTCGTGTGTCAGTTCCAGGAGCGGTGTTTCCAAGACGGTCGCCATGGCCTGGTCCGGGAGCAAGTGTCGTCCAACCGGGCGATGAATTATACGGGTGTCCGGGGGTGCTTAAAGTAGTAGGCACACTCCGTGTGCCGTGACCAGCGGACGGCACACGGAGTGTGCCTGCTACGAGATATTTGTCATCCCGCCCATGGCTGCCTAGAATGCCTTAGACGCAACGCCTCCCCTTGCCTGGGTCTTCTTAACCATGCCTGAGCGGTATTCGTCACGAGTGACTCTCTTCGACGCTTTGGCTGCCGAGCGGCCATTGCAGGTGGTGGGGGCGTTCAATGCCTACTGCGCGATCCTGGCCGAGCGGGCCGGATTCCGGGCCTTGTACTTGTCGGGGGCCGGAGTGTCGAACGCCTCGCGCGGGCTGCCGGACCTGGGATTGATCGGACTTGACGACGTGCGTGAGGACGCGCGACGAATTTGCGACGTCACCCGCCTGCCGCTTCTGGTGGATGCCGACACCGGGTTCGGCGGGCCGGCGGAGGTCGGCCGGACCGTCGCCGCCCTTGCGGAGGTCGGTGCGGCCGGGCTGCACATCGAGGATCAGGTGGCGGCGAAGCGCTGCGGCCACCGGCCGGGCAAGGTGCTGGTCGGTGCGGCCGAAATGTCGGACCGGATTCGTGCCGCCGTCGATGCCCGGCCCGATCCCGGCTTCGCCGTCGTGGCCCGGACCGACGCGGCGAGCGTCGAGGGGCTCGAAGCCGCCGTGGACCGGGCGTGCCGGTATGTCGAGGCCGGGGCCGACATGATCTTCGCCGAGGCCCTCACCCGCCTCGACGAGTACCACCGCTTCACGGCGGCCGTCAACGTCCCCGTGCTCGCCAACCTCACGGAGTTCGGCCGCACGCCCCTGTTTACGCTCCCGGAAATGGCCTCCGCAGGCGTGCAGATGGTGCTCTATCCGCTTTCGGCGTTTCGGGCCGCAAGCGCGGCGGCACAGATGGTCTACCAGACGCTCCGCCGCCAGGGAACGCAAAAGGACCTGTTGCCGCTCATGCAATCGCGCGAAGACTTGTACGAAATCCTCAACTACCATGCTCATGAGCGAGAAGCCGATGGAGTAGGCACACTCCGTGTGCCGTAAACCGCGGACGGCACGCGGAGTGTGCCTGCTACAAAGTTAGGGCCTCCAAACGAAGGTATCCAGGAATGAGTGAGACACTTAGGCAGAAGACGGGCGGATTGGCCGGCGTGGTGGCAGGCAAGACGGCCATTTCCACCGTGGGCAAGGAGGGGATCGGGTTGACCTACCGCGGCTACTCGATCGAAGACCTCGCCGAAAAAGCGACCTTCGAGCAAGTGGCCTACTTGTTGTTGTACGAACATCTGCCCGATCGTGATGAGTTGCGCCAGTATCGCGAGCGGCTCATCGGGCTGCGCGAGGTGCCAAAGCCGCTCAAAGAAATTCTTGAGCGGTTGCCGGCCCAGTCGCATCCCATGGACGTGCTGCGCACCGGCTGCTCGGCTTTGGGCTGCCTGGAGCCCGAGCGGCGCTTCAGCGACCAGTACAACGTGGCCGACCGGCTGGTGGCCGTCTTTCCGGGCGTGTTGCTCTACTGGTATCACTACAGCCATCACGGCCAGCGGATCGACACGCACACCGACCAACCCTCGCTGGCCGGCCACTTCCTCGAGATGCTTCACGGCAGCCCGCCGGAGCGGTTGCACCAACGGGCGATGGACCTCTCGCTCATTCTCTACGCCGAGCACGAGTTCAACGCCTCGACCTTCGCCGCCCGGGTCGCCGCCTCCACGTTGGCCGATCTCTATTCGGCAATCGCCGCGGGCATCGGCACGCTGCGCGGCTGGCTCCATGGCGGGGCCAACGAGGCGGCGCTGACGTTGCTGCAATGCTTCACCGATCCGGCGGACGCCGAGGACGGCGTGCTGGAGGCCCTGGGCTGGAAGCAGCGGATCATGGGCTTCGGGCACCGCGTCTATACGGCCAGCGATCCGCGGTGCGACGTCATCAAGCCCTGGGCCGCGCGCCTAGCGCGCGAGAGCGGTCAACAGAATATGTTCGCGATGTGCGAGCGGATCGAGGAGGTCATGCGGCGCGAAAAGCGGCTGTTTCCGAACGTCGATTTCTACAGTGCCCCGTTGTATTTCTGCATGGGAATCCCCAAGTCGATGTTCACGCCGATCTTCGTGTTCGCGCGCACGGCGGGCTGGGCGGCGCATGTGTTCGAGCAGCGGGCCGACAACAAGCTCATCCGCCCCGCGGCCGATTACGTGGGCCCCGAGCCGCGGCCTTTCCCGGCCTCCGACGAATCCGAGGCCGGCGTCGCCGCGATCGCCGGCCAGCAGGTGGGCTTCCGGTAAATCCCCACCGACCCCGCGTCGGTGGAAACGGGTTTGGCAACTACAGGCGACCCGGGACGAAATGGATGGAACAAATCCCCACCGACCCCGCGTCGGTGGAAACGGGTTTGGCAACTACGGCGACCTGAGACGAAGCGGATTCCACAAATCCCCACCGACCCCGCGTCGGTGGAAACGGGTTTGGCAACTACACGGGTCGATCCCCACGCTAGTTGCCAAACCCTCTTCCACCGGCACGGGGCCGGCGGGGAAAGGAAAAGCGTCGACGTCCAAAGACGCTTAGTTGCCAAACCCCGTTTCCACCGGCACGGGGCCGGTGGGGAAAGGGGAAACGCCGATGGATCAGATCCTGACCGGCATCGCTGACTACGCGGTTTCGGCGTCGATCGACAGTCCGGCGGCCTACGACACCGCGCGGCTGTGCCTGATGGACAGTCTCGGCTGCGCGATGGCGGCGCTGAATTATCCCGAGTGTACCAAGCTGCTGGGGCCGGTGGTTCCCGGCGCGGTGCTGCCCGGTGGGGTTCGCGTGCCGGGGACGGCTTGGGAGCTCGACCCGGTGCAGGCCGCCTTCAACATCGGCACGATGATCCGCTGGCTCGACTATAACGACACCTGGCTGGCTGCCGAGTGGGGGCAACCTTCCGACAAGCTCGGCCCGATCCTGGCCTGCCCCGGCTGGGCGAGCCGGCGCCGTTCGC
>CAYTJV010000241.1:0-10932 GCA_964438165.1 uncultured Planctomycetaceae bacterium | reverse complement strand
CTCCGTTTCGGGCCAGAGCGGCCTGGCCCGATTCATCAAGCTCCCGCCGGTCGAGGCCCGCAAGATCCCCGATATCGTCAACTACGAAGCTCACCAGCAGATCCCGTTTGACCTGAACGACGTGATCTGGGATTACCAGCGGATGGGCGGCGGGCTGGAGGAAGAAGGCTTCGTGCTCGAGGCGGAGATCGGCCTGTTCGCCATGAAGCGCGACCAGGTGCTGCGGGCGCTGGAGCCGTTTGATCACGCCGGAATCGGCGTCGATTCCGTGCAGTTGGCCCCGCTGGCCTTGTATAACTTCCTGGTCTTCGACCAATTGACCGATCTTCCGCCGGCCGACGAGTACGATCCGGAGAATCCGCCGCCGTCCACGGTGATCCTCTCCATGGGGACCGACGCCTCGGACCTGGTGGTGACCAACGGGTTCCGCGTGTGGCAGCGGAGCATTCCCATCGGCGGCAACCATTTCACGAAGGCCCTGGTCAAGGAGCTCAAGCTGACGTTCGCCAAGGCCGAGCACTTGAAGCGCAACGCCTCAACGGCCCCGGATCCCAAGGCGGTGTTCCAGGCGATGCGGCAGGTGTTCAACGAGCTCTTGACCGAGGTGCAGCGTTCGATTGGCTATTACACCACGCTCGACCGGGCCGCCAAGGTCCAACGCGTGTTGGCAATGGGCAATGCCATGAAACTGCCGGGATTGAGGCGGTTTCTTGCTCAGGGACTGGGCTTCGAGGTGGAGGTCCTTGAATCGTTCCGCGGGATTGCCGGGCCCGAGGTCGTCGGCGCCGCCGCCTTTCAGGAAAACCATCTCTGCTTTCCGGTGTGCTATGGGCTAGCCCTCCAAGGGCTCAACAAGACAACCATCCACACGAACCTGATCCCCAAGGAAATCGTCAATGACCGGGTCATCCGGGCCAAGAAGCCCTGGGCCGTGGCGGCAGCCGCCGTGCTCCTGTTGGGGTGTACGATCAGTTTCGTGAGTTATTCGCGGGCCCTGGCCACGGTCGACGTGGCCCGATTCCAATCCGCCGAACAGAGAGCCGACGCCGTCACCAAGGAGGCCCAGAGCTTCCGCCAACAGGCCGACGACGCCAAGTCGCAGATGGAGAAAACCAACGACATCGGCGCCAAGGTGGTCCAAAACGTGGAAGGACGGTTTCGATGGCTGGAGTTGTTGCGGGCCGTGAACGGCTGCCTGCCGCGCGATCCGGAAGGAAAGGCCCCGCCCGACGACCTGGAAATGCGTCAGCAGGTGCACATCCACAGCCTCGATTGCCAACCCCTAATGAACCTCGATGAGTGGTTGGCGCTGATGAAGCAGAACGGTTGGCTGTCGGCGGAGGACGCAGGCGCTGCCCCGTCGGGCGCAGGCTCGCCCGACGCCGCCGCAGCGAGCCCGAGCAGTTCTCCTGCTGCCATGCCGAGCGAATCGAGTGCATCCACCGGAGGGACCGGCGATGCGACAGGTGGAGGGCAAGACGCAACCGGTGGAGGACAAACGGCAGAGCCCGTCGGCTGGCTGATTACCCTTTCAGGCCATCACTATCACAACAACCGCGAGGCTTTCGGCGACAACATCGGGGCCCAGTACATCCGCAACACGCTGATCAACAAGCTCCGCAACGGCGACGTGATCTTGCCCACCGGCAACGGCGAGGAAAAGGAAAAGGCCGCCATGAAAGAGTTGGGGATCGGCTATCCGGCCCTCATCAATCCCGGCAGGATTACCAAAGAAATCATGGTCGACCCCAACGCCGTGCTCGCGATGGAGGCAGCTAGGGCCTCGAAGACCGGACCTGGGGCCACGGCCGGCGCCATGGGTGGAGCCATGATGGCTGGCGGGATGCCCGGCGGGTCGGAATCGATGTCCCCGAGGGCGGGCGGCAGGAAAGCCTATGCCGCCGGAGGGGCGACCTCGGCCATGCCCGGCATGATGTCGGAATCCGGCATGGGCGGCGCTTACGCGACGCCGGGAAGGAAAGGGGCCCGGTCCGGGTCCATGCCCGCGGGGATGCCGGGGACCGGGGCGGCCGGAGCCGGCGAGGAATCGGAAACGACGTTCGAAGTGCAGCGCTTCGATTTCAGCGTGCAGTTCGTTTGGCAACCCACGGCGCCCAGCGAGCGCCGGCAAAAGCGCGCAGCCACCACGAGTGCAACGGAGAGCGGGGCTCCGAGTGCTCCCGCGGCCAATGGCGAGCCAAGTGATCCTGCGGCCGGTGGGACGCCGAGCGGACCTCCGGCCAGCGCAACGCCCGGTGCCCCGGCGCCGGCCGGGAGCCCGCAAACACCCGGCAATACCGCTCCTGTTCCCTCAGGAACGAAATGAGCTATTCCGCAACGAAACAACCGTTCCATTGGCAAACAGCCTTGCACGAGGTACCGTGATATGGACCAGGTCAAGCAAGTCCTCGCCGTGCTCAAGAAGCAGCATTTCTGGGTCCTTTCCGCGATCCTGATCATCGTGGGGCTCGGGGCCTGGCACTTCGCGGTGGCCAAGCTCGCCGGTCAGTACCAGGAGCGAGAAACCAAGCTGAGTTCCCAGCGCAAGGCAGTGCAGGAAGTCACCAAGAGCACGGATCCGCCCAACCAGTCGGTCATCGAGGCCATCGGCGAGGCCCACAAAGGACTGAAGGACGAAGTCTATCGGGCGTGGACCTTCCTGTACCAGGTGCAAAAGGAGAACAACCCCTGGCCGCAGGTGCTCAGCGTGGGGTTCATCAAAGCGGCCGAGGCGCTCAAGCCGGGCGAGAACTATCTCAAGGCGGGCGAGCAATTCAAGGAAGACAAGCATCCGGAGGAGTACCAGAATTTCATGAGGGAGTATCTGCCGCGGCTGGGTGTGATCGTCGACGTGCGCGAGCCCAAGTCGGTTCGCGAAGAACGCCTTAAACCGAAGGCCGCCAGGCGGCCCTTGGTAAAGAAGAAGATCGAGAAGAAGAAGCCCGCCGACAGTGCAGGCGCGGCGGAGAAAAAAGCCGCCGCCGAAGAGATCGCCGAAGAGGAACTCGTCGGCAGAGTGGCATGGGACGAGAACAACGAGCTCATGATCCGCCAGCAGTTCGAGTGGGAAATGCGACCCACCACGCTGCAGGTCCTCGTCGCCCAGGAGAACCTGTGGGTCTATGAGGCCCTGCTCCGCATCATTCGCGATACCAACGAGGGCAGCACCAGCTACTACAAGGCGCCGGTCAAGCAGATCCTCAGCTTGGAAATCGGTCGCGAGGCAGCCGGGGCGCTTGCCGGCGGTCGCGGCTCGGGCGGGATGGGCTCCGGCATGCCGGGTATGTACGGGGGTATGGGAGGCCCCGGGTCGATGCCCGGAGCCGGGGGGATGGGAATGAGTATGACCTCGCCCGGTGCAGCGATGATGCCCGGCGGCGATGCCACGTCTCCTGGCACGAGTGGCGCGCCTGGCGGCGCCGACGCTTCGGCCGGACCGCAGGAGATGATGGCCAGGGCGTTGCTCGACGGGCGATACGTCGATCAGAAAGGGCAACCGCTGGCGTACGGCACCGATCCCCCGTTTCCGCAGTTCAAAATGATGCCCGTCCGCATGTTGTTGCTGGTCGATCAGAAGCGGATTCCCCGAT
This sequence comes from uncultured Planctomycetaceae bacterium, assembly GCA_964438165.1. GTDB lineage: Bacteria > Planctomycetota > Planctomycetia > Pirellulales > Thermoguttaceae > CALFBP01. The sequence goes on along the minus strand of CAYTJV010000241.1, from coordinate 7,342 downwards.
TGTTGGCCCAGTGTGCGAATTCCAGCATGCCGGTGGAGGTGAAGCGGGTCATTCTTCGTCCGGATCAAGTCCAGGGACTCAATCTCGGCAGTCCGTCGGGCAGCGGAAGCGCTTCCGGAATGCCGGGGATGCCGGGGATGCCGAGCGCCGGCCGTTCCATGGGTTCGATGGGTGGGGGATCGGCCGACGCAGTGTCCGGCGGGAGCATGCCCGGAGCGATGCCTGGTATGAAGGCCGGGGGGATGTCGGCGTCGACAATGATGAAGAGCCCAGCGCGCGGGTCGGGCAGCTCCGGTAGTATGCCTGGCGTCGGAGGGGGAATGCCTGGCACTGCGTCGGGCGCTGGCGAAGAGAGTCCCTGGGACATGAAGGTTGAAATCCAGGGTATTATTTACATTTTCAACCCGCCTGATCGCAGCAAGTTCGATATCGCAGAAAGTGCTGCTCCAGCGACGCCCGCCGCGCCGGCCCCTGGTCCGACGCCTGCGCCGGCTGGGACTCCGAAAGGATCCGGCGACACGGCTCCCGCGGCAGTGCCGGGGACGGAAGCAACTGCGGTGCCAAGAAAGTAGTAGGACGGCCTTTCCAAGCCGTCCAGATCGGCCAGGAAAGGCCGGCATCCAAGGAGAGAGCGATGAAACTCAAGATAAGTCTCGACCCCAATACGATCAAGCAGTTCTTCATCGACCATGTCGAGAAGGTCCTGTTCGGGATCGTGATCGTTTTCTTCCTCCTGTTCGTCTATCGGGCGGTCGCCCGGCCCCGACTTGACTTTCAGCCGCAGGACCTGGTTCAGGATGCGGACCAAGCCAAGAAGAGGATCCAAGACACCAAGCCGAGTCCGGTGGCGATCCGGGGCTTCGCGGAGGAAGCCGATGGGATCCGCAAGCCGATCGCGGAAACCGATTACACCTTCAAGACGGCCTGGGACCCCTTGATATTCACGGAGAACGTCCCCCGTGGGGTACCCGCCTCGTTCCCGATTAAAGACCTTCGCGCCAGCGCGGGGAACGGGGCTTTCGCGATGGCCCCGGAGGACGAGGAAGAGGAGTCGGAGGAATCGATGCCCGCCACGCGGGGACAACGCTGGGTGCTCCTGACCGGGCTGATCGACCACCGCAAACAAAAGGACGCCTACGATACGGCGTACCAAGAGGCGGCGCAGTGGGATCCCCAGCGGGATTATCCCGACTACATGTTCTATCGCGTGGAGCGGGCGGAAGTCGATCCGAGGGTCGAGACCGCCGAACTGAAATGGACGCCGATCCACGTAATGAACATGAACTCTTTGCAGGATCTCTGGCTGCAATCCGGCAACGATCTGGTGGATCCTACCTATCTGCCACCTCCCAGGGGCAGCGTGTCGTTGGCTTACCCGTTGGGGCCCCTCCAAAACCGCGCCTGGGGACCCGAGGTAGCCCATTTGCCCGAAATCCCGCTCCTTGAAGAGTCTTCCTCGCTGATGGCGAGTGGAGGCGCGATGGGGGGAATGTCCGGCATGTATGGAGGCACGGCGGGCAAGAAAGCACCCACGACCGCCAAGGACGGCAAGGGGGCCGCCGCCGAGGAATCGGAAGAAGAGGCCGCCAAGCGGATCGAGGCCGAGAAGAAGGCTCGCGCCGAACGGCGTAAGAAAGCGCGGCAGAAGCTCGCGCAACAGCCGGATGAACCGGATGCCTTCGATACTGCAAGCGGTGGCGCGGGGGCGGGCGGATTTGCGGGCCCGGGAGGAATGGACGCCGCGTATGGGATGAGAGGCGCCGGCCGACGCGCCACGCCAGGCGCTATGCCGGGCGCCATGCCAGGGATGGCCGCCGGCGGCATGTCCTCGATGATGCCCGGGACGCGGGGCCCCATGAGAAGACGGGCTGGCGCCGGCGAGGAAGAAGAAGAGGTTGAGGTGCAGGAGGTCGCGTACATGCTGTTCCGGTTCTTCGACTTCTCCGTGCAGCCGGGGAAACACTACCGGTATCGAGTCAAACTGGTCCTGGCGAACCCGAACTACGGCATGTTGTCCCACTTCTTGGAAAAGGACGGTATGGAGAAAGTCAAGACCCTGGAAGCCGACTGGAGCGAGCCCTCCCCATCCATCTCCGTGCCGGTCGATTCCCAGGTGCTCGCCGTATCAGCCAAGGCCTCCGATGGCACTGCCAGCTTGATGCTGGTGCGATTCGAGGAAAAGGACGGCGTCTCGGCTGCCGAGGAGTTCGCCACGGTCCAGCGCGGCCAAGTCTTGAACTATCCGGGGCGCCCGTTCCCTGAAACGGGAGCTGTGGGAATGATGGGTGGAATGGGTGGTATGGGTGAAATGACAATGCCGTACTCGGCCGGCACACCCGTACGGCAGGACGACGCTACCACCGAACGCAAGGTGGATTACGTTACCAACGCGCTTTTGCTGGATGTGGCCGGGGGCGGCCGCTTGCCCGGCAAGGACCGTTCCTTGGCCGAGCCCGGCAGTGTGCTTCTCTTGGACGGCGAGGGGAAGCTGGTGGTCCATAATGAGCTCGACGATCTGCCCGAGTACCGCTTCCACCAGCCTCCCGAAAGGCAAGAGGTCGCCGGCGTACCGGGAGCGACCGCGAATCCAAAAGGCAAGCGCGGCAAGACCGCCGGGGGGAACATCTCGTCGGCGGACGCGATGGGAGGTTATATGGACACGATGGGGGGAATGGCGGGGAAGAAGAAGGGCGGCAAGAAGGAGAAGGGCGGCTCGGCTTCTGGCTTGCCTCCCGGAATGACCCCTGGCATGATGCCTGGCGGCATGTCTGGCGGGCCCGGCATGGGAATGGACACGCTGGACGACAAGCCCGGCAAACGCAAGAAGAAATCGCGGTGAGTTGGCGGCCTTTGCCGCGGTCGCGGTGGTTGCCCTTTCGGAGTGCGGCGACTCGTCGCCGCTTTCTTTTTTCTTTGGGCGACCGCGATTTGCAGCGCGAAGCAAAGCGGCGACAAGTCGCCGCACTCCATGGGCCCGCGGCCTTCGGTTGTAGTTCGCGTGGTGGGGTGTCGCGGCTACTGGCCTCGGCAAACTCGGCCGTTGGGAGGCCCCGGGCTCGCGTCCGACGCAAAATCCCCTGGAACTGCCCTTGACCCGCTTTCTTGCCGCGAGTATTTATCCCGCTCTCTTCTACCGAATGCTGGAACACATTGCAGACATATCTGTCGACGTGGGTGTTTCGCGCTCCACCCAACTTGGAGCACATCCCAACCGCAAGAGAATCCTGCGAGTCTCGAAAGGAGAATCGTGTGTTGAAGTCGACCGCAAAAATCCTGCCCGGGCTGTTTACCGTCGCACTGGGTTTTTCGGCGGCCCTTGTCTCGGCGGAGCCTCTTTCCAACGGCCCGACCAACATGCTCGACAGGGCTAGCGCCGACCGGCCGACGGCAAGCGGGTTTGAGGATCGGCGGCGGCAGGCCGACGACCTGATGTTGCGGGCCCGTCGCGCCATGGCCGAAAACGATCTCGATGCGGCCAACCGACTGCTCGCCGAGGCCGAGTCGCTGGACGTGCCCTACAGCCCGCTGCACCTCGGCGACACGCCGCGAAGGCTCCGCCGCGAGTTGGACGCCAGATATCAGGCGGCAGGCCGAGAGCCCGGTCAACCGGCAGCCCGTTCCGGCGCTTTGCCGGCGGATCCGTTTCTCGGTCGCGGCAGCGATGCTCCCGCCACCTCGCCCTCCGACCCCAAGAGTCTCGCCAAGGCCAGCATTCTGAACGCTCGCAAGGAGATGTCGCGCGACAACCTGGCCGGCGCCATCTACTGGTACCGCAAGGCCGCGGAGCAGTCGGCGACCTTCGGCCCGAACGAGGACTCGCCGGAGCGGCTGGCCTCGGACCTGCGCCGGATGGGCGGGTCGGTGGACCAGCCGGGGACCCTGGCGGCTGGGCGGGGAGTGACGCGACTGCCCCCGATCGAAACCGAAAGGCTGCCATCGGCATCCGACCCGTTGCTCGATGCGCGGCGGGCACTGGCCGTAGGCGACACGCGTCGCGCCACGCAGAAAGTCCAGCAGGCCAGAGCGACAGGCATCCGCTACAACACCCTGGACGACAATCCCGACAAGGTGGAGGCCGCCATCGCCGCCTACTCCGACGTGATAGCCCAGAAAACCGAACGAGGCGCCAGCGATCCGTGGCGCCGCCAGTGCGCCCGAGTCCTGCTCGATCAGGCCGACGCCCTGCTTCGCTGGCAGGACTTCGGCGAGGCCGAGCGGCTGGCCACCGAGGCTGCGCGTCTGAGGGTGAATTACAGTCCTTACGAACGCCGACCCGAGATGATCCTGGATCAGATCGCTGCGGCACGGCGGCAAGCCCGCTCGGCTCAGGGCATGGCGGCTAGCGCGGCCCGGGGAGCGTCGGGCGTTGTTCCAGCGGCGGGAGAGTACGTCGCCCCGGCCACCGGGTCGGACTTCGACCGCCGGGCCACTAGCGCCGTCTACGACCCGAGCACCGACCGCACGCGCAACATCCTTGCCGCCGACCAGCAGCCGAGCGGCGAGATGGAGTCCGCTCAGGCGGTTTCGGCCATGTCGCTTTACCAGCAGGGAGAAGCGGCGCTCAGGGCGCACGACGCGAAAGCCGCCCTGGCCCTGTTCCGCCAGGCCTATGCCCGCGCCGGCGAGCTCGATCCGATCACCGCGCGGCGGCTCCAAGACCACCTGCAACTGCTTTCCGCGACCACCGCCGCCTCGGCCCGACCCCCTGCCGGTCAGCCGCCGATAGTCGACGAGGTCGCCAACAAGCAGCAGCTCCTGGCGCGGCAGCTCTCGGCCGAGGTCGGGCATCAGGAACGCACCGCCGAGAAGCTCCGCGAGAGCGATCCCAAGGGCGCGGTCGCGGCCTTGGAACAGGCGCGCGCCAAAGTCGAGTCGGCCGGCCTCGATCAAGCATCCAAGGAACTGCTGGTCCGCCGCATCGACCGCCAACTGGCCCAGACGCGAAAGTACATCCAGGACAACCAGTCCAAGATCGGCCTCGACGAGCAGAACCGCAAGACCAAGCAGGGCGTCGACCGGGAGCAACAGAACCAGCTCGAAATCCAGAACAAGCTCGCCCAGAAGGTCGACGAGTTCAGGACCCTGATGCACGAGCAACGCTTCGACGAAGCGGAGGTGGTGGCCAAACAGGCCAAGGAGCTGGATCCGCACAGCCAACTGGCGGAGCAACTGGTCATCGAGGCCAAGTTGATCCGCAACTTCGCCAACGCGATGGCGGTGCGCGACAAGAAGGCCGATGGGTTCATGCGGGCGCTGCACAACGTGGATCTGGCATCGATCCCGACCGACGACGACACTCCGCTCACATTCGGCGATCCTAAGTCCTGGAAGGATCTAACCACGCGGCGGGCCAAGTGGGCCAAGGAACAAGGGCGGAAGCTTTCGGAGCGGGAGCTCGAAATCCAGCAGAAGCTCAAGACGCCCGTTTCGGTCCAGTTCGAGAACACGCCGCTGGCCAAGGTGATCGACCACCTCGGAAAGCTGGCCGGCGTGAATTTCTACATGGACCCGCAAGGCCTGGCCGAGCAGGGCGTGTCGACCGACAGCCCGGTGAGCATCGACCTGCGCAACGAAATCAAGCTGGAAAGCGCGCTGAACCTGATCCTCAACCCGCTGCACCTGAGCTACGTGGTCAAGGACGAGGTCCTGAAGATCACCAGCGAGCAGTACAAGAACGTCCAGGTGTATACGAAGACGTACTACGTGGCGGACCTGGTGATTCCGATTCCCAACTTCGTCCCCAACGGCAATCTGGGATTGCAGGGGGCGTACAAGGACGCCATGGCGAACGTGAACTTCGGCGGCGTCGGCGGCCCGTTCGGCGCCAGCGCCGCGTCGCCTTTGGCAGTGGTGGCCAGCCGCGACGGCCGGCCCTCCAGCGCGGCCATCGATCCGGCGATCCTGGCGCAGATGTCCAACGGCAGCCGCAGCGCGACTCCCACGACCGCGCCCGCCGGAGGGCCGGGCAACATGGGCGGGGCGGCCATGGCCGATTTCGACAGCCTCATCGACCTGGTCACGTCGACCATCCAGCCCACGACCTGGGACGAGGTCGGCGGGCCCGGCTCGATCGCCCCGTTCGAGACCAACCTGAGCCTGGTCGTCAGCCAGACCCAGGAAGTCCACGAAGAACTCGCCGACCTCTTGGACCAGCTCCGGCGGATCCAGGATCTCCAGGTGACGATCGAAGTGCGGTTCATCACCCTGAACGACAACTTCTTCGAGCGGATCGGCGTCGATTTCGACTTTCAGCTCAACGACAAGACGGATCAGCCGGGGATGCAGTTCGGCCGCATGATAGGCGTCGGCGACCCGCCCGGCACCGAGCCCGCTCGCGACACCCGGACCAAGGTCTTCAACGAGTTCGGGCACGAGCATTCGCGGACCGTGGGCTTGCAGGCCCCGGGCGTGTTCTCGACCGACTTGGACATCCCCTTCACGCAGAACAGCTTCGGCCTGGCGGTGCCTCAGTTCGGCGGGTTCACGCCGGAATCCGGGATGCAGATGGGCTTTGCGATCCTCAGCGAAATCGAGGCATTCTTCTTCATCAACGCCGCCCAAGGCGATCGCCGCAGCAACGTGCTGCAAGCGCCCAAGGTCACCCTGTTCAACGGGCAGATGGCGATGGTGTCCGACCAGTCCAACAGCCCGTTCGTGATCAGCGTCATCCCGGTGGTCGGCGATTTCGCCGCCGCCCAGCAACCGGTGATCGTGGTCCTCTCCGAAGGCACGTTCCTCACCGTGCAGGCCGTCGTGTCCAGCGACCGGCGCTTCGTCCGGCTCACCGTGGTCCCGTTCTTCAGCACGATCGGCAAGGTCGACACGTTTACCTTCACCGGCTCCGAGACCTCGACGAACGATACCTCGCAGCAGGGCCAGCAGGACCAGCCCAACGACAACACGAAGAAGTCCAACGTCAACACCACCTCGCGGCAAGGCACAACGGTCCAATTGCCCACCTACGCCTTCGTCACCGTGACCACCACGGTGAGCGTGCCCGACGGCGGCACCGTGCTGCTGGGCGGCATCAAGCGCCTCAGCGAAGGCCGCAACGAGTTCGGCGTGCCGATCCTCAACAAGATCCCCTACGTCAATCGGCTCTTCAAGAACGTGGGCATCGGCCGCGAAACCCAAAGCCTGATGATGATGGTCACCCCGCGCATCATCATCCAGGAAGAGGAAGAAGAACGCCTGGGGATCCAGCAGCCGCCTCCGTAGTCCCCTTCTCCCTTGCCACGACCATCGGCCATCGCGAGCCCCCGGCCCGCGATGGCCGATTCGTTTCTTGACCCCTGCCGGCTCGCGGATTGTCGATTTAATCTAGCGGCCATATTCCACAAAT
>CAYTJV010000240.1:0-10967 GCA_964438165.1 uncultured Planctomycetaceae bacterium | reverse complement strand
TCTACGCCCACCGACGACCCCGCGTCCGGCAACGGACCGATTTTGTCCAACGGAATGGGCTCTTTCTGGCCGTAGACTTCGAGCTCGTCGATCCGCACATGACCACTTAAAGCGGCGTCGACCGCCACCCGGACCCACCGCGCCTGCACCGGCTTGAACACGAATTCCTTGCGCACGTGGACCGGCGGGCCGCCCGCCTCACGATGGACTACACTCCAGGCAGGCGCCGCCGAGTCGGGGGCGTATTGGGTGGCGGCCAGGATGCGGAAGTCGGAGGCGGCGCGGTCGCCGTACCGGCGCGACGAGTCGCTCCCGAACGCGACGCAGTAGACCCAGTAGACACCGCCCAAGTCGATCTCGGCCCAAGAAGGCTCGCCGTTGGAGATCCAACTGCGGTCGTTGCCGGCCAGACCGTCGTTCAGATGTCTGATCTGATGGATTGCGTGGCCGGGCAGCAACGACGAGGCCGCGGCCTTGGCGTCCTTGGCCAAGGCCAGGTTGGCAAAACCGCGAGCGTCTTTCGCGGCGACTCTCAGATCGACTTGCGCCGCGGCGATCGCTACCGTTCCATCGGCGGTGAGTTGTGGAGGAGGAGGCGGATCGGGCAGGGCGGCGGCAAACGACCCGAACATCCGCCGCAGCGCCACGGGCGCGGCGGCCCCAGAGATTCGCTGAACGGTCCGCCATTGCTTCCCGTCGTCCGACAACCGCACTTCGAGTTCGAGCGGCACACGGTCGGCGTATTCGCGCTCGCGGTCCCGCGAGAAGGCCACTTTGGCAATTTGCACCGGATTGGGCAGCTCGATTTGGGCCCACTCCTCGCCGGCCGTGGCCGGGATCCAACTGTGGGCGTTGCCGTAAAGCCCGTCGTTGAGGTGCTCGACCGCATGTTGCGCGTATCCGGCCAGGCACGACGAGGCGGTGGCCTTCGCCCCCAAGATCGCCAGCGCCAAGTTGCGTTTGCCGTCGGGGCCGAAGATCTCCAGTTCATCGATGCACGCCTGATCGCCGGAACTCTTCAAGATCACGCAGCGCACGAACTTGGCGTTCTGCGGGGCGAACGAAACCGCGTTCGGCCTATCGGCATGGATCGCAACATCGGCGGCGAGCGCGTCATGCGCGAGTCCGACGAGCCAACACGCCCCTCCAAGCAGCCCCATCGCAGCACCAACCAAGCGTCGGCCCAAACGCAATCCCGATACCATGAGATGGGTCCTCCTGGCCTGAGGTCTTCAAAGCGGTAGTTGGGTGAGACGAATCTCGAACGCCCTATTCTACCACGCCCGGCGACCCCTTTGGAGTGCGGCGACTCGTCGCCGCTTCCTTTTTGGCGCAACGGACGAATCACGAAACTCCGAAAGGCCCGAAAGCCCGAAACAGCCGGGCGGAAGCGTCATTCGTTTTGGTCAACAGGTCGCCGGTTTTGCGGCTTCGGGGGTGGGCGCGGGGGATGTTCCCCATGGCGTCTCAAAAAACGGCAACCGCCTGCCACCCGCACAGTCTGCCAGGTTTCAGTGTGCCTAATCCGTGGCCCGATTTTCAAGCCGGAAGTGCGCGGCAGGGTCCTCTGGCGGTACTCGAAAACCGTTCCTTCTTCATCCGGACTCCGCGCGAGTCATAGCCTGAACCGGAAGACCTGCGATAGCGTTCGGAGAAGGCGGCCGCCGAGCGACTGCGGGGCGGCCAGGATTTTGGCCTGGCCGCGGGCGCCAGGGAGGAGGCCGGGCGGGCAATCGGTCAGCGCCACGCGCGCCTGGTACGACGTGGTGGCCGGGCGCGGCGTGCCGGCGCGGTCGCGGCGGATGGGAAGGTCGCTCTGGGCCGTTAGCTCGCGGGGGGCAACCTTGAGGTCCGTCTTCGCCACCTCGACAATCGTCCCATCGAGCACGCGGCCGGGCAGGGCATCGAGCTTCAGCCGCACGCTTTGACCCTGGCGCACGAACTCCATGTCGGCCTGATCGATCACCAGCGCGGCTTCCAGCCGCGCCGGATCGCCGACCACGCACACCAGCGTTCCGCGTTCCAGATAGGCGCCGAGGTTCCTCGGCTCCAGCAGTCCGCCGCGCCAGGGAAGAAGCACGCCGCGCTGGTAGGGTGAATCGGGCGGGCGCGGGGGCGGGATCACCGTCCCGGCCGCGGGGGCGCGGAGCACCAGGCGCTCTTGATCGAGCTGCCGCTCCCGCCATCGCGCGTTGAGATCCACTAGCGCCTCCTCGGCCGAAGGGATCTGCGGCCCTACGCTCGGATCGGCCAAGAGTCGCAAGCGAAGATGCTCAAGACGTAATCGCTGTTGGTCGCGCTGGCCGGCCAGCTCGGCGGTCTCCCGGACGATCTCGGCGTTGGCCAGCCTGGCCAGCGGCTGGTCCTTGGCGACTTGCGTCCCCGCCGCAACCGCCTCGACCAAGCGGCCCGGGATGGCCACGTACACCGAGCGCCCGTCCTGCGGCTGAAGCACCAGCGGGGCGCCCACGCGCAAGGGCAGCGGCACGAGCAGCCCCACCGTGGCGATCAAGAGGCACGCCAGCACGCCGAGCGCCGCACGCCCGGTGCGGATCGGCTCGCGGAATCCCGGGCGCAACAGCCATCCGCCAAGGCGGACCATCGGCGTGACAATCATCCCGGCAATCGTCGCCACGGCAACGAGCTCGGCGAGAAACGCCAGGCCGTGCGGCTTGAGCATGTGGTGCAGCATCCAGAGGATCGCCAGCACGACGAACCAGCGGTACACGAGCGAGGAGATCCCGTAGACGCCGACCAAGGCACGCAAGCGATGCGGCAGGTAGCGGTCTTCCGGAGACTCGGCGCCCAGTAGGGAACGGCTAAGAACGCGGCTCACCACGGCCCGCGCGTGCTGACTCAGGTTGGGCGTTTCCAGCCAGTCGGCCAGCACGAAGTAGCCGTCGTAACGCAACAGCGGATTGCCGATCAGGAACACCGTGTTCACCGAGCAGACGACCACGATGTTCAACAGCAGCGTGTTCGCAAGCCCCGGCTCGCTGAACCACCATAGCACCAGGCACACGCCGGCCAGAAAGACCTCGGCGAGAATCCCCGCGGCCGAAATGGCGATCCGATGCCACTTGTTGGGCAGAAGCCAGGCGTCCGACACGTCGCAGTACAGGCACGGCGTGCCCACCAGGAGCAGCAGGCCGATCTCGTGGCATTCGCCGCCAAAGTGCTGGCAGGTGAGCGCGTGGCCGAGCTCGTGAACGGCCTTGACCAGGGCCAGGGCCACGGCCAGCCAGACCAGATTGCCGGCCGTCCAGAAGGCCGCCGACTGGCCGAGTTTCCGCGTCAGGACATCGAACTCGACGGCCGCCAGGACCACGGCCGACACCACCAGTCCAACGCACGCCGCGAGAAACCAGGGAGAGAAGATCCACGCGCAGCGCGGGTAGAGCCGACGAAGAAGCGGCTCGGGATCGACCCCGCGGAATCGGATCGACAGCACGTTGACCAACGCTCCCAACCACGCCCTGCGCCGGCGCTCCGAGCGCCGCCGGAGCAACTCCTCGCCCTGGCCGGGCGACTGGCCCACCAACAGGCCCGACCGATAGAGGTGCCCCACGAAGCCGTGGAGCTGGTCCAACGTGACTTGAAGCGGAGCGAAGCCCTTCTCGAAGCGGAGTTGGAGATCGCGGAGGCTCGACTGGCCGTCGAGCATCGTCAGAATGGCGTGCTCTTCTTCGCCGAGGTGGAAGTACCGCAGGGCCAGAGGATCCTTGACCAACCAGTAGCGGACCGACCCATAGGACTGCGGAACCACCACCAGGTCGGGCCGCATGCGCACGGTGAGGCGGCGGGCTGCGGCGGAGGAGAAGGGAGAGGGGGAGAGAGGGAGAGGGGGAGAGGGGGAGACACATGCACGCGGAGACGCGGAGACGCGGAGAGATGCACTTGTTCTACCCACTTCCACGTCTCCCTTCTCCCCTCTCCCTTCTCCCCTCTTTCCTCTACGGCTTCCTCTCGATCACCATCCGCGCCTTCATCCCCGGGCGGAGCCGCAACTCGCGGTTCTCGACCTCGGCCCAGACGCGCACCTGAGCGTTGACGGGGTCGATCTCCGGGTCCACGAACACCACTTTCCCGGGGAACTCGGTGCCCGGAGCCTTCGGCAGGTCGACTACCAGCCGCACTTGCCGCCCTCGCAGGTCCTCGCTCCAGTGCTCGGTCTTCACGAATCCTTCGGCGCGGAGGCGATCCAGGCGGAGGATCCGCACCACGACCTCGCCGGGCTTGACCCACTCCCCGCGATGCCGCTGGACCTGCACCACAAGGCCGGCCAGCGGGGCCGTGATCTTGTGCTGTTTCATCTTCTGCTCGGCGGCCCGCTGCTCGTTCTCCTTGACCTGCTGGTTGAAGCCCGCAATGCGGAATTCGTGCTCCGCCTGCTCCACCTCCAGGCGCCCCTTCTCGACGACCAGGCGCAAGCGGTCCATCTCCGATTCGGAGATGCTCTTCGGGTACCGCTGGTTCGACTCCACCGAGCGTCGCAGCTCCGCCTCGGCCACCTCGACCGACTTCTTGGCAAACCGCACGGTGACCGTGTTTTCGGCGTTGGCTCGGGCGATGTCGCATTCGAGCTTGGCACGCTGGGCGGTGATCTGCGCTTCCGCGTCGTCGATCTCGGCAATCGCCGCCCCTTGCTCGACCATCTGACCCTCGACCACCTGGACGCCGGCCAGCAGGCCCGATTCCCGGGCGGGAACGTCGACCTGCTCGACGAGGCGCAGGAGCATCGAAGGGACCTCGATCCGCCCGGTCGGCTCCTGAGTCTCCGCCGCAACCGCCATCGCCACAACGAACACGCAGCAACATGAGAGCGCCATATCCCGTCCTCAGAACAAGAACCACGTGCGCACGGCGTCGATGAGGTCGTGCAGCCAGACGTATCCGACGGCGCGGCGCCCGCAATGGATGCGGGCGACGACGCCTGCCCCCGGACCGCGCGCCGGGACTTTTTCGCCGTCAATGCCCGCGGTCGCCAAGACGACGGCGCCGTCGGTTTCCGTGATCTCGGTGCGACCGCCCACCCGATCGAGCTTCCCCCACAGCACTTGGGCCGGATTGGTGGCCAGGGCGAACGATACGTCCAAAGGGCCGTCGCTGTCGCGCCTCGCTTGTGCCAGGTGAAGCATCCGCCGTTCGGGAATCCGCAACTCCAAGTGCCAGGGCCCGCCCAGGTCCGCCACCGTCAACAGCACCTGCCCCCGGGCCACGGGGCGCGCGGCGAGCAATTGCTCGGCGTCCCAGGTGAGCAACTCGCCGGCGATCGGGCTGCGAACCTCCAGCTCCGACTGCTGCTGCCGAAGAATCGCATGCTGTGATTCCAGGCTGGCCAAGAGAGCGCGCAGCTCCTCCTGCTGGGCCGTCAGCTCGGTGTAACGCTTTCGCTGCGTCTCGTCCTCGCGACGATTCAACAACTGCTCGGATTCGACCGCGGCCAGCCTCTTCGTGGCCGTTTGAAGCTCCCCCCACACCCGCTTGAGCTCCAACTCCAACGCCGGCTTGCGCAGCGCCAGCACGACCTGGTTCGCCGCCACGCGCGATCCGCTTTGGGCGCGAAGCTCGCCGGCGACGGCGTCGTCGGGGGCGAAGAGGTCGCGAGTCGCCAGCGGCTGCAGCTCACCCCGCGCCTCGACGCTGAAATCCGCCGGCACCAGCGCCAAGGCAGCCACCAGGGCCACGGCCGCGGCCAGCCCCAGTGCGCAAGCGGCCAGTCGCCGGCCGCGCAGCGCACCGCCGACCGCTCCCAGCCTTCGCAGCAGGCGCGCGAGCGGGAGCTTCTCCACCGCCAACGCGTTCTGCACGGCCAGCGCGCTGTGGGTCGCCAACGTGGTGGCGGTATTCCGCAGAGCTTCGTCGGCCGGCCCAAAGAATCGCTCGACCACCAGCCCGCCGACGATCTTCGCGCCCGCTGATTCCTCTCGCCCCTCCCCCGCCCGCAATGGCAAGATCCCAAGCCCGCGCGCGTGCGACTCGTCGAGGTACGCATCCAACGGCTCCGCGATCTGCGGCGGACACTCCCGGCTTGCCGGATACCACAAGGCCTCGCCGGCGCCCAGCGCGGCGGCCGTAAGCCGTTCCATCAGGCGCACCGAGTTCGATCGCCGGCTGAAACTCTCGGCGCCGCTCACCGCGACCGCCTTGTACGCCGACCGCCGCCGCACGAGCACGCTCACACGATCGCACTGAAGAATGCGGAGCCCTTCGTTGGCAATCGCGTAGGCGGTAGGCACAACATCCAAGCTGGCGTGAATCCGCCGGGCGAACTCCTCGATCCGAGCCCAATGCCGGTCGCGGTGCCGCAGTTCCCGCAACAGCGCGTTGCGCTGGTATTCGGCCAGAAGCTCGCAGGCGGCCTCCAGAAGACGAAGATAGCCGCCCTGGAGGTTGGGCGAGGCCCCGGGCCGCTGCACGATTTCCACCACCCCCGCCGAATCCCCTTCCACGTCCCACGGAGAAAACAACAGCAGCCAGTCGGTCGGATTGGGCGAGGCGGAGTCAGGCGAAACGGGGCACCCCGGGAAAGCCGACTTGGCTGTCCGGTTAACCAGGACCCATGCCGCGCTCGCCTGGTGCCAACCTGCCGAGGCAGGACTCGCCATCCCCTCGGCCGCGCAAACACCGAACCGGCCGACCGCGCGGAGACCGCCCGAGCCCTCCTTGGCCCAAACGACCCCCCCTAATGCAGCAAGTGCGCCCACCACCCTCTGGAGAAACTCGCGGTAGAAATCCGCGCGCTCCAACGGATCCTTCGACAGCGCGGCGATCCCCTCCAGCAGCACGTCGATTTCGCGCAGCGTCGGCTCGGTCGATGGCGGGGCGGATTCAGGATCTTCGCGGCTCATAGACTGTACAGTATACACGCTACACGCGGTGCGGAATGACGCAAGTTCGTGGTCAGCTTCGATAGAATGGATACTATCACGCAATATGGATAAACTGCACAATATGAGATGAATACATAATATACATAGCGCAAGTTAAGTATTACGTCAGATTTGCCGATCATGACGGAAAGGCCGTATTTGTCGGGGGTATCATGCCGACGAAATCTGAGGGAACTAACGTTTGTTCGGCCCCCGACCTGGTTCGAACACCATGACTATGCGCAGACGGCTCGCGTGGGCATTGACGCTCGCCGGGACCGCAGCCCTGATCCTCTCAGGGTGCTTGGTCCGGCGTGAGCCTGCGCGCGTCGGGCCGCTTTCGCGCATGGACTTCAGCAAGACCGCCCTGGAGATCGAGTACCCCGACGTGGAGGCGGCCAGTGCCGACGAGGTGAGCGGCCCGGCCAGCCCGCGTTCCATCGCCGATCACGCCACGCTGAAGTACCAGGACATCGCGCTTCAGGAGGCGATTCAGCTTGCGCTGGAGCACTCGCGGGTGATGATCGACCTCGGCGGGACGGTCCTCCGCTCGCCCGAAAGCGTGCGCACCACCTACAACCCCGCGGTCCAGGAAACCGACCCGCAGTTCGGGGTGGAGGGCGCGCTGAGCGCCTTCGACGCCAACTTCGCTTCCAGCCTCTTCTTGGAGCGAAACGATCGCCGTTTCAACAACCGCTTCGTGGGCAACCTGGGATTCTTCGACCAGGAATTCAACGCCTTCAAGGCGGAGATATCCAAGCGGGCGGTGACGGGCAGCCAGTTTACCGTGCGCAAGACGGTCGACTTCGATCACAACAACAACCTCGGCAACCAGTTCGCCGGCGGCGCGTGGGACGTGTTCCTGGAAGGCGAAGTCCGCCACCCGTTCCTTCGCGGCGGCGGCGTCGAGTACAACCGCATTGCCGGCACGAGCGGCGCGGACGGCGTGTACAACGGCGTCTTGATCGCCCGCGTGCGAACCGACATCAGCCTGGCCGATTTCCAGATGGGCGTGCGCGACCTGTTGAGCAACGTGGAAAACGCCTACTGGGACCTGTACTACGCCTACCGCGACCTGGACACGAAAGTCCGTGCCCGCGACACCGCCCTCGAGACCTGGCGGCGGATCCACGCCCTGTATCGGACCGGCCGGCGCGGCGGCGAGGCCGAAAAGGAAGCCCAGGCCCGCGAGCAATACTACCGCTTCGAGTCCGACGTGCAGAACGCCCTTTCCGGCCACCCCTTGGAGGGCACGCGGACCAACAACGGCACCAGTCCCGGCACGTTCCGCGCCGTCCCCGGGGTGTACCTGGCCGAGCGGCGGCTCCGCCTGATCATGGGCCTGCCGCCCAACGACGAGTTCCTCTTCCGCCCGGCCGACGAGCCGCCGGTGGCCCGGGTCAGCTTCGACTGGCCGGTGATCGCCGACGAGGCCCTCGTCCTGCGCGAGGAGCTCCGCCGCCAGCGATGGGAAGTCAAACGCCGGGATCTGGAGCTCATCGCCAGCAAGAACAGCTTGTTGCCCTCGCTGGATTTCGTCGGCCGCTACCGCTGGCGAGGCTTCGGCGAAAAACTGCTCGATCCTGAGCGCGACAGCCAGCCCCCCTTCGACAACGCCTTCATGGACCTCACCGGCGGCAAGTTCCAGGAATGGCAGATGGGAATGGAGTTCTCCATGCCCTTGGGGTTCCGCCAGGGACACGCCGCCGTGCGCAACGCCGAGCTGCGCGTGGCCCAGGCCCGGGCCATCCTCCGCGAGCAGGAGCTGCAGATCGCCCACGACCTGAGCACGGCCGTCAGCGAGCTCGATCGGGCGTACACCCTCCTGCAGACCGAAATGAACCGCGTGATCGCCGCCAACCAGCAGCTCAACGCCCTGTTGACGGCCTACGAGGCCGACAAGGCCGAGTTTTTCGTGGTCCTCGATGCCCAGCGCCGCTTGGCCGACGCCGAGAGCCGCTACCACCAGGCCCGGGTCGAGTATATCGTGGCCCTGAGGAACGTCCACTACGAAAAAGGCTCACTATTGGCGTACTGCGGCGTGGTGCTCACCGAAGGCCCGTGGCCGCTCAAGGCATACCTCGACGCCGAGCGGCTGGAAAAGCGGCGTTACGTGGGGCTTCTTCGCACCGATTATCGCCTCGACGCTCCCAACCTGGTGACTCACGGCTACGATCCGCAGCCCGACGGCACCATGCCTGCCCCGCCCGCTGCGCCCGTGCCCCCGCAGCCGCCGCCGCAACCTCCTCCGCCCGAAACGACACAACGGGAGCCGGAAGCGGGCCCTGAAAGGGCAACCGAAGCCGGGCCCGAAGCGGCTGCCGACATGGCGTCGCCGGCCGGCACGGCGATCCCGGCGCCCCCGGCCGACCAACCCGCGGAGCCGTTCGCCACCTCCCCTCGCCCGTTCGCGGGAGAGGGGCCGGGGGTGAGGGAAGACCGCCCCCAGCCCGGCCCTCAAGAGTCCCGGTTCTCGCCCCTCGAACAACCCTCGGCCGCCATGATGGTCGACCGCATCTTCAGCCGCGCGCCCGCGGCGCCCTCCCGACCGATGCCTTCCGCCCTGGAACAACCCGCATCGGCCACCATGGTCGATCTGGTCGACCGCTTCCTTGACCGGATCGGAACCACGCCCCAAGAGCCCGCGCCGCCCGCGCTCCAGCAGCCCCCCTCCGCCACCATGATCGACCGCTTCCCCGCCCGCCCAAGTCCGTAGTTGCAGTTGTGAAACCCGCGGAACAATGGCACTCGCTCCGCTCGGCGGATCCAACGCGCTCGCCACCGCCGGGCCCGTCCCGGCGGAGCGCTGATTGCACGCTACTGCGGGCAGCCCCTGCGTAGCTCCCAATCAGCGCCCCACCGGCGCGAGGCCGGCGGTGGCGGGCGCTGCTTCCTCCGCCGGGTCGCACTTCAACATGCCCACGAAGCCCGCGGATCGCTGGGACTCGCTCTGCTCGGCCCTACGATCTTTGTCAGGCGTGCCGGGTCAAGAAAGACCGCAGGACGGGTCGGAGACCCGTCCTGCGGCAATCAAGACTCTTCGCGGCCCCAGGTGGGCGGCCAACACAGGCTGACAACCGGCCCGTGCCGCCCGCACGCGCTGCCGCACTCCATGCCGAGAGCGCGGCTGGGCCGCGTGACGGCATGACACCCGGCCGTAAAGTTTTAAAGTCTGACCCTGACTCCGCTCCCGCTCGCCACCGCCGGGCCCGTCCCGGCGGAGCGCTGATTGCAAGCTACAGCGGGCAGCCGTCCAACGCGCTCGCCACCGCCGGGCTCGTCCCGGCGGAGCGCTGAGTGGAAGCTACAGCAATCGGGAAAAACGCCCTCGTCACCACCGGCCTCGCGCCGGTGGGACGCTGATTGGAAGCTAAGTCGGCCTCGTCCTGTAGCCGTCAATCAGCGCTCCGCCGGGGCGGGCCCGGCGGTGGCGGGGAAGTCTCGGGGCTGCGCGCGGTAGCTCTCAATCAGCGCTCCGCCGGGGCGGGCCCGGCGGTGGCGGGGAAGTCTCGGGGCTGCGCGCGGTAGCTCTCAATCAGCGCTCCGCCGGGGCGGGCCCGGCGGTGGCGTACTACAACTTTGGCGGCCTGAGGCAGTTTAGCCCGCAGCCAACAGCGAGGGCGTGGTCGGCGCCAGCGACGAACGCGATTGCCACCCGGCCCGACGCCGCGCAGTTGCCGGGGACTTGCCCGCACGCGCCGCGCGGGTATCCCCGTCCGCCCTCGCCGTTGGCTACGGGCTAAACGAAGGGACGCAGAATTCGTCAGAACTCGGCAAGAAAAGAAAGTAGGACGGGCTTTTCAACCCGTCCTACAGCATCTACTGGCGACTCACCACGCCCATCGAAGACTCTGGGCGTGCCACCCGTCCGTCTTGTGCCGCAAACTCAGTTACGGCACAGGGCGCTAGCTGACCGTGATATTCCGTGTCACGGAGTTGCTGGCCAAGGAACCGTCGTTGACGGTGAAGGTCACCGTCCGCGGGTTCGTCCCAACGGCGGTCGTGGCGAAGTTCACTGCCCGCAACGCCGCTTGGTAATTGGCCACCGTGTCGGTGCCGGTTAGGGTCAACGTGCCAGTGCCAGCGGCATAGACC
>CAYTJV010000239.1:0-10968 GCA_964438165.1 uncultured Planctomycetaceae bacterium | reverse complement strand
GCGATCCGCTGGTCCTGACCGAAATAAAACAGGCCCAGGATGACCACCATGCCGAGCTCGTCGGCCCGATCGAGAATTTTTTCCAGCCGCGCCATGTAGGCCGGGCGGAGCGTCCCCTCGGGCGTGATCGCCGAGTTGTGCCAAGGCTGCTCTCGGGAGTAGCCCTGCGGGCTGCCGCCCTGGAGGTTGATCGTAAAGCACAGCAGGCCGTGCTTGCGCCACTCGGGCATGGCGGCCACGAACTCCCGGGTGTTGCGGTCAGGATCCCAGCGGCCGGTGTCGGGATAGGCCCAGCGGCCGACGGTCTGGGGATTAAGGTCGTCGAAGATCCCCTGGACCAGCCGGGCGTTCAGCAGCAGGCCCTCGATCCGCTTGCCCTGCCAGACCCGCCCGGCGTAAGTCGGCTTTCCATTGATGTGGAACGCATCGCCGTGGATGGAGACTTCGGTCGCCCGCTGCGCAGCAGAGGCAAGCGAGGTCCGATGTGCGATCAAGAGCAGAATCAACGTCAACAAGGTCGTAGTTTGTCGCATTGCCATGGTTCCCATCGACTTGGAAACGGTTTCCAAAACGGCCACAAGAGCCATCCGCAGATGCACGCAGATAGACGCAGATTGAATTCTTCCCAACTTTCTTTTGTCTGCGCAAATCTGCGTCGATCTGCGGATTGACATCCTTCTCTTGCGAACCAGTCTCTTACCCTCCGGCTCCGATCTGTTTGCCCGCAGTCCAAAACGTCCACCTCGCGAAGATCAACATATCCAGGCGTTCGGTCCTCAGATTGCCTTTCTCATCGATTCGCCCAGCGTGATGATGTTCGGGTTGCCATCCCGGTCCACGGTCGTCACCAGTCCTGCCGGGGTAGGATAAATGGGACGTTGCGAAGGGATTTGGACCTTCTCCAGACTCATATCGGTTTCCTTCCGTTTCTTCGCGGCCGGCTGATGCCCCTGAGGCTTTGCGAAGGACATGGAAAAGCCGTTCGGCGGAGTATGTTAATCCCGCGTGGGCCCTTGCGGCGGCTCTTCGGGCTCGGCGAACAACTCACTGAGCTCGAGGCGGAAACCCGGCAGCACGTCGCCGCCGTCGAGGACCTGGTCGGCGGCCAGGACCGAGCAATCGTGGGGCGACGTGTATACCCGCACTTCGTTGCGAGGGCGGTGATACACATACCACACGAGCCGCGCCCCGTTTGCGAAGTACTCCTCAAGCTTCTGCTGCATCTCCTTGCGCGTGTTGGAGCGGCTAATGACTTCCACGGCCAGATCAGGCGCTTTTTCCGAGAACGCCTTTCGGCTGATCTTGCGGCCGGGCAATCGCGCCCAGGAGAAGAAGCACACGTCGGGGATGCGGATGAGTCCGGGGGCCAGCCGGAGCATGGCATCGGAGGACAAAACCACCCCGAGCTTGCGCGGACGAACGAACGCCCACAACAGGTGAGTCAAGAGCGAACTGAGGTAGGCTTCGTATTGTCCCTTGGCTTTCTCCACTAGAACCCCGTCGACCAACTCGCACAGCCGGTCTTCGTGCTCGCGGATTTCCACCACATCACGTTCCGTGGCCGTGCCGGGCGGCGGCGTGTGGCGGATGCGGTGCAGGGGGATTGCTCCGAACCGTTGGACCAGGTCCAATGCGGTCCAGTCGCCGAAGTCGGATTGCGTCGTTTGGGCCATGGCTTTTTGTGCGCGGCTGGGAGGAAGAAACTGTCAGGAACCCCGATGCTCTTCTTTGTTCGATTATGTCGGAGTCCCCCCTCAGAAGCAAGGGTCGCATGAAATGTCGGGCAACGTAATCCGGCTCCGCGGGATGGATGCGGGTGATTTGCCGCTCGGGGTGCGGCTGAAGGACCAGGCCGGCTGGAACCAGACCGAAGCCGACTGGCAGCGGCTGTTGGCCCTGGCGCCGGACGGTTGTTTCGCGGCCGAGTGCGGCGGCCAGCCGGTCGGCACTGCGGTCGCCTGCGTGTTCGGCCGCGTGGGCTGGATCGCCATGGTGCTCGTGGACCCGGCCTATCGAGGGCGAGGCATCGGCACGCGATTGGTCGAGCACTCGATCGAACACCTGGACCGGCAGGCGGTGCGGTCGATTCGCCTGGATGCCACGCCGCTGGGCCGGCCGGTGTATGAGAAGCTGGGATTTCGGGTCGAGTACGAGCTGGCTCGCTGGGAAGGCGTCGCCCCGGTCCGCTGCCCGCCACACCGCGTTGCCCGGGCCGAGGCCGATCAACTCGAAGCCATCGCTGAGTTCGACCAGCAACTGACGTGTACGCCCCGACGGCGGCTCCTCGACCATTTGTTCCGGCAACAGCCGGGGGCGATGCGGGTCGTGGTTGGGCCGGAAGGTCTGCTCGGCTACGCCACTTGGCGCGAAGGCTCGCTTGCCGCGTTTATCGGCCCGGCGATGGCGCTTGGCGCCGAGGTCGGGCAGGAGCTCGTCGATGCCGTGCTCGCCGCCTGTGCCGGGCGCAGCGTGTTCATCGACGTCCCTTGCGACAATGGGCCCGCCACCCGCTGGGCGCAGTCGTGTGGCTTCACCGTGCAGCGTCCGTTCACCCGGATGGTCCGCGGCGAGCCGGTTGCCGATCGCCCGGCTTGCCTCTGGGCGAGCTCCGGCCCGGAAAACGGGTGACGCTAATCAGACCCCGTGCTGGGCGCGGTGGTATGGGCCGTCGTATTGTTTGCTGGTCTTGAACCCCTCGTAGCGGCCGTCTTTGCCCGCCTCTTTGGTTTCGGCCAGCAGACGCTCGATATCCGCCGGAGTCATCGGCTTGAAGCCGCGGGCGACGGCCAGGTCCTGCTTCAGGTTCTCCCGCGAGGTAATGCCGCAAACCAGGGTGCTGATCGGCAGCGATAGCGCATACCGGCGGCAAACATCAGCGGCGATGCCGGCCTCCTTGGGCAGCACGCCGCAGGCCAGGGACTTCATGCCGATCACTCCGATGCGGCGGCGGTTGCACTCGGGCACGCTGCTCTTCTGAAAGCTGCGGTAATGGGCGTCCATGATGTTGATCGGCATCTGGACCGTCTCCCAGTCGAACGGCTTGCCGAGCATCTTCGAGACGTGGTCGATGTCCTTGTGGGCGGTGAAACCGATGTGGCGGACCTTGCCTGCCTTCTTTGCCTCCAAGGCCGCTTTCAGGGCGCCGCGGTCGAAAATCCAGTCGGGATCTTTCGGATAGTTGATCTCGTGGAACTGCCAGAGGTCGAGGTGGTCGGTGCGCAGTCGCCGCAAGCTGTCCTCCAAGTGCTGCTTGGAGCCCTGGTAGTCGCGGGCACAGTTCTTGGTCATCAGGAAGACCCGATCGCGCCGGCCGCCGGTGGCCAGGGCCTTGCCCATCACCTCTTCGGCGCCGCCGTCGTGGTAGTCCCAGGCGTTGTCGAAGAAGGTCATGCCGTTGTCGATGGCCTCGTGCATGAGGGCAATGCCGTCGGCCTGGGGGATCGAGGCGATGTGCCAGCCGCCGAGCCCGACGATCGACACTTTTTCGCCGGTCCTGCCCAGCGCCCGCTTGGGCACCCCGTCCGGACTGTCCTCTTGGGACGCGAGGACCGTGAAATCGATCGCGGCCAGGGCCAGCCCGGCCGCCGCCGCCTTGAGAAACTCCCGTCGAGTGGCCTGGGACATGGTGGTTGCCTCCGTCAAGATTGTCCTGGTTGTTGTCATTGACTCAAATTGGAAACGCCACCGCCGACCCTGCGTCGGCGGAGCGATGATTGACAGCTACAGGGAGATCTGCCCCCAGTGCGCCGTTTTTATGGAGATCGGTTTGTCGCTCCGCCGGGATGAACCCGGCGGCGGCGTTTTGAGCTATCGGGTCCATGTCCAGAATCCTACATGACGGAATTCGGGACAACCAGGGTATTGACATTTGTACAGTAATCGGTAGAATCGAGCGTTAGACCCAGGAGACCGACACAATGGACCTAAATGCACTCTGCGACGAAGCCGGCGCGTGGACCGGGTGGGGCGATCGGGGGAGTGAGCCTCAGCCGATTGGGGAGGTGCTCGCGGAACTGTTCGCCGTCTACGAGCAGCGGTTTCCCGAGAACAGCCTGAACCGTCTTTCAGCCGGCATTCAGCCCGAGGGCTCATCTTCCTGCCCGCCGGCTGCCGAGGCATCGCAACAGGCGTCCCAGGCCGCACACAGTGCCGGGCCGATGACTCGAATGTCGTGGGATGTCATGAGCGCGATTCTCGACCACCGCGGGCCGAGCGGCGTTGCCTCCAAGAGCGGCACCAGGTTGGTCACCATTTCCGCGGGCAACGGCACGACGACGCTGGGGTGCTGCCCGCCGAAATCGACCAGCCGGCACACCGACCAGCCCGGTTTCCCCGGCAAATGGACCTTGAAATAGTCGGGCGTGACCTCATATTCCACCGGACGGTTCGCTCGCAGCAACCGCTGCGCGGTGGCAAAAGATTCCAAGACCTCTTGGGTGGGCTCCATGCGGACAATCCCCCGTCCTCTATTGCGTTGCCAAGTGCCAATCGCACAGACGAACACTCATCCATCTACACCTTCATCGCCTTCAGCACCCGTGCCATAGGCGGCTGATCTCGCATCCCACGCTGCGCAAAGCGCTTCGCCGGTGGCCTCAATCTGGCTACAGTCGACGAGGCTGATACGCGACCAACGTTTGCCCTGGGGTGCTACGTCAAGGGATGGCACCAGGCTCGAGACACGATCAGCCGGGAGTGGCACCGAAATGCTCGGCTGCCGCTCACCGAAGTTATTTAGTCGGCAGACCGCCCAGAAGGGTTTGCCTGGCAAATGGATCTTGAAATAGGAAGCGGTATCCTCATACTCCACGGTACGGTTGGCCCCAAGCAAACGCTGCACCTCGGCGAAGCCCTCGAACTCTTCCCGTGTCGTTTCCACGGTCCGCGTCTTTCGTGGCGGCTCCTCAGCGATCGCATCGGTAGTAACCTCACCAAGAACGGAGGAAAGCCTTTGCTGCTTCGCCCATTCAGCAATCGCCGCCTTGAGAGCGGGCTTCCAGCTTTCAACGACGCCGGCCGTCAAGTTCCTCGTCTCGATGTTTTCGATGGCCAACTTGACGAACTCGGGCGCCGGCTCCAGCAGTCGCGACAACTTCTCCACCAGCAAGTTCTGTTGGCGCCGTCGCTGGGCGAAAGTGCGCATCAACTCCGCCTTGTATTCAGCCTTCTGGAGTAGGGTTAGGAAATCCTGGGGCGGGGGGTCCTCGCCGAGAACCTGCCATTCCACAAAAGGCCTCTTGTCCATGACGTTTTCGTGTTCCAGGTCCGTGAAGAACCGCCAGTGGACGCCATTTGTCAGAATGCCCAGTCTCGCGCCGGGAGCTTTTGCGAAGTAGTCCCCGAGCTGTTCGTCGTATCCGGCAAGCTTGCGGTCGACCGCCTTTGCCTCCACGAAGAAAATGGGCGATCCATCTCGAAAAAAAGCGTAGTCCACCGGTTTTGCGGCCCGATTCTTGCCGAAGTCCTCGCGATGCTCCGGGACACACTCGCGCGGATCCGTGACATCATAGCCGAGGCAACTGAAAAGGGGTTCAATCAGGCTCTTCTTCGTGGCCTGCTCATTTCCTTTGCAGTGTTCGGCCAGCTCCTTGACTCTCTTCACATACGCGGCAATTGTATCTCGCATAAATCGTGTTCCTTTGGTCAGGAGACGGCTAACCTGAGAGTCGATGTTCCAGCGAGGCCAACGCGCCCCTAACATTGAGGGGCACACGAGTTCCTGATATTACCTCGCGGCATGGGTACCCGCAAGGACGGGCATGTCCCACACCGGCGGATCGGCGCCGTGATAGTTGGTGGGCGTGAGAGGAGCGAGTCACACCAGAACCAAAACCGCGGTCCCGAAGGCGGCAAATTGGTGGGACTTCCGCCGCGCGCCCTACCCTCCGGCGGTCCGATCTGCCCGCCTTCGGAGTGTATGGCGGATTTCAATCCAGCCACCAGTGTACAAATCTCGTGAGAACTGAATGCGCCAGAATTCAGGTTCGGCACCCGCTTCGGCAAGGGATCGTGGGCCGCCTGGTCTTCGCCGCTAACCCGTATCTTCGGCCAGGACGTTCAGGTAGGCGCGATAGGCATACACTCGATCGCGGCGTCGGCCGGTGATTTCGTGCAGAACCTCCGCCCCGCGAAGCGCCTCGATCGCCTTGCTGGCCGTCGGCTTGGTCGTCGCCAGGAGGTCCACAGCCTGGGCCAGCGTGATCATGGGGTGATCGGGCAAGACGTCGAACAGTCGCACGGCGTGGACGGTCGTGCTCTTCTGGTGCAACACAGCGTGTCGATCTTGAATCAGACGACCGAACAGGCGGCGAGCCGTCTCCACACCGTCGTCCGCAGCTTCGCGGACACAAGCCAGAAAGAACGCCGTACACCCTTCCCACACGCCTCGCGTGCGGACCTCCGTCAGATGCCGGGAGTAGTCGGTTCGGTGCCGAATGAAGGCCAAGCTCAAGTACAAAAGCGGCACGGACAGCAGCCCCCAGTGCTCGACCAGCAGGGTGACCAGCAAACGCCCGATACGCCCGTTGCCATCCAAGAACGGATGAATGGTCTCGAATTGAACGTGCGCCAGCCCCGCGCGGACCAGCGGCGGCAGGGGATTGTCGCTGTGAATCCATCGTTCCAGGGCCGCAAGGGCCTCCGGCACGACGTCGGCTGGCGGCGGCACGAAACGGGCGTTGCCGGGCCTCGTGCCGCCGATCCAATTCTGCGACGTGCGGATGACACCGGGCTGCCTCTCGGCCCCCCGCACACTGCGCATCAGTCGCCCGTGCGCCATACAGAGCAGGCGCGTGCAAAGCGGCAACCCGCCAGGGCGTTGGATTTCGTCCCGGACCAGAGAGAGGGCCTCGACGTAATTGCAGACTTCTTGAACTTCGGCCGGCCGCTCGGCCTGTCGCGTCGCCTCGTAGACCACTACGTCTTTCAGGGTGGCCTGCGTCCCCTCGATCTGTGACGACAGGACCGCCTCCTTACGCACGAAACCATACAGAAACCAGTTCGGGCTGGGAACCATCGTACCGGCGACGGCCAGGCGTCCCAGGGCAGCCAGGGCGGCGGCGTGGAGTTCGATCAGCCGGCCCTCCAGGGCAAGCGACGGGCTCTTGGGCGGCAAGGGGCGCGGGATGAACGCACGCACCCTCTCGTCGCCGAACACGGTCGTCCGGTAACTCCCGGCAATTCGAGCCATCGCTGCTTAAGGCTCCTTGCCCATCGCTTGGCCTTGGTAAAGATATCTTACCTAACCCCGGCCCCTGGTCAAGTGCGGTTTACTTGTACCGATCTCGGGCACACGCGGGCGAGATAACGGTTATCATTCCCCCTATATGTGGGTTATTCCGCTTCCTTGAGAAGGCATTCCGCCGCCGATATAATTTGTTCTCGTTAATCCCAGAACATCGCGCTGAGGCCGTTCATGGATCACGAGGAAAACGAAGCCGGTCCTAACCAAGGAGACGCCGCTGCGGAAGGCGGTGAAGGAAAATCGTCGGAGCAGCGTGATGCTGAGGGCAGCTCGGCGGGTGAGCCGATCTCGGTCGTGGTGGGTTCCGGAGCCCAGTCCGCCCCGGGCCTGAATTCCGGCGCGACGCGCGTGGTGGTCGGTGTCGGGGAGGAGATCCTACGTCCTCAGGAGGCAGCCGAGCCGACCTCTCTGGAACGGTTCAAGACCCTGTTGGTCGGCAAGCCCCGCGACCTGGCCGACCAGTCGATTTTCAAACACGTGTCGCTGGTCGCCTTTCTAGCCTGGGTGGGCCTGGGGGCGGACGGGCTTTCCTCTTCCTGTTACGGCCCGGCGGAGGCCTTCCGCAACCTCGGCGATCATCGTTATCTGGCCGTCTTCCTCGCCGGGGCCATCATGGTCACGGTGTTCATCATCTCGGCGTGCTACAGCCACATCATCGAGGAGTTTCCCAGCGGCGGCGGCGGCTACCTGGTGGCGTCGAAACTGCTAGGGAGCCGCGTTGGGGTCGTCTCGGGCTGTGCCTTGTTGGTGGACTACGTGTTGACGGTGACGGTCTCCATTGCCTCGGCCGGAGACGCGCTCTTCAGCCTGCTTCCCCCCGTATGGACCGAGTGGAAGGTGCCGGCCGAGTCGGCAGCCATTGTGGCCCTGATCGTATTGAACCTTCGCGGGGTGAAGGAATCGGTCCAGGTGCTCATGCCGGTCTTCCTCCTCTTCCTGCTGACGCACTTCCTGCTCATCGTCGGCTCGATCGTCATGCACCTTCCCGCGGCCGGCGCGCTGGCGGAAGGCGTTGCCGCCGAGGTTCGCGGAGGGATTGCCACTCCGGGGTTCGGGCTGCTCGGCATGTTGGCGCTGCTGCTGCACGCTTATTCACTCGGCGGAGGCACGTACACCGGCCTGGAGGCGGTCTCCAACAGCATGCCGGTCATCCGCGAGCCTCGCGTGGCAAACGCTCGGCGGACCATGGCGTACATGGCCTGGTCGCTGTCCTTCACGGCCGGCGGTTTGATCCTCGCCTACCTCCTGTTGGACATCCGCCACCGCGACGACAAGACGATGAACTTTCTGCTCACGCAATCGTTCGTCGACGGAGTGGGCGCGGGGCAGCATTGGCTTGGTTACGTGTTCATTCTGGCCACGCTTCTTTCCGAAGGGGCACTTCTGGTGGTGGGTGCCCAGGCAGGCTTCATCGACGGCCCTCGCGTGCTCGGCTACATGGCCCACGACTCTTGGGCCCCGCGATGGTTCTCCAGCCTCTCGGAACGCCTGGCGACCGAGAATGGCATCGTGCTGATGGGCGTTTCCGCGCTCGCGGCGCTCTGGTACACCCATGGCGACGTCCGCGCTCTGGTGGTGATGTACTCGATCAACGTGTTCCTCACCTTCTCCCTGTCGATGACCGGGATGTGCCGTCACTGGTGGTCGCTACGGAGTCAAAACGGCCTCTGGCGTCGCCGTCTGGCCCTGTTCCTCGTGGGCGCGGTCCTGTGCATCGCGATTCTCGCGGTGACGGTATACCAGAAATTCCCCGAGGGGGGCTGGATTACCTTGGCCGTGACCGGGGCCTGCGTCGCCACGGCGTTCTCGATCCACCGCTACTATCAGCGCGTCGGCGAGAAGCTCAAGGTGCTTGATCAGACGCTCGGCCAACTGACGCCCACGGGCGAGCCGAACCTGGCCGAAGTCGACCCCAGCCAGCCCACCGCCTTGATCCTCGTGGGAGGCTACTCGGGCCTGGGAATCCACACCATGCTCAACGTGGTGCGATTCATTCCCGGCCACTTTCGCAACTTCGTGTTTGTCTCCGTGGGCGTGGTCGACTCGGGAAACTTCAAGGGCAGCGGAGCGGTCGACGACTTGCGCCAGCACACCGACGAAACCCTGCGTCGCTATGTCGACCTGGCGCGCCGCCTGGGAACGCCGGCAGCCGCCTTCTCCGCCATCGGCACCGACGCGGTCGACGAGTTGGAGCAGCTTTGCCTGGAAGTCGCCCGGAAATTCCCCAAGTGTACCGTCTTTGCCGGACAGCTCGTGTTCGAGAAAGACACCTGGGTCCACCGGCTCCTGCACAACCAGACGGCCTACGCGCTGCAGCGCCGCTTGCAGTGGGCCGGCTTGCCGATGGTCATTCTTCCCACCCGCGTGCGCTAATACGCTTTGCTGAAGAACGCTTTGCTCGCGTCGGGATCGGGCTTGATGGTGGCCGATCCCTCCTTCCAATTGGCCGGGCAGACCTCGCCGTGGCTCTCCACGAATTGCAGGGCCTTGACCAGGCGCAGCGCCTCGTCGACACTCCGGCCCAAGGGCAGATCGTTGACCACCTGGTGCCGCACGACGCCCTGCTTGTCGATCAAGAACAGGCCGCGAAGGGCGATTCCGGCCGGCAGGAGGACGTCGTACGTTTGGGCAATCTTCTTATCCAGGTCGGCCAGCAGCGGATAGCGGATGTCGCCCAGACCACCTTGCTTGCGCGGCGAGTTGCGCCACGCCAGGTGCGCAAAGTGACTGTCCACGCTGCAGCCCAGCAACTGAACGCCGAGGGCCTCGAACTGCGATGCCGCCTCCGAGAAGGCGATGATCTCCGTGGGGCACACGAAGGTGAAGTCCAGCGGGTAGAAAAACAGGACCACGTGCTTGCCGCGGTAGTCCTTCAGCGAAACGTCCTTGAACGAGCCATCGGGCATCACGGCCTTGGCACAGAAGTCGGGGGCTTCTTTGGCAACCAGAACACTCATTCCGTCTTTCCTCCTCGTCTCAATGCAACCTGGGTCTATGTACCTTGTGCCGCGCCCAAACCCGGTCGGCCGGCCTGACAATTCACCGCTATTTATGCACCAGCCAGAGATTTGTCAATGCGCCGCGAGAGCCTGATTGGGAGACGCCGAAATCTAGGGGCAACCCCGATAGTCCCTCGCAGAGGTAAACTGGACACTTGGTATGAATGCTGTCCAAAGACCAAACGGTTTTCCCCCATGGCCCATCAGATTTGGACCTTGACGCTTGTGCTCTTCCCCACCGGCCCCGTGCCGGTGGAAACGGGTTTGGCAACTAGGCGCCATGCGGCATCAACTTTTCACACGGCCGCTTCTTCGCTCTTCCCCACCGGCCCCGTGCCGGTGGAAACGGGTTTGGCAACTAGGCGCCATGCGGCATCAACTTTTCACACGGCCGCTTCTTCGCTCTTCCCCACCGGCCCCGTGCCGGTGGAAACGGGTTTGGCAACTACGGGCGCCACGGTAGTCATCAAACCCGTTTCCACCGACGCGGGGTCGGTGGGGACTTTGTTGAATTGGTCTCCGCTCGCGTAGTCGCCAAACCCGTTTCCACCGACGCGGGGTCGGTGGGGACTTTGTTGAATTGGTCTCCGCTCGCGTAGTCATCAAACCCGTTTCCACCGACGCGGGGTCGGTGGGGACTTTGTTGAATTGGTCTCCGCTCGCGTAGTCGCCAAACCCGTTTCCACCGACGCGGGGTCGGTGGGGACTTTGTTGAATTGGTCTCCG
>CAYTJV010000238.1:0-11012 GCA_964438165.1 uncultured Planctomycetaceae bacterium | reverse complement strand
GGGGCCGTGGACCCCGGCGGGGTGTTTTACGGCGGGGGTGGAAGGTCCGGCCTGGGACAAGCAGGGCGACGTCTTTGCCGGGAACTTCCAGCGCGAGGGGACGATCGGCCGCGTCACGCCGGAGGGAAAGGCCGAGGTTTTCGTCGAGCTGCCCGCCGGCAGCGTGGGCAACGGAATCCGTTTCGACCGGCAGGGCATGATCTACGTGGCCGACTACACGCGGCACAACGTGCTGAGGATCGACCCCAAGACCCGCGTGGTTACGGTGTTCGCCCACGAGGATCGGATGAACCAGCCCAACGACCTGGCGATCGGTCCCGACGAAATGCTCTACGCCAGCGACCCGAACTGGAAGCAAGGGACGGGGCAGCTTTGGAGAATCGACCGCTCCGGCAAGGTCACCCGGCTTGCTACGGACATGGGGACCACCAACGGGATTGAAGTCAGCCCGGACGGAAAAACGCTCTATGTCAATGAGTCGGTCCAGCGCAAGGTCTGGGCCTTTGCGATCACCGCGGAACACGCGCTTGCCGACAAGCGGCTTCTGATCGAGTTCCCCGACTTCGGCATGGACGGGATGCGGTGCGACGTGGACGGCAATCTCTACGGCACGCGGCACGGCAAGGGGGCTGTGGCCAAGGTTTCGCCGCAGGGGAAAGTGCTGCAGGAGATCAACGTGCTCGGCAAGGCGCCCAGCAACATTTGCTTTGGCGGTCCCGACGGGCGCACGGCCTACGTGACCGAGATGGAGCACCGGCGGCTGGTCGAGTTCCGCGTCGATCGGCCCGGTTTGTCGTGGAAGTGACCGCCGACTTCCTCGAGTTCACCAGCGGGACCATTGCACGCGTCGGCGTGTCGGAACAGCGGGCCCGGCTCGTGGTCGGCTGACGGCGTGTTCTCGCGGCAGCCCCCCGCCGATCGACCGAGCCCTCCATACTATGGGTCCGTCCGACTCCCCGGAGACGTGCATGTCCGACGTGCGGCCATCGGCCCGCCCTTGATCTAGCAGTTCCCGAGGTTGACATAGGAGTACCGACCCAGTATCATTATCTTGCAGGTGAAGTTGATAGAAATAGCAAACATCAAACAGATTACGAACCGCTGGCCTGGCAGCCGAAGAATAAGCTAGAATTCCAGCGACCTATGTTCCGAATCACCTACGTCCTACTGACGATTCTGGGCATCCTCGGATGTCCGTACAAGTGCATGGGGAGTTTCTGCGCTGCATCGGCAGCCCAACAGAAGGCACCCACATGCGAGTGTTGCCAAGAGCACAAGATTGCTGATCCCACCAAAGGGGGAGGCCAAGAGAAGTCGCAGGACGACACTTCTAAATCGGGTTGCTGCCGTTCGTGCCTGTGCGGCGGATCGCTGGAGAAATCCCCGAGACCACCGCAACTCGATCGCCTTGCTCTCTGCACCTTCCTGGCGGCCGACGTGCGCGGCGATTCTTTGAGCGGCATCGGAATTTCGGGAGAATTCCCGGCCCCGGGTGAGCGCTGTACGCCGATCGACTCAGGACGAGAAATTCGCCTGAGCATCTGCTCTCTCTTACTCTGAAACGCCATTCTCTCGCGCTTGGGTCCGGTTCGCCACGGCGATTGTCGCTTGCCGGTCTTCCGGCGCTATCGTCGGCGTCCCGCTTCTCCGTCGAGTCGCGCGATCCCAACGGTACTCGTTGAGCATCGCCGTGCTCGCGTGGCTCAGTAAGAACCCACAACAGTGTGAGGAATGGCGTGTTGAGACTTCGATTGCTGCCGTGGGAATACGGCGTCAGAAACTTGTTCAGACGACCGACGCGTAGTGGCCTTACCCTGCTAGGGCTAACCACCGTCGTCCTGCTGGTGTTTGTCGTCGTGGCGTTTGTCCGCGGCCTGGAAGCATCGTTGGCGGCCAGCGGCGATCCCGCCACGGTCCTGGTCTACTCGATTGGGGCCGCAGGCGACATCGAAAACTCGGCCATCCCCGGGCGGACTCCCGCACTACTGTCAGCAAGCCTGAGCGGGATCGAGCGGCGCTACGGGGTCAGTTACGTCTCACCCGAGTTGTACGTTGCGACAAAAGTGGCCACCGACGATGGCGGCCCGCCCAGGCTGGGCCTTCTGCGCGGCATCACACCTGCCGCAGCCCTTCTGCGCAAACAGGTGCAGATCGTAGACGGAAGTTGGCCGGGGCCAGGAGAAGTCCTGATTGGCCGTTTGGCTGCGACGAAACTTGGGTGCCGCGGGGCCGCGCTGGCGACGGGAGGGACCATCACCCTCGACGGACGCAGATGGCGGATCAGCGGACACTTCGCCGCAAACGGTGCGGCGTTCGAGTCGGAGATGTGGTGCCCGCTGGCGGACTTGCAGCAAGCCCTGAAACGGCAAGACTTGAGCCTCGTGGCGGTCGGACTCGCCAGCGGAACGTCGGCCACGGACGTGGAAATGTTCTGCAAGGAACGGGTGGACCTGGAATTGCAGGCGGTTGCGGAGACCAAATACTACGCCGCACTGCAAAAGCACTATCGGCCGGTGCGGATGCTGGGATGGCTGGTCGTCGGGCTGGTTGCAAGCGCCGGCGTTTTTGCCGGGCTCAATACCATGTACGGCGCAGTGGTGGGGAGGATCCGGGAGCTATCCACGCTTCAAGCCCTCGGCTTTCGCCGCCGCTCCATCGCGCTGAGCCTCATTCAGGAGGCCACGCTCCTGGCAGCTACCGGTTCTTTAATCGCCGCGTTCCTTGCGCTGGTATTGGTCAATGGCACGGCCGTGCGTTTCACGATGGGCGCATTCGCTTTGCGGGTCGATAGCGTTGCCATCTTAGTGGGATGCACGACGGGATTTCTCTTGGGAGCAATTGGCGCGATTCCTCCAGCGATTAAGGCCATGAGGCTCTCGGTTGCCGAAGGGCTCAAAGCAGCATGAATCATCATCAACAACCCCTGTTTGAAAAGGAGTACGTTCGCATGAGTAAGTCTTGGAATGTTGGTATCCTTGCCGTTTTGGCCAGCGTTCTCGCGACCGGGTGCGGCCGAGATGCAGGTCGGTCCCTCGATGCCCCGTCCGCTTCGCAATCGGCAGCCACCAGCGCCGAGTACCTGTTGAAGGCCGAACCGGCGGGTGCGGAAGGCGTGAAGGCGGTCCGCGCCAAGGCCAAGGATAATGATGAGGTGACGGTTGTAGGTCGCGTGGGCGGTGATGCAAAGCCCTGGGTCGAAGGCGTGGCTGCCTTCATGATTGTCGATCCAGAAATGAAGCCCTGCCCTGAGAAGGAAGGCTGTCCAACGCCCTGGGACTACTGTTGTGATCTGGATCTCCTGCCCAAGGTGAAGGCCCTGGTGAAGATCGTGGATTCCGAAGGCCGCGCGGTGCCGACCGATGCCCGCAAAATGTTGGGCATTAAGGAACTCCAGACGGTCGTCGCGCATGGGCGGGCCAAACGCGATGAAGCGGGTAATCTCACGGTCCTGGCCGATGGGGTTTTCATTAAGCCGTAAGCGATTCAGGAACTTACAGAGATGGCTTCCACAATTGATCTCAGCGAACTGCGGGTACAGCGCGCTGCCGAGCGACCTCGCGCCACCGTGCGACGCCGGCACTTGGTCACGCGCTACGTGATCCCGCTGTTAGTGCTGGTAGGCTTCGCGGCCGTGATTGTCTGGTCGGCCCGGGACAGCCTCCTGTCCTCGACGCCGGTGACGGTTGTGCCCGTCATCGTGACGCGCGCAGAAGTCCAGCAGGCGGGAACTCCCCTGTTCCAGGCGGCCGGGTGGGTCGAGCCTCGGCCCACTGCGGTCGCGGTGTCGGCATTGGTTGAGGGCGTGGTCAGTGAGCTTCTCGTGGTTCCCGGGCAAGAGGTCGCCCTGGGGCAACCGCTGGCCAAACTCCTCGACGCCGATGCACGGATCACTCTGGGTGACGCCGAGGCGACGCTGGACTTGAAGGAGGCCGAACTTGCCGGTGCCGAGGCAGCATTGACGGCGGCCCGCAGTCAAGTGGAGCAACCCGTCGCATTGCAGGCAGCTCTGGCGGAGGCGGAAGCATCGCACGCGAAAGTGAAGACGGAACTTGGGAACCTTCCTTTCACGATCCGGGCGGCCGAGTCGCGCCTGCAACTGGCCCAGCGCGACTTGGACGGCAAGCGATCTGCCCGCGACGCAATTCCCGAACGCACGGTGCAGCGCGCCGAAAACGAATTCGAGTCGGCGACCGCCGCGCTTGCGGAGTTGAAGGCCCGCGCCCCCGGCTTGGAGAGCGAGGTGGCGGCGCTTGCCCGGAAGTCCGAGGCCCTGCGAAGACAACTTGAACTGAAGATTGAAGAAAGGCGGCGCGTAACCGACGGCGAGGCCGGAGTGAAGGTCGCCCGCGCCAAGCTCCGCCAAGCCGGGTTGGCTCTTCAGGCCGCCAAGCTGCGGCTGGATCGCATGACAGTTCGGGCACCCATCGCCGGCCGGGTCTTGGCGCTGAACGCTCAACCCGGCAAACGCATGATGGGGATGGAACCTGCTTCCGAGCGAGACGCGGCTACGATCCTCACGCTCTATGATCCCCAGATGCTCCAAGTGCGGGCAGATGTACGACTAGAGGACGTTCGACAAGTTCAGTCCGGTCAACCGGTCCAAATTGAATCGGCGGCCCTCTCGCAACCGCTTACCGGCGAAGTGCTGACAGCCACCTCAATGGCCGACGTTCAGAAGAACACGCTGCAAGTCAAAGTGGCCGTCCATTTACCGCCCATCGTGCTGCGGCCCGAGATGCTCGTACAGGTGACGTTCCTGGCTCCTCCGAAGTCCGGGGCCAAGTCCGAGGACTCCGAAGACCCCCTGCGTTTGCTCGTGCCTCGGCAACTGGTCGAGACCGTGGAGGGCGGAGCCCGCGTCTGGGTCGCCGACGGGGTTCGCAAAGTAGCTCGACGGCAGACGGTGAAGCTCGGCCGCGCAAGCACCGAGGAATTGATCGAAGTCGTTGAAGGCTTGACGGCGACGGACAAACTCATCGCGGGTGGCCGTGAAGGACTGGAAGACGGCGCACGAATCAAGATCACCGGCGAAGATGCGACACTCGGTGTCGCGGGACATCGTGCGACCGCGGCAGCCAAGCCGCCCCAGGCTTCCCTGGGAAGTGCGGGAGTGAAACCAAACAACTGACTTACCGCGAGGAATGAACCGTGGCACTGCTGGAAATCCGTAATCTGACCAAGGAATTCCGTAAAGGGGACGAGAAGATCACGCCGCTCAACGAAGTCGATCTGGACATCGACAGGGGAGAATCCGTCTCGCTGATGGGAGCGAGCGGATCGGGCAAGAGCACTTTGCTCAACGCCATCGCCGGCATCGACCGGCCCACTTCCGGCACGATCCGCGTCAATGGCACGGACATCACTCAATTGTCTCGGAGCAGACTGGCCGATTGGCGGGCCGCCAACATCGGCTACATCTTCCAAATGCACAACCTCATCCCGGTGCTGACGGCTTACGAGAACATCGAACTGCCGTTGTTGCTGTTGCCCATGTCGGCAGCCGAGCGACGCAAGCGACTCGCAATCGCGCTGGAAGCCGTTGGCCTGACCGACCGTGCCGACCACTACCCGCGGCAACTCTCTGGCGGGCAGGAGCAGCGAGTAGGCATTGCCAGGGCCATTGTAGCCAATCCGACGATCATCGTCGGTGATGAACCGACCGGCGATCTTGACGCCCATAGCACGGAACAGATTTTGGAACTGGTCGAACGCCTCAATACAGAGTTGGGCATGACGATGCTCATCGTGACCCATGACCCCAAAGTCGCGGCCATCGCCGGACGACAACTCCGGCTTGAGGACGGCAAGCTGTATGAAGCGGATCGCCCAGACCTGGTGGTCACCGGTGAGCTAGAGCGGAAAGGAGCGTGAACGTGTTTCGCTTTGCGCCTTACGTGCTCAAGGGTCTCTGGAGGCACCGTGCCCGCACCGTGCTGACGGTAAGCGGTTCCGCGGTCGCGCTCTTCGTATTCTGCTTTATCGGCGCGGTGCAGGAAGGCTTGCACCGCCTCACCCAGGACCGCCAGGCCAAGCGGACGCTGATCGTGTTCCAGGAGAACCGCTTCTGTCCAGCCACCAGCCGCTTGCCCGAGGATTATACGAACACTATTGCAAAGATGCCGGGCGTCGAGGACGTAGTGCCGATCAAGGTCTTCACCAACAACTGCCGGGCCAGCTTGGATGTAGTGGTCTTCAACGGCATGCCTCCCGACAAACTGAAAACGGCCCGCGATCTTCAGTTGCTCTCGGGCAGTTGGGCCGATTTCGCCGCTCGAACCGACGCCGCCGTTGCGGGGCAGGCGGTAGCCGCGCGGCGCAACTTGAAACCGGGCGACAAGTTCACCATCGGAGAAGTGACAGTCTCCATCGTCGGCATCTTCAAGTCGCCGGTCGCTGCCGAGGACAGCTTCATTTACACCCATTTGGGTTTCCTCCAGCGGTCCAAAGGCCGAAATACCACGGGAACGGTGACACAACTGGAGGTTCGATTAGCGGCCCATGCCGACGCCGAAGCGACGGCATCGACTATCGACGACCGCTTCCGCAACGGACCTGTCGCCACGACGACCCGCTCCAAAGGCGTCTTTCAGGCCGACACGCTCTCGGACCTTGCGGAGTTGATCGGGTTCGCCCACTGGCTCGGATATGCCTGCGTGGGGCTGGTGCTTTCCCTGGTCGCCACGACCACGGTGATGGCCGTGCAGGATCGCATCAAGGAACATGCCGTGCTGCAAACGATTGGCCTTCGCCCGCTGAGGGTTCTTCGCCTCGTAGTCGCCGAAAGTCTGCTGCAAACCTTGGCGGGCGGTTTCCTCGGCGTGGGCCTGGCGATGCTCCTCTTGGCATGGGCAGAATTCTCCGTAGGCGCGGAAGGCGTGACCATTGCCTTTCGGCCTTCGGTCAATCTTGCACTGTCGGGTGCAGTCGTGTCGGCCATCGTGGGCGTGCTGGCGGGCGTCGCCCCCGGCTGGCAGGCCGCCCGCACGGAAATCGTTGCCGCTTTACGGGAAGCGTGAGACGGGTTTCCATTCATGGGCGAGTGAGCAAATCATGGCCGCGTGCTTTCAGAAGGAAAAAAAGGGGATAAGTCCAATTAGTGGTGTCTCCTTGGTCGCCCTTTCCTGCGAATAATTGGACTTATCCCCTTTTTCACGGTCTGCGGTAATCTCCTTGACGGCACATGTTCGTCACTCGCACAATGAAAGGTCGGGCTTGGCGACCGGCGCGGCCAGTTGACGTACACGCCGGTCGCCGTGGACTTTGTCGTGCGAAAGTGCGTGTCCCCATTCTGTTAAGGCCTCTTGGAAGTTGAGTGTCAGCGCGGTGATGAACGAAACGGTCGAGGTCGCTTTTGACTTGGAGGCGGAGATTCGCGAGATTGCGGCGGCGTGCCGGGTGCCTGAGGCGAAGGCAAGACCGGCCGCCCAACTCCTGGCCGAGGGAAACACGATTCCCTTCATCGCGCGGTACCGCAAGGAGCGGACCGGCGGACTCGACGAGGCCGCCCTGCGTGCCATCGAGGACGCGATCCACTATTTCCGCGAGCTGGCCGAACGCAAGGCCACCGTGCTCAAGACGATCCACGAGCAAGGCAAGCTCGACGAGGCGCTCCGCAAGAAAATCCTCGCCTCGCGCGACAAGAAGGAACTCGAAGAACTCTATCTTCCTTATAAGCCGAAACGCCGCACGCGAGCCACCGTCGCCCGGCAGCGCGGGCTGGAGCCGCTGGCCGTGTTTCTCAAGCGGCAGGTGAACCCCAGCGTCGGCCGCGAGGAGGTGCTCCGGCCTTACGTCAACCCCGACCAGGACGTGCCTGACGGCGCGGCGGCCCTGCGCGGCGCCTGCGACATTGTCGCCGAGGATTGGGCCGACGACGTCGAGATCCGCGGCCTCGTGCGCGAAACGATGAAGCAGGGGATGCTCGCCTCGGGGGTCCGCCGCGACTGGGCCGAAAAGCCCAGCAAGTTCGAGATGTACTACGACCATCGCGAGCCGCTGGCCAAGATCCCTTCGCACCGATACCTGGCCATGCGACGCGGCGAGGCCGAAGATGTCCTCCGCGTAGGGATCGAGATCGACCAGGAAGCCGTGATCCGCCGGGTCTCCGGGCGTCTGGTCACCAACCCGTCGTTTCTCTTCCGCCGCGAGCTGCTCGATACCGTGGCCGACTGTGGAGAGCGGCTCCTTTTTCCTTCGGTGGAGGCGGCGCTGCTCGGCGAGATGAAGGAGATCGCCGACGCGGAGGCGATTCAGGTCTTTTCGCAGAACCTCCGCGAGCTGCTCCTGTCGCCGCCGGCCGGGCAGCGGGTCGTGATGGGCATCGACCCGGGGTTCCGCACGGGCTGCAAGGTCGCGGTGGTCGACGCCACGGGCAAGTTCTTGGAGCACGTGACGATCTATCCCACGCCGCCCCACAACAAAACTGCGGAAGCGGCCGTGATCCTCCTCAAGCTCATGGACCGGCACCACGTGGAGTTGATTGCCATCGGCACAGGCACGGCATCGCGGGAGACCGACGCCTTCGTGGCCTCGATGCTCGCTTCGAGCGAGAGCAAGCTCGCCAAGGTGAGCGTGAACGAATCGGGGGCCTCGATCTACTCGGCCAGCGACGTGGCCCGGGCGGAGTTCCCCGACCTCGACCTGACCGTGCGCGGGGCGATCAGCATCGCCCGGCGCTTGCAGGACCCGTTGGCGGAGCTGGTCAAGGTCGACCCCAAGTCGATCGGCGTGGGCCAGTACCAGCACGACGTGAACCAGACCAAGCTCCGCAAGGCGCTGGACCGCGAGGTCGAATCGTGCGTCAACCTGGTGGGGGTCGACCTGAATACCGCCAGCGGGCAACTGTTGAGCTACGTTTCTGGGATCGGACCGAAGCTGGCCGAAGGGATCCTCCAGCATCGCAACCTGCA
Organism: uncultured Planctomycetaceae bacterium; assembly: GCA_964438165.1. Lineage (GTDB taxonomy): Bacteria > Planctomycetota > Planctomycetia > Pirellulales > Thermoguttaceae > CALFBP01. The sequence continues at coordinate 2,103 of CAYTJV010000238.1, read as the reverse complement.
CGGCGCTTTCTCCGGCCGGGAAGACCTGCTTTCCGTGCCGCGGCTGGGGAGCAAGGCGTTTCAGCAAAGCGCGGGGTTCTTGCGGGTCCGCGGCGGCCGGCAGCCGCTGGACAATTCCGCCGTCCATCCGGAAAGCTACCCAATCGTCGAGAAGATGGCCAAGGCCCTCGGCGCAACGCCCCAATCGCTCATCGGCAACGCGGCGGTCAAAAGGCTCGATCCGCGGCAATTCGTGGACCAACGGGCCGGGCTGCCCACCGTCGAAGACATCCTCCGCGAGCTGGAGAAGCCCGGTCGCGACCCTCGCCGCGAGTTCCGCGTGCCGAAGTTCGCCGAAGGGGTCCACGAGCTGGCCGACCTCCGCGAGGGGATGATCCTCGAAGGGGTCGTCACCAACGTCACCCGATTCGGCGCGTTTGTCGACGTCGGGGTCCACCAGGACGGCCTGATCCACATCTCCGAGTTGGACCGTCGGTTCATCAAGGACCCTGCGGAAGTGGTGGCCGTGGGAGACATCGTCCGCGTGAAAGTCCTCCAAGCCGACGCCCAGCGAGGCCGGATTTCTTTGTCGCGAAAACAGGCCCTCTCCTGACGCTCTGGCAAGGGAAAGAAAGGGGAAAGTCCAGTTAGTGGTGTTTCCTTGGTCGCCCTTTCCTGTGAATAATTGGACTTATCCCCTTTTTCCCTTCTTCACGTCCTCGACCGACGCCAACTGGCCGGCGAGAATCATCTTCAGCGCGACCTCCCGGTTGAGGCTCGTCTGCCGTGCCCTGTAAACCACACCCATGCCGCCGCGGGCGATCTCCTCCAGCAGCTCATAATCGCCGAAGTAGCGGACCATGGTTCCAGGGCCGGCCGAACGCGGTCCGCCATGGTCGAGCGTGCGATCATCGGCCCCGGCGAGGTCCGCCGCCGCTTGCAGCGGCGCCGCGGCCCGCTGAAAGCGATCGTGATCGCTGAAAAAGGCCGCCAGTTCCTCGGCCAGATCCGGCCAGCGTGCAAGCAACTCTTGACGGTCGGGCGCTTGGCCCTCCTGGACCGACTTCAAGTAGGCCGCGATGATCTGGTTCAGACGTTCCTCTCTGGTCGAATCGCCCGAATTGGATGCCGACATGGTCATTCCTCCGCTTGGAAATGGTGGCGCAGTGTCTCAAGACTGCGTGACCACCTGCTCTTGCCGCAATACACCTCATTCTGCCGCATTCTGCCGCGGAGGCCGGCGTCGCCTTGCGCGTCTGCGTCTTCTCGAAGCCAGCTCACCTCCGGTCCATGAGGGTCGCCGAGGTAGTAACATCCCTGAAGCCATCGACCTCTTTCATGGAGAGGCTGCACCGGCGCATCCGGCCGATCGAGTTGTCGAAATAGGCGGTGCCCGTCGCCGCTCGCTGCCACCTCCTTTCCCGGTCCTTTGGGCCGTGCCTGACAACCGTTTCCACCGTCTTGATCTCGATCTTGTGGACCGCGCTGCCATCGAGCACCTCCTGGCCCCGATAGGCGTACGCGCAGTTGCAGGAAAGGGACAGGCCCCCGTGGGGGGCAAAGGCAAACTTGTTGGTCCAGGCGGTTCCTACGGTCGCTGCGTCCTTGGACAGCCCCACCGCCACCAAGGCCAGCGCCCGCTTGATCCCGGTGCTGAAGACCGTCTCCCCGAAGACGCCTGCCAGCTCCCTGGCGGTTCTGTTATCCAGCAAGTCCGCCAATTCCTTAGATCTCGGATAGTCGATGCCGCCCAGCGGGCCCATTTTCATGTGAATTTCGGCGGCGATCATCGCGCCGAAGACCTCGCTGACGGCCTTGGCTCCCCGTCCTTCCGCCTTGCCGGCGGAGGAATCGTATTCGACCTTGAAAGGGCCTCCAGGGATATCCCCCTCGGCGGCGAACCGAATCTGGTTGATGCGGATGCTGACGTCCGAGACGCCGTCTTCCGTCTTGCCCACCGTCCAGGTCGTGTCCATCCGAAGGGTTTCGGTCAATCCCAGGGCCTTATTGCCCAAGCGGGCCTGTTCCTCGATGCGGTAATGGAGCTGGTCGCCTTCCGAGAGCTTCCATCGCAGCAGCGTCTGACCCTCAGCCGCAGCCCTGCCGATAACAGTAAGAAGCAGG
>CAYTJV010000237.1:0-11023 GCA_964438165.1 uncultured Planctomycetaceae bacterium | reverse complement strand
TTCACCAGCGGCTCGCAGACCGGCCCGAGGTGCTGCAAGTCGTCGAATCGCTCACGCGAGAATTGCGCAAGACAAGAACAAAGTTGAAAGTATAGGTCTGACCCTGACGCACTGACCCTGACGCACTCTGACGCACTCCGGGTCTGACCCTGACGCACTTGCTTAACGCGTGGGTGATCCCGCATCTCCGTGACGCTGATCCGCCGGCGCGAATCATAGTGTTGCGCAGTTTCGACGATCCGCTTCGCGTCCTGCGTTCGAACCTCCTTACGGAAGGCGCCGTTTGGTCGAAGCCGCCGAAATCGGACGCTGCCGAGCCCGTGATTGATCTGCTGCGGCGTGCATGTTCTTATCTGGAGGAGAGTTCTCGCCGTCTGGTCCTCATTTTTGACCAGTTCGAGGAAGCGTTAATCCTTCACCAAGGTGAGCCTCAGTCACTCAGACCTATTTGCGACTTCCTTGACGCGGTTGTACGCATAGGGCTTCCGCGGCTAACGGTGCTGGTGACGCTACGGACGGAGTATGAGGGAATGCTCGCGGGTCTCCGGCTCGCACCGTTCGAACAGGGCGGAAACTGGATGAAGGTCAACCCGTTCTCGGAACGGGATGCCCGCGAGTTCCTGAAAAACGGGTTCAAACGCATGGGGGACGATCTGCTGGACGCAATGATGGCCGAGGCCGCAGCAATTGAGGGTACGCGCGGACTGGTACGTCCGATCACGTTGAACATGCTCGGCGCCGTGTTGGCCCGCTCAGCGGATAACAAGGAACTGCGCGCCGCGCGCGGCCGGGTGTTGACTGCGGAGTTGGAGCGGCTTCTTGATGCGCCCGACATTCGCGATCAGGCGCGCGAGATCCTCGCACCGATGTTGACCGACGCGGGCACGAAACGCCCGCGGTCGATCGGGGAACTCGAGCGTGCCACCGGGGTACAGGCCGGAGCCCTCGAAGGCTGTCTGCTGCATCTGGCCAGCCATGGGTTGGTGCGGCGCGTCAACCGGACGTCTGATCTTCGCGAACGAATCTGGGAGGTCTCCCACGACTTTGTGGCACGCCTGATCGAAAACGTTCTCCGGCGTCCTCGGCGCCGTCTTTGGGCACTCACGCGCAGTGTGGGACTCGCTGCTGCGTTTCTCATCTGGCTCGCGGTATTTGCCTACTTGCTGCCCGACTACCTTGCCCGCGCTCAACAGCGGATTGTCAGCCGGCTCAGTTCCGACTTCGGGCTGTCGGTTAGATGGGATGATGCGGTCGCTGGATACCGCGTCGTCGCCGCGGACAAGGAATTCTCGCGGCTCTCCGAAGCAGGCCCGCTACTGTGTCGTCTTGGGAAAATAGAATCACTCGACCTGTCCAATTGTAAGACTCTCCCGAGCGTGGAGGGACTGCGGGGGATCAGCGGCCTAAAGACCTTGGACCTCAGCTTCTGCCAATCTCTGATAAGCTTGGACGGAGTGCAAGGCGCCGCTACACTCGAAAAACTGCGACTGCAGAGCTGTACCGGTCTCACGACGCTCGATGCACTGAACGGGCTCAGCGGTCTCAGGGAACTCGATCTACTGGATTGCAGCGGTTTGACCAGCGTCGATGCTTTGCACGCGACGGCCAGATTGGAAACGCTCTTCCTGGCTGGCGTTCAGTCTGTCGAGAACCTAGAGGGACTGCAAGCGCTCACTCGCCTCAAGATGCTGTGGATAGGTGGTTCTAATTTGACCAGCCTGAAGGGGATGAAGCGTCTGAGGAACCTGGAGACTCTGCTTATCATGGGGTGCGACCGCTTGACCGCCCTGGAGGGTTTGCAGGGGCTTCCCAATGTGGAAACCGTTACGGTTGTGTCCTGCCCGCGCGTGGCAAGCCTCGGCACGTTCGAGGGGCTCTCTAAGCTCCGAAACCTCACCCTCGGAGGATGCCGTTATCTAACTCGCCTTGACAGCCTGAAGGAGCTTGGTGGTCTTCGAGGTCTCGACTTAAGCGATTGCTCGGCTTTGACGACCGTGGAAGCGCTGCAGAAAATGCCTCGACTGCAGACCCTGCTGCTTGTGAATTGCCAGCGCCTCGGCACGCTTAACGGAATACAGGTGCTCACGAGTATCCGGGAAGTCGATCTAGGTGGTTGCACCGCCCTAACAAGCGTCGACGAACTGCAGCACGTGAAGAGTCTACGGGTCTTGCGTCTTAAGGGTTGTGAAGGACTAAACAGCGTCTCGAAACTAGGGGGACTTGCCGACCTAAAGATGCTCGATCTTCGCGGGTGCCGCCGTCTCGCGACCTTGGACGGGTTACAGGGCCTCAAGTCACTCACCGATCTCGATCTGCGTTGGATGGCGACGCCCGGCCTTGATTCGTTGCTCGCTCTTCAATCGCTGAAACAACTCGGACTCTCCCCCGAGATGGTCACTCCCCAGCATCTCATGTTGGTAAAGGAGAAGCTGCCTAGGGTGACACTCGTGACCGGATGGTACGAGCCCGCTTTTTGCGGGGGGGACCTCCCGCTCGTGCAGGTAGTTGGCGGCGCGATACAAATGCGGATGGGGCATCTTCTCCCGGCGGAGTGAAACAATCCCCGTGCGCGCAGGTGCCCCTGCTCAGCCAAGTAGGGTGCTCTGCGAGCACCGTTATGCTACCTATCGGCGGGTTCACGGTGTTTAACCTACCGTCATAACTCTTGACGAAACCAAGGCTTTCCGCTACTCTTGTCTTAACGTGCTAGTATGGAGCCTAACGGTTCCTAACCCACCCCATAGCACAATCCTAGCAAAGGCAGGGCAAGGCAATGGCGGTCAAGGGGTCTGCAAACCGGCTGCGGTTCACCAAGGCGGGGCTCCTGAAGCTCCCGATTCCGCCCAGCGGCCGAGTGTACCACTACGACATCGGCCAGCCCGGCTTGACATGCTGCGTATCGTCGGCCGGGTCCAAGGTGTTCTTCCTGTACAAGTGGGTGCATGGCCGCCCGGAGCGAATCCGGCTCGGTCCGTTCCCTGATCTCTCAGTCGAGAACGCTCGGGACCTGGCAAAGTCGCTCATCGGGGATATCTCCCAAGGCAAAGATCCGATGGCAGAGCGGCGGAAAGCCCGGGAAGTGCCAACGCTACGTGAGGCGTTCGAGATCTGGCGAGATGCCCACGCCAAGGAACATCGCAAGACGTGGCAGAAGGATGAGCGGCGGTTCAACTCGCACCTACGCCGATTCCATGCCCGGCGGCTCAGTGCTATCCGGTCTGCGGAGGTAGCGTTGTGGCACAACGAGACCAAGCAACGGCATGGACTCTATGAGGCGAATCGGTGTTTCGAACTACTGCGGACCATCTACAACAAAGCGAAGTCTCTGCTTCGGTACACCGGTCCGAGCCCGTGCGATGGCTTGCGGAAGTTCCGGGAGCAGTCCAGGGACCGATTCCTCCAGGCCGATGAACTGCCTCGATTCTTCGCCGCACTCGCCCAGGAGCCGGACGAGGTGCTCCAAGCGTACTTCCTCATGCTTCTGCTGACCGGGGCACGCAAGAGCAACGTGGAATCCATGCGGTGGGTCGATATCAATTCGGAACTGCGTCAGTGGCGAATAGCTGAAACGAAGTCGGGGCAGGTGGTGGTGGTGCCGCTGGTGCCGCTGGCAATGGAAACACTCCGCAAGCTCCGGGAGATCAGCAACGGCGGCGAGTGGGTGTTTCCAGGGCGGAACGGTGGGCATATCCAAGGCGTTTGGGCCCCGTGGTATCGGCTCGTTCAGCGTGCGGGGCTGGAGAATCTTCGGCTCCATGATCTTCGGCGGTCGTTAGGTTCGTGGCAAGCGATCGGCGGTTCATCCTTGAGCGTGATAGGGAAGTCGCTCGGTCACACTTCGCTCGCCGCTACTGCGGTCTATGCGAGACTGACGGTCGATCCGGTGAGGGACAGCGTCGAGAAAGCGACCGCGGCCATGTTGGAAGCCGGCAGAGTTCAAGTCGTTACCGCAAACACGGAGGGCAAGGACAATGGCTAAGACAACCAAGAACCAGATTTCACCGGAATTGGAAGCACACCTTCAGACCCTTGGCGCCCAGGCGAAAGATCTGTTTGGGGAGTGTACCAAAGGGGAAATTCGGAAATTTCTGTTGGGGCTGATTTTCAAGGATGGTATCGACGCAGAGATAGAGCGACGGTTTGGAGCGATCCGGGCCGCCGTTGCGGCCGGCGATGCCAACGCTGCGGCTCTAGCAACCTTAGATGCGGCAGCTTGTTTTGGAACGCTACTGATGTTTGACCTGGCGCCTTGCACTCTGAAAGACCTAAACCGCCTCGCAGCCCAAAAGAAGAGCCGCAAGACTGAAGCCAACAATCGCACGAAACTCGCTCAGGACTTGCTCCGGTTGATGCCCGACGTGGAAAAACAACGAGGCAAAATGCACGTGTATCAAAAAATTGCCGACCAGATGGGCAACCAGTTGAGCAAGGGCGGCAAACAAGTCTCCGTCTCCGTCAAGTCTGTTCGCAACTACCTGGCGGGTGCCGACTGGTAACGATTGAACGGGCAAGTGTCAGTACGTTAAGGTCACTTTTTTGTTGAAGCAATGGCAAGTGTCAATACGTTAAGGTCACTCTTGGAAAGGACGTTTTGGCAGGGTGTAAGACACCTTGTTCAAGAGCGGCTGATCCGTTGGCTCGCGACGTCGCAGGGCGAAGAAGCAGATTGTGTTGTCGTTCAAATTGACCTCCGCGCGAACGAGGCGATGTAGCCAATGTTGATCGACGTCGAACGCATGACCGAGAAGGCTGGCCCGACCCTGGTCGTTGGTTCGGCGCAGGAAGATGATCATTCCGTGGGGAGCGCGTTGCAGGTCCAGATGCCAATGTTTGGGAAAGGCGCGGCGACGTGGCGCGGCCTCGATGCGGGCGCTGCTGCGCTTTCGCGCTGCCGCGATGTACTTGGCCGATCGCTGGCTCAGGCCGCGGATCGAAGAATGTTCGAATCGCGACCAAACCTTGGCTTGCCAACGGCCGTTGTAGCTCTCGATGGCCGCCTGAAAACCGGTCTCGTTCGGCGGCGCAAAGACCGGCGTTACGCCCAAGCTCAAGCACAATCGAATCACGCGTCCCACGGTATCGGCGTACTGCCGAGGACCATGGAAACGATTGTCGTTGTCGAACTGTGCGTAGGTGGGAAGCCCTACCGAGCGCCAGTGTTCTACCAAGGCCTCTACCACCATCTTCGCGCTTACGGCCCGGACGGTCCAGGTTACGGGCAGACCGCCGTACAGCGATATTCCCGTCAAAACGGCCAGATGGGGCCCACCACGAATTGCCAAACCTTCGATCGTATCGAAGCTGTCCACTTCGGCCTTTGCCGCCGCAACCGCAGGAAGGTACCAGCCTCGTGGCGGCGGTGGACGACGAACTCGTCGGCGGCCATCCAGGACACCATGACGCCGCAGAATCCGGCCGATCGTGGAAATCGAGAGCAACGGCGCGACCCCGCGGGTTTCCGTTTCGCGTCGAATGGCCGCAGCGCCAAACTCTCCCAGCGGGCTGTGGTCCTTCAGCCGACGGCGGATGGTCAACACCTCCTGCTCGCGGGAACCTCTCGTACGTTGCGTTCGATGGGGAGCCGAGGAAAGATCGTTCCAATCGACACGATTCAGCCTTTGGCCCTGAGCACGCTGAAGCCAACGCTGCACGGTGCAAAGCGCAACGCCGAAACGAACCGCTACGGCACGCAGGGAGGCTCCACGCCGCACCGCAGCCACAATCTGCCATCGTCGCTCGGTGGGGCTGTTTTTGAACCATTACAAGTAACTCCAGGGGTTTCTGGGTTGGTATCGCAGCAATGCGATTCAATCGCAAGCCCGTCCCTCGGCTCGGCGTTCGGCCTGGCCCTGTTCTTACTCCACAAGTGACCTTAACGTACTGAAGACCTGGTGACCTTAACGTACTGACACTTCGCCATTAAGTGATAGGAAATTGGTTTCCTCCGACAGCCCTGAGTCTACCAGGCGGGACTGGTGAATCAAGGGGGAAGGGGGGCAGGAGCGGCAGGGCGGCCTGGCCGCCCTGCCGCTCCTGCCCCCTGCGCCGCTGGTGGGAGGTTCTTGGGTAAGTGGCCGGCCGATCAGGGCGCAAACCAGGGGTGGAGCCCGCGGCACGCACGCACCGCCCACGCACCCGACTGGCGTCGGGGAGGATTAGAAGGTCGCCAGGAACGTGTCTTATGTGGCGATTCTGGTTATGTGGCCCAACGAGCCCGCGACCGCGGAAAATGCTGGTCGAGTGCTGGGGTGACCGCCACATAACTATGGCCGGTAGATGGGCGAAAAAAGCAAAGACCAAGCCGGTGCGGATAGCCGGAACTACGCGATTCGCGGCCATTCGCGAAGCGGCGTTGGCGCGATGCCACTTCCGCGGCGAGTTCTTGGCTGATTCTTAAGGCGGGGTTATGTGGTGCAAGAAATCCTGAACTCCAGGGAAAGAGCGTCCGTCAGCGTTCTACACCACATAACCAACTTGGCCACAGAAGACACGTTCGAGGCCAGCTTCTGATTCTCCCCGACCCCTGTCGGGCCGTGGGCGGTGCGTCCCCGCCGCAGGCTCCACCCCTGGTTTGCGGCCTGCTCCGCCGGAAACTTCACCCAAGAGCCACCCACGAAGCTCCCAACAGCGGCCCCCTTGATTCACCACTCCGTCCTGGTAGACTCAGTCCCGTGGGAGCAATCAAATTTCCTATCACTGGCCTGCTTCGCTTCGTAAAGCTTGATATCTTGCAGGAATTCGCGGATCATCATATTGTAGGACCGTCGAACGCTCGCCAGATGCTCTGGATTGAGGTCCGTGCGTCTTTCGATTTCCGCCAACCGCGTTTCCAAATCGCGCAGCTTCTCCTTGGTCTGTTCGTATCCGTCGGCTGTCAGGATCTCGATCATAACAACACCTCCACAACTCCCTTGGGGCGTTTGTTTCGATCCGTGGCAAACTGGCGCGCCGCCCATGCTTCGAAATCCGCATTGTCCGCCGCGACAATGATCTGAAGGAACGGCCAAATCAACTCATCGGAATCCAGTTTTGGGCCCTGCCCGGGATAACCGGGGCCGGGCAAGAAAACCACATCCACGTCGTTGGGAGACAACTTGCCGGTCACGAAGCTGCCATTCACCATGAGGCGGCGAACTCCTGCTGCCTTGGCTGCCTCGATGAAGTGCAATAGCTCGCTCATCTCCGCCTCGCGCTCCTCCGAACCACTCCCAAAGCGTGTTACCAACTCCGCGACGGAGCAGGCGTGGATTCCCGGCGGCAGATTGCCGAAATCGTCGAAAGGGGGCAACATCGTCTACCGCGTTCAGTTTCCCGGATGCATGGTTTACCTTCTTCATTATTCTACCAGCCCGGAACATCCCCTGTCTGCGCCCCGGGCCAGACGGACTCGCTTGGCTGGAGGGCGGCTCTTGGCGTGGAAGCGTGGTTTGGGGCCTCGTCCATCATCACCAGGCGATCTCTGATGTGGAATGCCCCAGGCCACTTCGCACTGCTTCTCCGCTCCGCTCCGAAGTGGCACACAGACCATCTCGCCCGCCGCTGAAACAAGGGCACCCGCGCCAATCAACGCCTGCCACGCCCTTCGCAGTGCCTCAGGGCGTGCCACCCAACCGTATTTATGCCCACAGGCATCACGCAAGCCAAACTGGTTTCCCTCTTCAATAAATCTCTCCTCTCGTTTTATCTGAGGCCGTCCAAGGTGCTTTTCCTCGTCAGAAAGCTGGGCATTGTATTCATATTGAAGCAGACAAAAATCCCCTTGTTGATGCTGGCGGAAAAATTCAGGAAAAGTTAAATGCTTGAAAAACCCCCGCCGCAAGCCGGAGAACCGCAAACTTCATAAAACTCTGTACATTCTGCTCCGCGCTCGCCGTCGCCGTTGGCTCCGGGCTAAACGATCGCAATGGAGAGCAATTGCATCACGGCCAGACGGCCGGTTTGCGGAGGCTTTTGTGGTGTTCCAGTCGGGCGATGCCGGCGGCGCCGATGTAGCCGGCGTCGGTGCCGAGGGTGGCGAAGTCGATTTGGAGCCGGGCGGCCAGCGTGGGGAAGGTGCGGCGCTTCACGTGGTTGTGGACCGTGCGGAGGAAACGCCGCCCGAGCTCGTTCTGGTGACCGCCGAACGTCATGGCCCCGCCCAGCAGCACGCCCGCCGGGTCGATCGTGTGCAGCACGCTGACGATGCCCACGGCCAGATACCGGGCGGTCTGGAGGACGATTTTCGTGGAGAGGGCGTCGCCGGCCTCGGCCTCTTCGGCGACCATGCGCGGGGTGAGCTCGGAGCCGTCGGCGAGCCGCTTGACAAGGGAGCTGGGCCGTCCCAGTTCGAGTGATTCCCGAGTGCGCTTAATCACCGCCGTGGCGCTGGCGTAGGCCTCCAGGTGGCCGGTCAGGCCGCAGGAGCAGCGTCGGGCCCCCGGGGACGGATCGATCAGCACGTGGCCGCATTCCGCCCCGTGGCCGTTCTCACCTTCGACGATCACGTCGCCGATGATGATGCCACACCCGACGCCGGTGCCGAGGGTCAGAAGAACCAGGCTCTGAAACGAGCGGCCCGAGCCGACCCAGAACTCGCCGTAGGCGGCCGCGTTGGCGTCGTTGACAAAGGCGACGGGCAGGCCGCAATGATAGCCCACTCGATCGCGAAGCGGGAAGCCGCCCCAGCCGGGGAAGTTGGTCGGATTGACCATCACCCCGCCGCGCACGTCGAGGATGCCCGGCGAGCCGAGGCCCACGCGGGCCACCGCCGATGTCTCCAGTCTCAACCCGCGGATCGCCTCGCGAACGGCTTCGCCCATGCGGCAAGCGCCGTTCTCCGGGCCGCGCTCGACGTGCGTGGCGAGACTGTGCCGGCACAGCGGCCGGCCCAGGTCATCGACCACGCCCAATTTGACCGTCGTGCCTCCCAGGTCAATGCCCACGAAATACGGCGCTTTGGCCTCGGCCACGGAGATGAACTGGCGTGTTGTCGAGATCATAAACCACCCAAGGACTGGGGCTCCAGTATACTTCCGGCCGGCAATTCTCGCTATAATCGAATCCAGCGAGAGGGCCTGAATATCCTTCGTGAGAAGGGGCGTGCCATGATCCGACCAATGCCGATCCGAATTGCCCTGTGGGGCGCTGTCGTGGGCGCGGCGGCGTGTTTTGCGATTCACCCCGAGGCCGGGGCGGCCGAATCGAAAAAAGGCGACTCCAAGACCGGCCAATCGAAAAGCTCGTTTGGCTCCGGGGCCGAAGGGGTGAATACGACCACCGGCAAGGTCGTGTCGGTCGCCGGTCAGGCGGTCGAAGTGCAGTTCGACAGCGGCAAACTCACCTTCCATGCCAACAAGACGTCCAAGGCGATCCTCGCCACCATCTCCCAATTGGCGCCGTCCGACAACGTGACCATTACCTGGGTCCAAAAGGACGGCAGGAGATGGATTCAGAAGATCGAGGGGCGCGACACGGTGGAAGGGACGGTGACCGGCAGAACGGAGCTGGGGATCGAAATCAGGCCGGAAAACGGCGCTTTGCAGAGGGTCCTGTTTCCCTGGGCCGGCGCTGGACCGGAGCAGGTTGCCAAGCTGGACCAGAACGTACTCAAGCGAATCAGCCGAGCGAGAGTCGGCGATAAGGTGCGGCTGACGTGGGAGATATCCGACGCAAAACGGGCGGTCGACGTGAAGTACCTTGCCAAGGCCCCCGCCCAACAACCTCCCCCCAAGGCCGGCGCGCAGAAAGGCCCCCGCCATCACACGCCGTCGGCCAAGGGGCTGCTGAATCGGGCCAATCGCATGGGCAGCCATTGACGATCCAGGGCACGGGGCCTGTGTCAATCCTTCTATTGTCCGCGCCGGCGGAAGGTCCAGACGTGCACGACTCGGACAGTGGATAGACGCAGTTCCACTTGGAACACCACGCCCAGAGGCTGATGGAACATAACGCGATAGCCGTCGGAACGCGATTCGCCGTGGTTCTCCGGGTCGTCTTGGATGATCCGATCAACCGCTTGTGTCGCGGCGGTGATCGCTGCGCGTTGGCCAGAGTCCACGCTTGGGCCAGTTCATCGAGCGCGGTCTGCATCCATGCGACCCGGAACATTACAGCTTCTCCAGGTAAGCCAAGACCTCGGCCGTCGTATAGCTTTTCTCATTCGATTGCGAGCGGCGTAAGAGTTCCTCGTCGCTTACCTGGGGTTCCAGGGGCTCGTACTCTGACAAATCGGGGACGGGGACAACCCGAGCTCGCACGTGGCCCGATTCGTCGCACAATTCGAGCGGTTCGTTCAAATCGTGGAGCCTGCTCCGCAAGGCGGCGTCGAGAATCACTCGCGTCATGGCAATCACCTTGGTTCGATGTGTGAAAAAGGCGATTCTTCTTCCATCATTCTACTTCATTTTCCGCAGTAGTCGATGGTGCGGGCGATTTCGCTCTTGAGATCCTGGCGGCGGACAATGCGGTCGATGAAGCCGTGCTCCAGGAGGAACTCGCTGGTTTGAAAGCCCTTGGGAAGCTCGATGCGGATGGTTTCGCGGATGGTGCGCGGGCCGGCGAACCCGATCACGGCCTTGGGCTCGGCGAACACCACGTCGCCCAAGGCGGCGAAGCTGGCCGCCACGCCGCCCATGGTGGGATTGGTGAGCACGGAGATGAACAGCCCTCCGGCCTGGTCGAAGCGGGCCAAGGCGGCGGAGACCTTGGCCATCTGCATGAGCGAGAGCAGCCCCTCGTGCATGCGCGCGCCGCCCCCGGAGCCGGAGATGATGATCAACGGCATTTGCTGCTCCGCGGCCCGTTCCACGGCCCGGGTGAGCTTCTCGCCGACGACCGAGCCCATGCTGCCCATAATGAACGAGGAATCGGTCACGCCGAAGGCCACCCTTCGGCCGCGGACCATGCCGGCGCCGACCACGGCCGCGTCCCGCAGCCCGGTCCGTTCCTGCTCGGCCGCGAGCCGGTCCTTGTACGGCTGCTTGTCGACGAAGTTCAGCGGATCGGCAGGCGTCAGCTCGGCGTCCCACTCCTCGAAAGTGCCTTC
>CAYTJV010000236.1:0-11049 GCA_964438165.1 uncultured Planctomycetaceae bacterium | reverse complement strand
CATCGAGGGCCAGGACCGCCACGATCGCGGCCGCCGCGGCCGACAGGCCGGTCAGCACCGGCAGCAGCCAGTTCGCGGGCGTAACGCGCTGGGCCCTGCGGATCTCGGACAGGACCCGCCGGGTCACGTCCAACCGGGGCACGGGCTCCAGCCGCGTCTGGGCTGAGAGCATTTGAAAACGTTCCAAGGGTTTCATTGCATTTGCTCCAGAATCTTCCCGAGCCGTTTTCGAGCACGGAACGCCTGGACTTTCACCATCGCGACGCTCCAGCCGGTAAGCTGTGAAATCTCCTGCACGGAGCACTCTTCCAGATACAACAAGGTCAAGACCAGCCGGTCGCGGGCCGAGGCCCGCTGGAGGATCTCGTGGACGACCTGGGCGGCCTCGCCGGGCGAGGCTGCCGGGCGGTCGTCGGCGAGTAGTTGATCCCAGTCCCGCACCGTCGCAGGCGCTTGGGCCCGGCGCCGTGCCCGCTCTCGCCACCAGCGATAGCCGACCCGGGTCGCGATCCGCCGCAGCCAGTGCAACAGCGGCGCCCGGCCTCGGTAGCTTGCCAGCGTCAGGTAGGCCTCCACGAACACGTCCTGCACCAGTTCCTCCCATTGCCCGCGATCGCGCGTGAATCGCCACATGTAGCTGCCGATCGGCTGCTGGTAGCGGCGGACCAGCCGGGAGTAGGCGTCGCTTTCGCCGTCCAGGGCGGCCTGGATGTCGTGCCAATCGGCGGCGTCGACAGCCTCCGGGCAGGCGGGCCGCACTTCCGCCGACTGCAAGATCCGGGTCCATCCCATACGTGCCAGTGCGCCGAAATGCCACGCTGCCGCGCTCATTTCGCCTTTCCGGCTTGCTCTCGTTCCCACGCTCTGCGTGGGAACGTAGCTCTCGCCGCTCTGCGGCGTCTTAGCAATGGCCGCAGAGCGGCCAAGACGCCCGTTCCCACGCAGAGCGTGGGAACGAGAACCTAGGTTCCCCAGAAGTGCGCCGAAATGCCACGCTGCCACGCTCATTTCGCCTTTCCGGATTCCTCGAAGAAACGATCGGCCGCCTTCTCGCAGTCGGCGATGCACTGCTTGACCAGCTCCCTTTGCTGGCCGGTGAGCACGGGCGCCACTTCGCCCTTGATCTTGGCCGCCAGCACCGCGGCATTGCCCATCTCGCGGCCGAGATCCTCCGCCGCCTTGCGGATCGCCGCCTCGTCGGGCTTCTCGGTCAGCACGGCGTTGCGAAGCACGCGGCGGTGTTCCACGACGGCCTTCGCTTCGGCGAGGATCTCGGACTTGTGGGCATTCACCACGCCCTTGATCTTCTCGCGCTGTTGGTCGGTCAAGTTGACCTCCGAGCGGAGAACCATCAAGCGGCCGAGATTGCCCGTGATCATCCTGCCCAGCGGGGTATTCGCCAGGCGACCCTGGCATATCCCTACGAAAGCAGGGGTCCCGGCAGCCGCCAAGCCCATCATACCTGCCAGGGCGCCGACCAACAACTTCGACTGAAACAACATCGTCTTCCTCCTTCAACTTCATGCTATGGCCGAGCCAACGTGCCGGCCTTCTAAGAGAACTGGTGTCGGGCGCTGCCTTGGCAGTTACAGCGCGGGCGGCCGATTTCCATAGGTTTCGGAGTGCGGGCTTCAACGACTGGATCGGGAAGACCATCCCATTCTGTCGCACCCCCCTGAATATAGGGATACTTGCCGCTTGAATCTACCCTATCGTGTGGCAAAATGGAGAGGATAGTACGAACTGTGCCACCATGAGGGAGGTGATCGTCCGATGAGAAGTGCCCTTGGTCTTGCAGCTTGCTGGTTGATGGCCGTGGCGTGGAGTGCCAGCCCCCTGTGGGCCGCTGATCCGAAGCCGGCTTCGAAGCCCGCTGCGGCGGAAAAGGTGGATAAGAAAGCCGCCGAGCCCGCGCCGAGCACGACCCCGCCGACCCAGAAAGTCAAACGGGAATTGCTCAAAGTCGAGCTGACGCTCAAAGGGGTGTTCGAAGCCAAAACGATGACGGAAGTCGTCTTGCGTCCGGAGGCGTGGTCGAGCCTCGAAGTGGTCAAGGCGGTCGAGCACGGCCAGGCAGTCAAGCGGGGCGACCTCCTTTTGCAGTGCGACCTCACGAAGATCGACGACGAGATCGCCGACGTCCGCGCCAAGACCGCAATCTCCGAGCTTGCCCTGAAACAGGCCGAGGAAAACGTGCGGATGACGGAGGCCACGACGCCCCTGGACCTCAAACTCGCCGAGCGTTCCCAGCGCCATGCCGACGAAGACCTCGCCCGCTTCCTCAAGATCGATCGCCCGATGTTGGAGAAGATGGCCGACTACTACCTCAAGATGTCGGAGCACATGCTCGAATATGAGCGGGAAGAGCTTCGCCAATTGGAAAAGATGTACAAGGCCGACGAGCTGACCGAGGAAACCGAGGAGATCGTCCTGCGGCGTCAGCGGAACGCCGTGGAAGCGGCCGAGTTCATGCTCCAGCGAGCCCGCGTCAACCGGGACGATACGCTCCAGGTCGACTTGCCGAGAAGAAAAGAGACCATGGAGCAAACCAGCCAGCGGCAGGAAATCCTTTCGGCCAAGAGCAAGATTACGCTCCCAGTCGCCTTGGAGCAGCAGCGGCGGGAACTGGCCAAGCTCAAGCTCGAGCGGGGCAAAGATGAGGAGAAACTCAAGAAGTTGCTGGCCGACCGCGAGGTCTTGACGGTCCGCGCCGCGGCCGACGGCGTAGTGTACTACGGCCAATTCACGCGCGGCAAATGGTCCGGAAGCGAGAGCATGGCCGGGAGTCTGCGCCGCGGCGGGTTGGTCAGCAAGAACACGGTGCTGATGACGATCGTTGCCCCGCGGCCCATGTTCGTCCGCGCCACGGTGAGCGAAGGGGACCTCGACAAGATCCGCGCGGGGCTCGCCGCCACCGTGCGGCCATCGGCCTATCCCGAGTTGAAACTCGCCGGATCCGTGACCCGGGTGGAGGGCATCCCTACGGCCCCGGACGCCTTCGACGCGCAGATCGACGTGAAACTCGACGCCGGCGACAAGCGCGCGGCGTCGGTCGTGCCGGGCATGTCCTGCACCGTGAAGCTCGTTCCCTATGCGGACCGCCGCGCCCTGGTGCTGCCGGCCAAGGCGGTGTTTGAAGAGGATTTGGATGAGGACAGCCGGTACGTGTTCGTGGTGGGCAAGGACGGCAAGCCGCAGAAGCGTCCGGTGGCGGTCGGCAAGAAAGCCGACGACAAGGTGGAGATCGTCCGCGGACTGACCGAGCAGGACGAAGTGCTCCTGGAGCGCCCCCAGGAGAAGGAGAAAACCGGAAGCGCGGAACCGAAAAAGGAACCAACAAAGAAGTAGCCCTTTGGAGCCCTTTGGAGTGCGGCGACTTGTCGCCGCTTTGGATGCTCCCGACGAGTCTTGAACAGGAGGAAACAGAGGATTAGCGTCGACGCAGACCAAGATGCGACAAGAAAGGCATCGGTCGTCTGAAACCTTCTCTGTTGCCTCCGTTCCCTCCTGTTCAAAAGAAAGCGGCGACGAGTCGCCGCACTCCAAAGGCGAAGGAATTTCCCGATGACGAATGATGTAACGGGCGATAGCCCCGTACTGAAGCGCTTTTACGCATGGGGCATTTGGGCAACCGTGCTTGCGCCGTTACTGGTCATTTCGATTTTTCCGCACACAGCGGCCGGCGCGGAGTCTCCGGCCGCGTCGGGATGGCGGCCGTCGGAGCCGCCGCCGCGGCCCGGGCCCATCGTGCCGCCCAAGCCCGAGGCCGTCGAGACGGCGATCCGTCGCGGGCTGGAGTTTCTGGTGAAGACGCAAAACAAGGGCGGTTCGTGGGGGTCGGTGCGGATCAATCGTCCCGGCGAGGTCTACGCGCCGGTGCCCGGCGCCCATCATGCCTTTCGTGCCGCCACGACGGCCCTGTGCGTGTCGGCGCTGATCGAGTCGGGCGCGGCCACCCCCGAGGTCGGCACGGCCATCGACCGCGGCGAGCAGTGGCTCTTGGCCAATCTACCCAAGCTTCGCCGCGCCACGCCCGATACGATCTACAACAACTGGGGACACGCCTACTCCCTGACGGCCCTGGCGCGGATGGCGGCCCGCCGGTCCGACGATCCGCAGTGGCAGGAGGCGATCCGCCGTCAGCTCCGGCAGCAGCTCGATTTGCTCCAGCGCTACGAGTGCGTGGACGGGGGCTGGTGTTACTACGATTTCAACGCCCACACGCAGCGGCCCAGTGGCTCGACGATCAGTTTTGTCACGGCCACCGTGCTGGTGGCGCTTCACGACGCGAAATCGGCCGGCCTGACGCCGCCGCAGCGGCTGATCGACCGCGCGCTGGCCTCCATGCGCCGGCAGCGAAAGCCAGATTTCTCCTACGACTACGGCGAGTATCTCAAGTACCGGCCGATGCGCCCGATCAACCGGCCCGGCGGGAGCCTGGGCCGGTCCCAGGCGTGCAGCCTGGCGATGCGCCTGTGGGGCGACACGGCCGTGACCGACGAAGTGCTCACCACTTGGCTCGATCGCCTCATCGCCCGCAACCTGTGGCTCGACATGGGCCGCAAGCGGCCTATTCCTCACGAGTCGCACTTCCAGGTGGCCGGATACTTCTTCTACTACGGGCACTACTACGCTGCCCGGTGCATCGAGCAGCTCCCGCCGCGAGAGCGCCCACGCTTCCAGGACTACCTGGCCCACGTGCTGGTGCCGCTCCAAGAGCCCGACGGCTCCTGGTGGGATTTCCCGCTTTACGACTACCACCAGCAGTACGGCACGGCCTTCGCCGTGATGTCGCTGATCCGCTGCCGCCATGCTGCCGCCGACGGGCCGCAAAAGGTGTCAGCCCTAATGCGCAGATGGACGTATGGAACCGGCTCGGCAACTACAGGCCTTTGCCGACAAAACTCATAACGGTGCCCGACAGCGATGATCCGCCGGACATGGAGTTTTATCGCGGAATCGGCTTTTGATATCACGATCGAAGCTACATGGTCGTGCTCAACGATGCGGCCAGCCCTCTGACGCCGCGCAAGCATGGCCCCCAGTTGGACTGCGCAGTTCCAACGTGTATGCCGTGACCTCGCAGAAGCACTTGACCTGAACAGGGCTTGTCGCCTGCGACACGGGCGGTCACCCGGATCGCCGTTGGCGAATCGAGCATCGTTTGTTCCATCCGATAGCGCCGTGGAAACCATCGTCGCTACCCTCAAGCCGCAGGCCAATTGGTATCTCGACTCACCGTTCAGTCCAGCGGCATTTGCCGTAACAGCGCGTTGGCGGCCTCGCCCATCGCACGCACGTGTTCTTCGTCCGGAATGCGATGGAAGATCTCGATGTTGCCCGCTTTCGGCTTCAGGGCCCATTGGGTTACCCCGCTGTCGTCGACCTCGCAGGCGACGGGCAACATTTCCAGAAGCTGCACCTTGAGCCCGTGGGACTGCTGCTTGGGAATGAATCGCCACCCTTCGGAGGTCTGCGCCAAGACCCGGCCCGCAGCCATAACAAGCGAGGCCGTGGACCACATGTTCCTTTGTCCGGCAAGGACTTTTTCCCACGAAGGACCGGTCCCCAATTCGGACAGGGCTCGCAGCACGTCGCCTCGCGCGTGATGGTGGAAGGCGTAATCGAAGTAAGCCCGCAGCGGCTGGGGAAGCCCCTCGAACAATCGTCGGTGGCTCACGGGCCAGTACGTGTTGTGGGGATCGAGGCCCGTAGGACCGTGCTCTCCGGTGCAAGGATACCACCGGATGGGCAGGCGGCTGCGGAAAAGGGCACTCCATGCGTGGACGTCCAGATCCACGTTCCACTCCGCGCCCGGCTTTCCCGTGGTAGCCCCGGCGTTGACGACGACCGCTCGAACCTTCTCCTGGAGCAGCTTCGGATTGCGGTTCCAGGCCGCGGCAATCGTTCGAGCCGAACCCACCACCGAGACGACGACGGGCTCGCTAGTCTGACGTAGCATATCGAGCAACAATTCGATTCCTGCCTGCTCGCGGCGGGGGCGATCCTTCGCCGTATCCATCGCCGAGTGCAACGGCTCCATCGGCCCGGCGGCCACTGGTGCCGCATGACCCGTGAGGTAGTTCAGTTGTGCGACCGGCACAAAGCCCGGATCGTGCTGCGGGATGAACTTGCGGGTTGGATCAAGAATGACCGCCCGAAGATCCAGCTCCGGCAGGGAGTAGACCGTGGCCAGATCGACATGATCATCCGGGTCTTGGGGCGGATTATAGAGGTCCGTGGTGTGAATGAACGGGATGCGTTCTGCCGTCTTGGCCGACGAGCCCGCCGTGGATTGCTGCTCCGCATCCGCGACTGAGGTTGTCGCGTGACCAAGAAGCCCCGACGAGCCGAGGCAGGCCCCCATGCCGACCAAAAGTCTCCGACGAGAAACCGATTCCGTTTGCTTTATCATTGCACACATCTCTCATGGCCATAGACATGATGGAAGTCATTGTAACGGATCACGTGTCCTCTTCGCCTCTGCACCGACACGGTGCAAGGGCACCACAGTCACTCATGGGGAGGGTGCGGCCGCTTGAGCCGTTGTGCGGCGAGGATTGCGGCACCCAGCGCGCAGGTCAATTGCGGCTGCGGCGCCACGACCACCGGCTTGGCCAACACCGCCTCCAGCGCGGCCTTCATACCGGGAACCAAGGCCACCCCCCCGGTGAAGACGATCGGGGCCGGCAGGTTCCGACCGGCCATGGCCGCCACGCGCGTGGCGATCGAGGCCTGCACCCCGGCCACGATGTCCTCCGGGGCAACTCCGGAGGCCAAGAGTCCGATGATCTCCGTCTCCGCGAACACGACGCACATGCTGCTGATGGTGGCCGGCTTGCGGCTACGGTCGGCCAGGCTGCCCAGGCACGAGAGTTTTACACTCAATCGCGTGGCCAGCACTTCCAGGAAGCGGCCGGTTCCCGCGGCGCAGCGGTCGTTCATGAGGAAATCGGCCACCGTGCCGTCGGGCCGAAGCCGCAGCAGCTTGCTGTCCTGCCCGCCAATGTCGATCACCGTTCCCACCTCGGGCACGCAGCGGCGCACGCCCCAGCCCTGGCAGGTGACTTCGGTGACGGTCGCGTCGGCGAAGCGGATGAGCTTCCGGCCATAACCCGTGGCGACGACCGCCTCGACGTCAGCTCGGGAAAGGCATTTCTCGGCCAGCAGCGACTCCAAAAGGGTCACGGCCAGGGCGTCTTGGTCCACGCCCTGGTCCCTGACGCCCGAAGCCACGATGGCCTGGCTTTCAGGGTCCAGCAGCACGGCTTTCAAGGTCCGCGATCCGGCGTCGATGCCCGCGCAAATCATCGCTTTCGGTTCTCCGCTACGGTTTCGATGAGGGCTTCCAGACGCGTGCGCAGGCTCGGCTCCATGGAGTCGGTGATCGGCGGCACTTCGATTTCGACCACGGGGATTCCCAGCCGGCGGCGAACCACGTCGCCGATCACGAGCCCTTCCAAGCCGCAGTGGCTTGCCCCGGGAATTCGCGAAATCACCACGGCTTCCGCATCGAAGCGGCGCACATCGCGGCAGATCCGCTCCGCTCGATCCACGGGCGAGCCGACCATGGGATCGGCCAGCGCCATCCGTGCCAGGGCCTCCATGGGCGGGAGATCCTCGGGGATGGGATCGAGGGCATGGCAAAACAGATACTCCGTGCCGCACACCCGCCCGCCCGAATCCTCCAACAAATTCATTACCCGCAGATCGGCCACCGGATTGACCCAGAACACGCGCACGGCCCCGGATTCCAGCACGCCGTCGCCCGCCGCAATTCGGACACGCACCTCGGCGAGTAGTCCTTCCAGGACGGCAATCGATTCCGCCTGGTCCGAGCAAAAATGGATGGCCAGCATCTCGGCAATGAGCATCTCCAGTGCCGGCATGGGGCAAGGATCGGCGGTGTAGCCGAGTTGTCGCAGCTCGTCGAGGAGTTGCCGCACGCAATTCGCCCGGGCAACCCCCTCTCCAAGACGCTCGTTTGTCAGCGTTTGCCCGCTGAGTTCCTCCAAAGCCGCACGCACGCGTTCCAGCTCCGACCGCACCAGCGCCACCTGGCTTGCCGGCGCATCGAAGCCGCCGGGAAGCCGTACGGAAGGCTCGCCGGGCTCGGGCCGCCGCCGGTGCGGCACTTCCCACCAGAGGATCTCATGGCCCAGATCGGCCAGACGCTGGGCAATGGCCGTCACGTCGTCGCAGGTCGCGCCCACGCTGCACGTGAGCATCTCGGGGATCGGAAAATGGGCCCGGCTCACGAACGCCCCCAGCATGGCCCGCACGGGGCAGAACGATTCGTCGATCCCGTGCGCGTCGGCGATTTCCAAGAGCCCCGCCTGATTCTCCATCACGCACGGAATCCACCACGCTCCGTCAGGATAGAAGGCAATCACGTTGTCCAGCGCGTAGGCCATGACCGGCACGGTGCCCAGGTCCTTCATCGCCCCGACGATCTTCTTGCCCTGAGAGCGGGCCTGGTGCAAGCGTTCCTCTTCCGACAAGAGGAAGTTCCACAGCCTCAGGGCGGCTGCCGAGTTATCCATGCGGAGCTTGAGCAGCCGCAGGTCGCCATCCTCCACGTGGCGCTGTAGCGGCCCGCCGTAGCACGGCTCGCAAAGCCCCGCGGCCCGCAGTTCCGTGTACCGCGTTTCCCACTCGGCGAGCGTGATGCGTTGAGGCGCACTGTGGATCATGGGCAGGGGTTCGGGATTCAGAGTTCAGGGTTCAGAGTCTGGTGTTTGTGATAGCGTTCAGGATAAGGGTCGAAGCGAGAGTCTGACCCCTGCCCCCTAACCCCTGACCCCTCTTTAAGCATCTCCAAAAACGCCTCGATTCGCCCCAGCGTGCGGGCTTCGGCGCTGGCCTCACTCTGGGCCACGTCGAGGTCCAACACCGGCACAGGGCTCCAGGCCTTCAGCCGCGCGAGCTCGGCGTGCCACAGGTCGCACCAGAGATAGCGGCGAAACACGACGCCGCGGACACGCCGGGCGGCCATCTCGCGCCCCAGGTACTCGTAGCACGGATCATTGGGACGCCGGAACACGTCGGGAATGCTGCCGAAGTAGGCATCGGCCAGTTCTTCAAGAGGCTCGTTTCGCATCCGACCGGGATCGAACGGGCGCGGCAACGTCCGCTCGCCCCATTCGCTCGCATCGAGAACGATTCGGCCGCCGGCGAGTTCTATCCAGTCGAGCAAGTCGTAGTCTCCTTCCGGAAGCGGCCCGCCCACCAGCGCCAAAGGCACGCCGTTCGTCAAACTCCTCTCCCTCGGGGAGATGCCGGGTGAGGGGGATCCCTCCCGCACCGCGATGAGCGCCTCGGCGAATTGCCGTGCGGAGAGGCAGCCGCGGGCCTGCCGCACTTGGGCCCGGGCGCGATCGAAGCGGGACATCGCTTCGGTCAGCTCCTCATCCGCGGGCGCCTTCCCGCCGAGGCGTACGAGAAATCGGCCCAGGCGCTTAAGCTCCTCGACGTAAAGCAATCGGGCCGCCGCCGACTGCCAGGTGGAGGGTAGGTTCATGAGAAACACCGGGAGATCGCCGCGGTGCTCCAGGACCGATGCCGCGTAGCGCATCTGGTCGCACGCCGTCGTGAGCACCACGGCGGCCCACGGCGCGCCGCAGGCGACGGCGTCGATCACGGCCCCGGCGTACGGGCAGACGCCGCGACGCCCACTCATTTCCGAAGGCCGATCCGCCCCCTGCGTCCGCAGCCAGCGCGGCTCGAGGCCGTGGGCAGCGATCCACTCGGCGGGGACAAACGGACTGGAGTAGGCGATCGAGCTCATCGGTTGGCGCAGCTTCCGCCGGACCGTCGGGCCCGGACCGTCTCCAGCAGGGCCTCTACCCGCACGGTGATTCGAGCGGAGTCGGAGGGGGAGTAGTCGGTTTCGATCCGCAGGTAGGGCAGACGCAGCTCTTCCTCGGCGAGCCGGCGGATGCGGTGCGATTCCACGTCGTACGTCAGGCACGCCTGCCAGATGAGCTCGACGATGCACTCCGGGCGGTACTGGGCGGCCAGGCGGCGAAGCGACTCCACGCGGCGGTCGTTTCGAGTCATCACCGAACAGGGCAGATGAAAATACTTCTCGGCCAGGGCCTGAAGGGGATCGGGGGAAGCTTCGTCAACGTCTTCCAGGATCGGCTTCAGTCCCGTGCAGCTCTCCATGGCGACCACCAGCCCGCTGGCCTCTTCGATGAGCTCCAGGACCCGCTCCGCCCCGTGAACCATGGGCACGCCGGTCATCAGCACGCGCACCCGCGACGCCATGCCACACTCGGCTTGCTTGCCGCGATACAGGGCGACGGCGTTTTCGTACTGCTGGAAATCGGCCGGGATGCCCGAGATGCTGCTCTTGAAGTCCAAGAGTTGCCGGCCGGTCAAGGGCGGGGCATCCGACTGCATCAGAGCGGCCAGCTCGCGCCTCAGGCCCCGCTCCCGGTTCATCACGGCGATGGCCTGCCGCAATTTGCAGTCCGTGACCTGCGTGTTGAAACGCTCTTCGAGGAAGCCGCGGAACTTGCCCAGCTCGCGGACCCAATGCTCCAAGGCATCGCGGTCGTCGACCTTTTGGGGCAGTTCCAGCACGTACATCGGCCGGGACTGGGCCATCAGCTCGTACATCTTCTTTTTGCCGTCGCAGGTGGTTTCGGCCACCACGAGATCGGACATCTCTAGGAACGGATTACTCTTGAGCACGTGGTACCCGAAGGTCGACTTGATCAGCGGGCACAAGTTGGCCGGCAAGTGCTCCTCGGCCGCGGGAATCGTCTTGGCCGAGCCGCCGCAGAGACACACCGGCACCGCCCCGGCCGCCATGATCAACTCCCGCGGCGTGAATTCGCACATGACCCCGACCACGGGCTTCCCCGCCGCCTTCGCCGCGTTGGCGTACTCAAGGCAGTTCGGGATCATCCTGGCGAAATACGCAACGGGGTCGCCGGCCGACACGGCATCGTTCTTCGTTCCACACGGCTGATTCATTGTCATGCCTTGCCCCGAAGGGGCGCGTGAGCCGCAGTGGCTCGGGACTAAGTATACCACCAGAAG